>NZ_NGFP01000091.1 GCF_002149035.1 Streptosporangium minutum
GACCACGGTGTCCTGGCGCGCCCTGCCCGACGGATCGCCCCAGCCGCTCTCGCCCGGGTGGGCACCCGGACCGGGCTGCCCGCCCCGGTCGTCGGGCCGGGGCTGCTGGGCGCCGCCCTGCGGGGCCTGACCCCACCGGCCCTGGCCCGGCGGCCCGCCGAGCTGGCTCCAGCCGTCGTTGCGGGGCTGCTCACCGTGGGAGGGGACCGCCTCTTCGGCGGGCAGGAAGTCCGGGCGGGAGGACTCGGGGGCCTGGCCTCTGTCGTCGGTGAAGTCCGACGGCGTACGCCCCTCAGCACCGTGCGCCTCGCGGGTACGGATCTCGTCGGTCATCGAATATTCACCACTCCTTGCCTCGTATGAGGCCGCTCACAGGGACGCCCCGGCAATCTTCCCCTGAGCGGGATACGAGAGATGTAAAGCGCGCCTTACCCGAAGGGGTTGACCCAGGACAGGAGGCGATCCGCCCCTCGGCCGAGCCGCGTCCACAGGTCGGGCGCGGGCACCGGCTCGTGCGGCAGCGCCGCGACGGCGGCGACGACCATGTCGGCCGGAGCGTCCGCGAAGACGGTGTAGACATGACCCCCACTCGCCCAGATCGTCTCCTGCTCGGCTGAGTCCCGGATCCAGATCGTATGCCCGTTGCGTTGCCGAGCATGCCATCCCTGGAGCCGTTCCTCATCAAGGACACCAGGCTGGACAAAAACCGACACAACTGACAAGCCATCCGAATATCCCAGATACAAGTATCCAGGAGATGCGTCGTGCGCGGCGAACAGCTCCAGACGGCCGGGCAGCGCGGCGGGGAAACGCCAGCCCCGGGCCAGCAGCCCGGGCGTCTCCCCCAGGTCGAGACCGCCGGCGGCCGACACGGGGACGGCGGCCTTCCGCACCGGCCCGAGGGTCAGATCGACGAAGGCCCCGGCGTGGACGACCCTGCCGTGACCGTCGAGGAGCTCGCGGCGCAGCACCGGCCCCCCGGCCTCGTCGAGCCAGTAACGGGCCGCGACCGTGCCGTCCGAGCGCACCACGTGGACCAGGCGGGCCGGCCGGCCGCAGACGCGCCCCCCGCCCGCGGCCACGACCCGGTAGTTGCGGGCCAGCACCTCAAGCATGGTCTCGGACGGGGTGGACATGCCGCCGGCGGGGGTGCCGGGGTCCACCGTCTGAACGAGACCCGACGGCTGGGTGTGCACGGTCAGTCCCTCACCGGGGACGTTGCGGACCTCCAGCACCGAGGAGACGGCGCCGGAGCCGGAGCGGCCCCAGGCGGTGACGTACTGGGTGCCCGAGTATCCGCGGGTGCGGCCCGCGATCGCGGCCTCGCGCAGCAGGTGCAGGCCGGTGTCGTCGCCCTCGGGCTCGTCCGGCCGGGCGGCGTGCGCCGGACTGCCCACCACCAGCCCCAGCAGCATGAGAGCGGCGAGGACGAGGGTGGCGGGCAGCCGGATCACGGAGTGGGGGAGAAGGTCGGCGTCGCCGACCCTCCGTAGGGCGCGGTGTTCCTGTGCTGGTTGGCGAACATGTCGACCGGCGGCACGACACGCGGGCTGGGGCCGGAGCCGCCCGCGACGAACAGCGTGCCGATCGCCACGGCCGCGGAGGCGACGCCCACCGCGACGTAACCCGCCCTCCTCGACCGGCGGGGACCTCCCCCGGCGCGGCCGCGTGGCCGGTTGTCCGGCGGCGCCACGCTGTGCATGCTCGGGATCGGCGCGCCGCCGAACGTCCGCGAGGCCGACGAGATCGGGAAAGGCCGCTCACGCGGCGGTAACGGGCCGCCGGGCTCGGACATCCGCAGCAACGACATGGTCAGGTCGGCGGGCATGGCGGGCCCGTCCAGGGATCGCAACCGGTTCTTGAGTGCCCGCATGGCATCGACCTCGGCCCGGCAGGCGGCGCAGAAGGTCAGATGCGACAGGGCACGGTCGCGCTCATGGTGGTTCAGCTCACCGTCCACCAGTGCGGAAACACGCTCTCCGAGATGACTCATGCCCACTCCTTGCCAAGCGGCTCGTCGTGACATTCGTCATGACTGTGGTTTCTCATGCGAACTCCTCCCCGCGGGTGATGGTCGGGGGGAATTGGTCGCCACGGGGCGCGCGGTGCTCCAGCGCCTCACGCAACTGCGCCCGGCCGCGGTGGATGCGGCTGCGGACCGTGCCGAGCTTCACGCCGAGCGTGGCGGCGATCTCCTCGTAGGACAGCCCCTCGATGTCACACAGAACGACGGCCGCGCGGAACTCCGGCGCGAGCGCGTCGAGCGCCGCCTGGATGTCCGGCTCCAGATGGCTGTCGTCGTACGCCTGGGCGGGGGACGGCTCACGTCCGCGCAGCCGCTCGGCGGCGTCGTCGGCGAGCCCCTCGAACCTGATGCGCTGCTTGCGCCGCGCCATGTCGAGGAACAGGTTGGTGGTGATGCGGTGCAGCCACCCCTCGAAGGTGCCCGGGGTGTAGTTCGACAGGGACCTGAAGACCCGGACGAAGACCTCCTGAGTGAGGTCCTCGGCGTCGTGCACGTTGCCGGTCAGCCGATAGGCCAGCCGGTACACACGCGCCGAATGATTCCTGACCACCTCCTCCCAGGTGGGAGGCGTCCAGTCGGGCATGGGAGCTTCCGTCTGGTGGTCGGACTCCTCCACCAGCACTCCTCTCTCCGGGACCACCGCTATCGCCATAGTGCCTGGTTTCGTCCCTTCGTGCGCACTCACTACCTTCAGGACCGGCAAAGGCCGCTTAAACCGTGCAACGCACCGGGCGCGACATGAGTTCCCGATCGGGCCTGCCTCCCTTAGGCTGCGACCCAGTGCCTATATGACTGTGTACGGAGAAAGCGGGAGGAGAGGCCGATGGCAGAGACGCCGACAAGTCCGTTGGAGGCCACTCTGGCCTATGCCGAGGAATTCCACACGGAGGACGAGATCCTGCTCACCGCGCGTCAGCGCGGAGCGGAGGTGGGAGCGCCCCCGATCCTGCCCGGTGGCGGCGCCGCCCTCTGCTTCCTCGCCACGGCCGTCAACGCCCGTGCGGTCGTGGAGATCGGCACCGGCTGCGGTGTGTCCGGACTGTGGCTCCTCCGCGGCATGCGCCAGGACGGCACGCTCACCAGCGTGGACGTGGAGCCGGAGCACCAGCGTCTGGCACGGCAGAGCTTCGCCCAGGCCGGCTTCTCCGGCGGCCGGATCCGGCTGATCACCGGCCGCGCCCTGGACGTCCTCCCCCGCCTGTCCGACGGTGGCTACGACCTGGTCTTCTGTGACGGCGCCCAGCAGGAGTACGGCGACTACCTGGCCGAGGCCGTCCGCCTGCTGCGCCCCGGCGGGATCGTGGTCTTCGACCACGCCCTGTGGGACAACCGGGTCGCCGACCCGGCGCAGCGCGACCCGGACACCGTCGCCGTGCGGGAGCTGGGCAAGCTGGTCCGTTCCGACGAACGGCTCCGCCCGCTGATGATGCCCCTCGGCGACGGCGTCCTGGCCGCCATCAAACTCACCGACTAGACAGCCACTCCAGTAGCAGACGCACACCGTAGCCGGTGGCGCCCTTGCTGAGGATGCCCTCGTCCACGCTGCTGCGGCCGACGCCGGCGATGTCCAGGTGCGCCCACGGCCGCTTGCCGGTGAACTCGCGCAGGAACAGCGCCGCGGTGATGGAACCCGCGCCGTAGGACGACCCGACCTCGATGTTGGCCAGGTCGGCCACGCCGGAGTCGAGAGCCGGGGCGTAGTCGTCGATCAGCGGCATCCGCCAGAGCCGCTCGCCGGTGCTCTCGCCCGCCCCGGTCAGCTCGGCGGCCAGGTCGTCGTCGGAGGCGAAGACGGCGCCGAGGTCCTTGCCCAGGGCGATGCCGATGGCCCCGGTCAGCGTGGCGATGTCCACCATGACGTCCGGGTCCAGCTCGGCGTCGGCGTAGGCCAGCGCGTCGGCCATCACCAGGCGGCCCTCGGCGTCGGTGTTGAGGACCTCGACGGTCCGCCCGCCGTACTGGGTGATCACGTCGGAGGGACGCTGGGCCGTGCCGGAGAAGGAGTTCTCCGCGGCCGCGATCAGGCCGGTGACCCTGACCCGCACGCCGAGGGCGGCCAGCGCGCCCAGGACCGCGATGACGACCGCGCCGCCGGCCATGTCGGTCTTCATGAACTTCATGCCCTCGGTCGGCTTGAGCGACAGGCCGCCGGTGTCGTAGGTGATGCCCTTGCCGACCAGGACGACGTGACCGGTGGCGCCCTCGGGCTCGTAGGACAGCCGGATCAGGCGCGGCGGGTTGGCCGATCCCTGGCCGACGGCGACGATGCCGCCGAACTTCCCGGCGCGCAGCTCCTCCTCGTCCCACACCTTGGCGGTGACGCCCTGCTCCGCGGCGCGCTCGGCGAGCCAGGCGGGGGTCTTCACCGAGGAGGGCATGTTGGCCAGGTCCCTGGCGAGGGTGACGGCCTTGGCGATCACCTCGCCCCTGGCGACCTCGGCCTCGACCCCGTCACCGACGAACTCGATCACCGCCACCGGCGGGGACTTCGCCTCGCCGATCCGGAAGGTGTAGGTGGCCAGCAGGGCGCCCTCCACGAACGCGGCCACCGGCCCCTCGGGCAGCACGATCCTGATCGCGGCTCTGCCCTTGCCCCGCCTGGCCACCGCGGCGCCGGCCTTGCGCAGGGCACCGGCCGAACCGTCGCCGATCCCGTAGAGCAGCACCCGGCCGACGGTCTCACCGTTCGCGACGGGGACCTCGACGACCTCGCCGGCCTCGCCCTTGGCCTCGTAGTGGGCCAGCAGCGCGGCGGCGGGCAGCGGTAGGCCCACCTCGGGTGCGAGGTCCGCCGCGAAGGGGACCGCGAAAAGCTGGGCGTCCTCCGCGACGGGGGCCTCGGCGTCCGCGCCGCTCCCGGAGGGGGCCGGTGGCGTCACGGCGGACAGGCCCCGCCCGTAGGAGGCGCGGGGCAGCAGCAGATAGGGAGATATGGGCATGCGAACTCCAGTCATCATCCGGGAAGAACACTACGGCCCTGGCGCGAGCCGCCACAGGGCGGTCCGGCGGCCAGGGCCGTGTTCATCGGTCGCGGTCGCGTGGGCCATGGCGGGTGTCATGCTCTCCAAGCAAGATCAGATAAGGCCCGGCTACACCGCTGCATCTCAGATCGGGATCAGACGACGACCTTCTTCAATTCCTCACCAAGGGCGCTGGCTTCGTCCGCCGAGAGTTCGACGACGAGGCGGCCGCCGCCCTCCAGAGGGACCCGCATGACGATTCCCCTGCCTTCTTTGACGACCTCCAGCGGACCATCACCGGTCCTCGGCTTCATAGCCGCCATGCGTGTATCCCTTCCTGCTTCGGGCTCCGGATCTCCGACTGACCCGAGGGTGGCCGACGCATTCACGTCTTCTGTGATGTCCTATTATCCCGTCTCCGCGCTCGGAATGGGAACGATCAGCCTCAGCATCGACTCATCGGGCAATCAAGACCGTTGTCCGAGACCCTTCAGACGACCAAACTTGTCCTCGTGAACGCCCGTGCCGCTCTCTTCGATCTGTATGGGGACCACCTGCGGTCCCGAGGCGGTCGCGCGTCCGTAGCCGCCCTCGTCCGCCTGCTCGCACCGTTGGATATCGCCCCTCCCGCAGTCCGCACCGCCGTCTCGCGGATGGTCCGGCAGGGCTGGCTGACCCCCACCCGGCTGCCGCAGGGGCCCGGCTACGAGGTCACCCCCAGGTGCGTGCGCCGTCTCGACGAGACGGCGCTGAGAATTTACCGAGTTGGGACGATCACCTGGACCGGCCGATGGCACATACTCGTAGTCGGACCGGTGCGCGAGCGGCCCCGCCGGGAGCGCCTGAAGGCCGATCTGGCCTTCCTCGGCTACGCCCCGCTGTCCGATACGACCTGGATAGGTCCGCGCCCCTCCCCCGAGCTCGGCGCGCTCCTCGCCGGGGAGGACATCCGCGCCGACCGGTTCGACGCGGTGCTCGACGGCGACCCCAGGGCGCTGGTCGCCAGGACCTGGGATCTGGACGGCCTCGGCTCGGCCTACGAGGAGTGGCTGTCCCGGGCGGTCGACCTGATCGGCGCGCTGCCCGGGGACGCCGCCGACGACCGGGTGTTCGCCACCCGGAGCAGGCTGCTGCACGGCTGGCGCAACTTCCTGTTCCGGGACCCCGGCCTCCCCGCCGACCTCCTGCCGCCGGGCTGGCCCGGTGAGAAGGCCAGGGCCTACTTCGAGCAGGAGGCGGCCCGCCTGCTCCCCGCCGCCGCCGCGTTCGTCGACCGCCATCTGACCGAGCCGTAGAAGGAGCCTCTCCGTTGAACGACGTTCTCTACTCCGTCGGCGACGACGCCGTCGCCACCATCACCCTGGACCGGCCGGAGGCGATGAACTCGCTGACGGTGCGGGCGAAGACCGACCTCCTTGAGGCGCTGACCAGGGCCTCGCAGGCCGACGCCGTACGGGCGGTGCTGCTGACCGGGTCGGGCCGGGCGTTCTGCGCGGGCCAGGACCTCAACGAGCACGCCGCCAACCTGGAGGCGGGCCGGGGCCTGAACGACACCGTGCGCACGCACTACAACCCGATCATCCGCACGATCACCGAGATGGGCAAGCCGGTCGTCGCGGCGGTGAACGGCGTCGCCGCGGGCGCGGGCGCCTCCCTGGCCTTCGCCTGCGACCTGCGGATCGCCTCCGACAGGGCGAAGTTCGCGATGGCCTTCACCGGCATCGGCCTGGCCCCGGACTCCGGCGCGTCCTGGACGCTCCAGCGCCTGGTCGGCCCGGCCCGCGCGGCCGAGCTCCTGCTGCTCGGCGAGCCCTTCGACGCGGCCCGCGCGCTGGAGCTCGGCATCGTCTCCAAGGTCGTCCCCGCCGACGAGCTGGCCGCCGCGGCCCACGCCCTGGCCGTACGGCTGGCACAGGGCCCGACGAGCGCCTACGCCGCCACCAAGCGGGCTCTGGAGTGCGCCGCGAGCGGTTCCCTGGCCGACGCCCTGGCCCTGGAGGCCGACCTCCAGGACGCCTGCGCCAAGACCGCCGACCATCTGAACGCCACCCGCGCCTTCCTCAACAAGGAGCGCCCCGTGTTCGAGGGCCGCTAGACCTGTCCGGCCGACCATGGACGGGGCGGCCGTTCTCCTCTCGGGGCACGGCTCGGAGCGCGGCTTCCGGCGCACGGCTCGGAGCGCGGCTCTCGGGGCACGGCTCGGAGCGCGGCTCTCGGGGCACGGCTCGGAGCGCGGCCGGGCTGACCGGAGACCACCGGCCCGCCGGGGCGCTACCTGCCGGCGTCGCGCACCCAGCAGTCGGACAGGTGGTCGTTGACCAGGCCGATGGCCTGCATCAGCGCGTAGGCGGTGGTGGGGCCGACGAACCGGAAGCCGTGCGATCTGAGCTCCTTGGCGAGCGCCTTGGAGCCGGGGGTGTGGGCGGGGACGTCCGCCAGGGTCTTCGGGACGGGGGAGGCCGGGTCGGCGTGGCGCCAGACGAGGTCGGACAGGCCGACGTCGAGGGCGGCCCTGGCGTTGGCGATCGCGGCCTCGATCTTGGCCCGGTTGCGGACGATGCCGGCGTCGGCCAGCAGGCGGTCCACGTCGGACTGGTCGAACGCCGCCACAGCCGGGATCGAGAACCCGGCGAAGGCGGCCCGGAAGTTCTCCCGCTTGCGCAGGATCGTGATCCATGACAGGCCGGACTGGAAGGCCTCCAGGGTGAGCCGCTCGAACACGCGGTCGTCGCCCTCGACCCTGCGGCCCCACTCCTCGTCGTGGTAGGCGACGTAGTCGGGGGCCGAGCTCACCCAGCCGCAGCGGACGGGCTGCTCGGACTCGGGCTCGGTCATCGGATCTCCTTCGCGTCCGGCACGCCCAGCCGGTCGCGCTCCCGGCCGTCTTCCCGGGCGTCCTCCCCGTCGCCGTCCCGGACGTCCTTCCGATCACCGTCCTGGGTGTCTTCCCGGGTGTCTTCCCGGGCTTCCACACCGTCGCCCTTCCCGTCGCCGTCTCGGGCGTCCTTCCGATCACCGTCGCGGACGTCCTCCCGGGCGTCCTCCCCGTCGCCCTTCCGGACGGCTCCGCCGCCATCCCCGCGGACGTCTTCGCCGTCGCCGTCGCGGGCGGCGAGAGACTCCGGCGGCGCCTCGGACAGCTCGGGGAACTCCGCGGGGCCCTCGGGCTCGTGCTCGGTGCGCGGGGCGGTCAGCGGGCCGGCGTGGATCTCCTGGCGGGCCTGGAGCCTGCTCGCCAGCAGCTCCGACACCCGCTGTTCGAGCACCGCGATCCTGGTGTCCCGCTCGCCCAGCGCGTTCACGACCCGGTTCAGCGTCTCGTCCACGCTCTGCGTGTGATAGCCGACGAGGCTGACCGGGAGCTGCAGGGCCATGAGGTCGGCGGCGCCGACCGGCCCGGCGACGGGGAGATCCAGCGGGGGGACGTCGGGAGCGAACTCGCTCAGTTCGCCGCCCCCTCCCATGGCGACCACCACCACGCCTACGAGGATGGCTACGGCAGCGAGAGCGAGTACGACCAGCACATACGAATCGTGCCACAACTCCTCTGATCTAGGATCGCACCGTGAGAGCTCTCGTGGTATTCGCTCCCGACGAACCGGGTGAACCCGACTGGGCCGAGGCCCACTCGATCGCCGAGATCGAGGAGCTCGTCCGCGCCGGGCGCACGGTCGCCGTCACGCCCGCCACGCTGGCCGGAGACGGCAGCGAGGCCGCGGAGCTCGCCGCGGCCTCGATCTGCGCCTGGGCCGGCGCCCGGGTCTTCCGCACCACCCGCCCCGCTCAGGTACGGCTGGCGGTCGAGATGACCGAGTCCCTGGCCGGGCGGCGGCCGCCCGAGCTAACCCGCCGTGGCCTCGCCTAGCTCCTCGGCGCTGGGCACCAGGTGCGTGGTCGTCTTCTCCAGGTGCCGGAACGCCTCCTCGACCGTGGTGGTCCAGGAGATCGCGTCGAAGACGTCCGGCCGGGTGAACCCCTGCTCGTGCATCCCTTCGACCAGGGTCCTCAGCGGCGCGTAGACGCCCCACGGGTCGAGGAGCACCAGCGGCTTGTCGTGCAGGCCGATCGTCCGCGACGTCCAGATCTCGAACAGCTCCTCCAGCGTCCCGATGCCTCCGGGCAGGACCAGGAAGGCGTCGGAGCGGGCGTCCATGATGCCCTTGCGCTCGCGCATGTCGGTGGTGACGATCAGCTCGTCGGACTCCTCGTCGGAGACCTCGATGTCCACCAGGGCCTGCGGGATCACCCCGATGGTCCGGCCACCGCCCGCGCGTGCCGCCCGCGCCACCGCGCCCATGCAGGAGACCTTGGCTCCCCCGCTCACCAGCGTGTGCCCCCGCCTGGCCAGCTCGGCGCCGACCTCCTCGGCCAGGGCCAGATACTTGTTGTCGATCTTCTGACTCGATGCCAGGAATACGCAAATGAACACGGGCAAACCTTATTGGGCGTCGCCGACCGTGTTGCGGACCGCCCGCTGTTCCTCCCTGAGCCGCTCCGCCCTGTTCCGGTCGGCGTCGGCAATGATCCGTACGGCCTCGTCCACGTCGTCGGTGAGGTGGACGAGATCCACGTCCGCCGAAGAGATCTTGCCGCTGGGCATGAGGGTGTTCTTGATCCAGTCGAGCAGCCCTCCCCAGAACTCCGTGCCCACCAGCACGACGGGGAAGGAGGTGACCTTGCGCGTCTGGACCAGCGTCAGCGCCTCGAACAGCTCGTCCATCGTGCCGAAGCCGCCCGGCAGCGCGATGAAGCCGCAGGAGTACTTCACGAACATGGTCTTGCGGACGAAGAAGTAGCGGAACTCGATCCCGAGATCCACGTATTCGTTCATGTGCTGCTCGAAGGGGAGCTCGATGCCGAGGCCGACGGAGACCCCGCCCGCCTCCCTGGCGCCCCTGTTGGCCGCCTCCATGCAGCCGGGCCCGCCACCGGTGATCACGGCGTAGCCCGCCTCGGAGAGTTTCCGGCCGATCTTGATGCCCATCTCGTACTCGGGCGTGTCCTCGGAACTCCGGGCGGACCCGAAGACGGTCACCGCCTGAGGCAGTTCGGCGAGCTGACCGAAGCCCTCCACGAACTCCGCCTGGATGCGCATCACCCGCCACGGGTCCATGTGCAGCCAGTCGGCGGGGCCTCTGCGATCAAGAAGTCGCTGGTCATGGGTGGAGTCGGAGACGAGGTCGCCGCGGACCACGACGGCTCCCTGACGGCGTTCCGGACGTGTCTTCTTCATGTCGGTCACCGTAGCGCCGCCTTCGGAAAAATCTTGGAAAATCTCCGGGAAAAGACGGAACCGGATTTCGAGGAGCCTGCGTCTAACTGCCGAGGGTGCTGCTCGGGACTGAAAGTGGCTTTCCCCGCCAAATGGCCGGCGAGGAAAGCCACTTTCATTTATGCCCAGCCGCCCGGACGGCGTCTGGGCAGGTCAGCCCAGCCAGCCGAGCATTCTGCGCTCGCAGTCGACGATCTTCTCCAGCGAGACGTACTCCCCGCGTTGATGCGCCAGATTCGGGTCGCCGGGGCCGTAGTTCACGGCGGGGACCCCGAGGCTGGAGAACAGCGAGACATCGGTCCAGCCGAGCTTGGCCCTCGGAGTGCCGCCGACGGCCTCCAGGAAGGCCGCCGCCACCGGATGGGTCAGGCCGGGCCGCGCCGCCGCGGCCCCGTCGGTGAACCGGACCTCGAAGCCGTCGAACACCTCGCTCACGTGCGCCTGGGCGTCCTCCAGGGACAGGTCGGGGGCGAAGCGGTAGTTGACGGTCACCACGCACTCGTCGGGGATCACGTTGCCCGCCACGCCGCCGCCGATCGCCACCGCGTTCAGGCCCTCGTGGTACTCCAGCCCGTCCACCACCGGCAGCCTGGCCCGGTAGGCGTTCAGGATCGCGAGAACCGGCTCGGCGGCGTGGACGGCGTTGACCCCGAGCCAGGACCTGGCGCTGTGCGCGCGCTTGCCGCGGGTCGTGATCTGGGCGCGGAGCGTGCCCTGGCAGCCGCCCTCGATCACGCCGTCGGTGGGCTCCATGAGCACCGCGAAGTCACCCGCGAGCAGCGCGGGGTGCCTGCGGCTGAGCCGGAGCAGGCCGTTGCGCTCGGCCTCGATCTCCTCGCAGTCGTAGAAGACGTAGGTGACGTCCCGGCTCGGCGCGCGGAGCGCCGCGGCCAGCTTCAGCGCGACCGCGACGCCGGCCTTCATGTCCGAGGTGCCGCAGCCGTACAGCAGGTCGCCCTCGACCCGGCTGGGCAGGTTGCCGGCGACCGGGACGGTGTCGATGTGCCCGGCGATCACCACCCGCTCGCCGCGACCGAGCTCGGTGCGGGCGACGATCGCCTCGCCGTCGCGATGCACGGTCAGGTGCGGGAGGGGGCGCAGGGCCTCCTCGACCGCGTCCGCCAGGGCCTTCTCGTCGCCGCTGACCGACTCGACGTCGACGATCCGCGCGGTGAGCGCCCCGACGTCCTGTGTGAGATCCAGACGCGTACTCATGCTCGCGACCTTATCCCCGGCCGTGGGCTTTACTGGAAGACGTGTTACGCATCGGCGAACTGGCCGCGCTGGCCGGCGTCACGACCAGGACGATCCGCCACTACCACCAGGTGGGGCTGCTGGCCGAACCCCCGCGGACCGCGGCGGGCTACCGGCTGTACGGCATGGCCGACGTGGTCCGCCTGATCAGGATCCGCCGGCTGGCGGCCCTCGGCATGAGCCTTCCCGACATCGGCCGGGTGCTCAGCCCCAGGCAGGACCTGCGCGAGGCGCTGGCGGATCTGGACGCCGACCTGGCCAGGGAGGAGGAGGCCGTCCGGCGGCAGCGGGCCATGCTCGCCGAGCTCATGCACACCGGTCGCGACCCGGCGCTGACGCCGGAGCTGGGCCACATCTTCGCCGAGCTGGAACAGATCTTCCCCGCCCACCCGCTGCTGGAGCGGGAACGGGAGACGATCACCCTCCTGGAGGCGGCCGCGCCGGAGGCGGCCCAGGCGCTGACCGGCGTCTACCGGACGTCGATGGGCGACGAGAGGCTCCAGCGCCGGATGTGGGACCTCGGGCTCCGGTTCGAGGCGCTGCAGGACGCCTCCCCCGACGACCCGGAGGTCGCGGCGCTCGCCGCCGAGATGGCCGACGCGATGCGCCCCTTCATGGACGCCGTGTCGGCCGACGGCCGGGCCGAGGCCGGGTCCGGCGGCCCGGCGGGGACCGTGTCGGGAGAGAGGCTCAGCGCGATGATGGTCGACGCCCTGTCACCCGCCCAGCGCAGGGTCGTCGAGCTCCTCACGCCCTGACACCCAGGACGCCCACCCGCCGCGCGGTTCCGTCGCGTCTCATACACCGCCGTCCCGTCGCGCCTCACTCGCCGTGCGGTCCCCGCCGCGCCCCGGTCGCGGCTCAGGCGTTGGCCCCGTACTCGCGGAGGATCTCGTCGAGCTCCGCCTTGTCGTGCCGTCGCTCCTCCCGCAGGCGCTCGAGCACCAGCACGCAGGGCAGCCCGAAGGTGCCCCCGGGGAACTCCCGGTCGCGGGTGCCGCCGACCGCCACGCACCAGTCGGGGACGCGGCCCCGGCCCAGCTCCTCACCCGTCCGCACGTCGACGACCGGCGTAGAGGCGGACAGGACCGCGCCGGCGCCGACCACCGCGCCCCTGCCCACCCGGGCCCCTTCCATGATCATCGCTCGGCTGCCGATCAGCGCGTCGTCCTCGACGACCACCGGGACCGCGTCCGGAGGCTCCAGGACGCCGCCGATCCCGGCCCCGCCGGACAGGTGGACGTTCTTGCCGATCTGGGCGCACGAGCCGACCGTGGCCCAGGTGTCCACCATGGTCCCGGCGTCCACGTGGGCGCCGATGTCGACGAAGGAGGGCATCAGCACGACGCCGGGCGCGACGTGGGCGCCCCAGCGGGCGATCGCCCCGGGCACCACGCGGACGCCGTCGAAGGAGGTCTTCAGCGGGACGCGGTCATGATGGTGGAAGTCGCCCACCTGGGACCTGGCCATACCGAGCACGCGGAACGCCAGCAGGACGGCCCGCCTGGCCCGCTCGTCCACGACCACCTCTCCGGTGGGGGAGACAGCGGCGACCCGGGCTCTGCCGGTGTCGAGCATGTCGACGGCGCCGACGACGACGCTCCGCGCCTCGGCGTCGCCGGGGCCCAGCTCGGTCCTGCGCTCCCACAGCTCGTCGACGGCCGCCGGCAGCGGACTGGAATGGGTCTGGATCGTGGCTCCTCCGCTCCCACGCGAAAGCGGCTTCCCACCCCCCGGAGGGAGCGGCTTCCCGCTAGGCCGCAGGGCGTCGCGACGGACAAGCCCTGCCCGCAGAACGTGTGGAACGATAACAGAGCGCGACGGTCCGACTTCAAGATTCGACCGATAATTTCCGGCGGTTCTTCCCCTGCCAGGGACCGGTAGGTTCTTCAGGGTGCGACGGCGATTCTCCAAAGGGGTCATCGCGATCATCGCGATCGTGAGCGTGCTCGCGGTGGCCATCACCGTGGGTATCTTCGCCCTGCTCAACAGGGTCACGCCGTTCACCGAGCCGGTGGAGGGGTGCAAGATCACCACTCCGGAGGGCTCCTTGGAGCTGGAGATCCCGCAGGCCCAGGTGGCCTCGGTCATCGCGGCGGTGGCCGCCCGCAGGAAGCTGCCCGAGCGGGCCGTCGTGATCGCCTACGCCACCGGCATCCAGGAGTCCAAGCTGCTGAACCTGCCGTTCGGCGACCGCGACTCGGTCGGGGTGTTCCAGCAGCGCCCCTCGCAGGGCTGGGGCAAGCCCGAGCAGCTCGTCGACCCGGTCTACTCCTCGGGCAAGTTCTTCTCCGCCCTGGTG
Source organism: Streptosporangium minutum (assembly GCF_002149035.1). Classification (GTDB taxonomy): domain Bacteria; phylum Actinomycetota; class Actinomycetes; order Streptosporangiales; family Streptosporangiaceae; genus Streptosporangium; species Streptosporangium minutum. The sequence goes on from NZ_NGFP01000091.1 coordinate 13,815, forward strand.
AAGGTGAAGCGCTACCGGAAGCTGCCGCTCCACGAGGCGGCCCAGGAGGTGCAGCGCTCGGCCGACGGCTCGGCCTACGCCCAGCACGAGGGGGAGGCGAAGATCCTCGCCGCGGCGTTCACCGGGCGGGTGCCCCAGGCCGTGCACTGCTGGTTCCCGGCTCCCACCGGGAAGACGCCCGTCTCCGGCACGGCCGGGGCCAGGCAGGAGCTCGCCCGCGCGCTCGGCTCCGGGACCACGCTCAACGCCACCTCGCAGAAGCACGGCTGGCTGATGTCCGGCTGGTCGGTCGCCCACGCCAAGGAGTTCGGGCTGCGGCAGGTCCGCTACAACGGCCGGAGCTGGACACCGGTGCGCGGCGACGACGGCTGGCAGGCCGACGCCGGAGCCCCGGCGGGCAAGGTCGAGATCTCCTAGCCCTTCTTCTCGATCTTGATGGAGCCCGGCGGCAGCGGCTGGGCGTAGGAGGAGCTCCAGGGCTGCCCCTGGAGCCGCTCGAAGCAGAGCAGGCGGCCGTCGGCGGCCCGGTAGTCGGCGAAGTCGAGCAGGCCCCGCTCGGGCATCGAGGTGACGCCCTCCCCGCGGAAGGCGGCGGTCCCGCGGTCCACCGGGAAGAACTCGACCCCCTCGACGCTCAGCGTGGTCTTGGCCGGGATCATGCCCTGCGTGGGCACCGGCGTCCACAGCAGCACCTCGAGGTGGGGCGGGTCACCCGGGTTCAGACCGGCGCGCGTCTCGATCGACAGCCACTGGTAGCGGCGGGTGCCGTCGTCGAGGAGGTACTCCGTCCACTGGTTTCCCTGCCACGACAGGTACATCGCGCCCAGGACGCGGGTCCGCACGCTCTGGCAGTCGATCGTGTCGCCCACCTTGATCGTGCGGGGATCGGGGTAGTCGATGCCGACATGGCCCGCGCTCGGTTGAGGCGGCGGCGCGACCTCGGCCGGCTGGAGGGGGATATCGCCGGGCGGCTCGGTCTTGCGCGGCTTCCTGTCCTGACGCGTGGTCGCGAAGAACGCGCCAAGCAGAAGAACAAGTGTCACTGCGCTCAATCCGAGTATCGCGGCGACCTCAGGGGTCATGCCGCGCGATCCTACTGGAGGCGGCGGACCGCCGCACTGATGCGTTCGTCACTCGCGGTCACGGCAATTCGGATATGTCCACTACCGGCTTCTCCGTAAAAATCGCCGGGTGCAACCAAAATCCCCTTATCGGCCAGTGCGCGCACCTGCTTCCAGCAGTCCGTGCCATTGGACGCCCACAGGTACAGGCCCGCGGTGGAGTGCTCGATCTCCCAGCCGGCCGCCTCCAGGGCGGGGCGGAGCACCGCCCGGCGGGCGGCGTAACGGGCGCGCTGCTCCTCGGCGTGCGCGTCGTCGTCCAGGGCCACGGCCATCGCCGCCTGGACCGGCGCCGGCATGAGCATGCCGGCGTGCTTGCGGACCTCCAGCAGTCGCCGGATCAGCGCGGGGTCGCCCGCGACGAACCCGGCGCGGTAGCCCGCCAGGTTGGAGCGCTTGGACAGCGAGTGCACCGCGAGCAGGCCCTCGTGTGACCCGCCGCACACCTCCGGGTGCAGGATCGAGACCGGCTGCTCCTCCCAGCCCAGCTCGATGTAGCACTCGTCGGAGGCCACGACCGCGCCGTGCTCGCGCGCCCACGAGACGACCTTGCGCAGGTGCTCGGCGGGCAGGACCTTGCCCGTCGGGTTGGACGGGGAGTTCACCCAGACCAGCGGCACCCGCTCGGGCCCGAGCGCCAGCAGCCCGTCGGTGGCGTACGGCTCGGCGCCCGCGAGGCGGGCTCCCACGTCGTAGGTGGGGTAGGCCAGCTCGGGGAAGATCACGCGCTGGCCGGAACCGATGCCGAGCAGCGTCGGCAGCCAGGCCACGAACTCCTTGGAGCCGATCAACGGCAGCACGTCCGCCTGGTCCAGGGTCACGCCGTGCCGGCGCCGCAGCCAGCCCGCGGCGGCGGAGCGGAGCCGCTCGGTGCCGTAGGTGAGCGGGTAGCCCGGACTGTCGGAGGCGTCCGCCAGCGCCTGCCGTACGACGGCCGGCACCGGGTCGACGGGCGTGCCGACCGAGAGGTCGACGATCCCGTCGGGGTGCGACTGCGCCAGCTCCTTAAGCGGCGTGAGCCGATCCCACGGGAAATCCGGCAGGCCGATCACAGCTCTCCCCACTAGGCATGTCCCCCACCGGGCCGGGAGGGAAAAGAGGTCTTCTCCGCGGACGCCGCCGGGCGGGGACGGCGCGCTGCGCGCTCCCCGCCCGGCGGCACGGGCCGCTAGTGGCTCTCGGCCTGCGGGGGCAGGACCGCGACGACCGGGTGGTCCTTGTGGATCTTGCCGACCTTGGATGCGCCGCCGGGCGACCCGAGGTCTTCGAAGAAGTCCACGTTCGCCTTGTAGAAGTCCTTCCACTGGTCGGGAAGGTCGTCCTCGTAGAAGATCGCTTCAACGGGGCAGACGGGTTCGCACGCACCGCAGTCCACGCACTCGTCAGGGTGGATGTAGAGCATGCGCTCGCCCTCGTAGATGCAATCGACGGGGCACTCCTCGATGCACGCCTTGTCCAGGACGTCCACGCAAGGCTGCGCGATGACGTAGGTCACCTCGGGCTCCTTCTTCTTTACGCACCTAGGCACGACTTCGACCGCGGGTTGCTACGCCCTAGTATTGCCGTGCCCGCCAAATGACTGAAACGGGAGGGGGCAAAAGACGGTGAACCCGGGCCTCGGCGCTCGCCTCAATATCACCATAACCCCTTCTGACGTGGGCAAAAGAGTAACCACACGACGACGGGTCCCAGAAGGGTTTCGCGACGCGGTGGGCGAGCTCGAATTCTGGCGGAACGGCGTGCTCGGCGTACGCAAACGCGACGGCACCCTGGTCGAGATCCCCCAGGAGACGCTCGCGGCGGCGAAGGTCGTCCCGGGCTGACCGCCCCGGTGCCCTCCAAAGGCATGCCGGGCGTAAGCCGTTCACCAAAAAAGGCCGCGCCTCCTCGATCCACCCGATCGTCGCATGGAGTATGCGACGCGTGACCGTACGCATCAGTGCCGCCGCCGCCGTGATCCTCACCGCCACGATCGCCGGGTGCGGCGCCCCGGCTACTCCGAACAGACAACTCCCGCCGGTCAAGCCCCAGGCGGCCTCCTTGCAGGAGGGGTTCTCGACGATGGAGAACCTCGTCGAGACGGCCCGCAAGGAGGGCGCGCTCACCGTGGTCGGGCTGCCACGCGACTGGGTGAACTACGGCGAGATCATCGACGCCTTCTCCGAAGAGTACGGAATCAAGGTCGACCAGCTGGAGCCGGACGCGAGCAGCAAGCAGGAGATCGACTCCGCCGCCCGGCTCAAGCCCGACGTGTTCGACCTGAGCCTGGAGGTCGCGGTGGCCAACGCCGCCGCCTTCGCCCCGTACAAGGTGCAGAACTGGCAGGACATCCCCGACGACGTCAAGGACAACGCCGGGCGCTGGTACGCCGGGTACGGGGGCTACATGTCCATCGGCTACGACCCCCGCAAGGTCGCGGCCCCCACCTCCTACGGCGACCTGCTCAAGCCCGGCTACAGCGTCGCGCTGCCCGGCGACCCGCGCCAGACCGCGGCGGCCTTCAACGCGGTGATGGCGGCCTCGCTCAGCCGCGGCGAGCCCCGGGCGAAGCGGGGCGTGGAGTTCTTCGAGCGCCTGAGGAAGGCGGGCAACTTCGCGGCGTCGGAGCGGACGGCCACGGCCGTCCTCGACTGGGACTACGACAACGCCGCGCGGTCGGGCTGGAAGGTCGCGATCCCGGGTGACGCGGTGCTCAGCTCGTACTACGTCCAGGCCGTCAGCAAGAACGCCCCGCACCCGGCCGCCGCCCGGCTGTGGCAGGAGTTCCTCTTCTCCGACCGGGGCCAGAACCTGTTCCTCAAGGGCTACGCCCGCCCGGCCCGGATGGAGGCCCTCCAGATGCGCGGCACGCTGGACAGAGAGCTCGCCGCCAAGCTTCCCGCCACGACCGCCACGCCGGTGATGCTGAACATCGCGGAGATCGACGCCGCCAAGGCATACCTCCACCGCGCGTGGAACGGAAAGACCAGATAGGCCTGAGGCTGCTGGGACTGACATGTCGCGACATCTCGGAGGCTCTAAAGTGTCTGGGGAGCACCGATAAGAGGCCGTGGCGTCTCAGAATGTGAGCTGATCGTCTTGCGATACGACGCCCCGAGCCCGACGAGGTGGAACGCTCGCTCCCATGACAGCGGCTTCGGATACGTTTCGGCACACGGCGCGCCCCTGGTCGAGCTGCTCGACCCCCAGCCAGGGGAGCGCGTCGTGGACCTCGGCTGCGGCACCGGGGTGCTGACCGCCGAGATCTCCTCCCGGGGGACCCGCGTCCTGGGGATCGACGGATCCCCGGCGATGATCGAGAAGGCCCTGGCGCAGTATCCGGGGCTGGACTTCATCGTCGGCGACGGCCGTGACTTCACGGTCGCCCAGCCGTACGACGCGGTCTTCTCCAACGCCGCCCTGCACTGGATGGGGCGCGAGCCGGACGCGGTGATATCCAGCGTGCGCGAGGCGCTGATCCCCGGCGGGCGGTTCGTGGCCGAGATGGGCGGCGCGGGCAACTGCGCCGCGCTGACGGCGGCGCTGTTCACCGCGTGGCGGGAGCACGGGCTGCGCGAGCCCGATCTCCCCTGGTACTTCCCGACTCCGGCCGAGTACGCCGCGCGGCTGGAGAAGGGCGGATTCGTCGTCCGCCTGCTGGAATACTTCGACCGGCCGACTCCGCTCGACGAATGCCCCAACGGAGCGGCGGACTGGGTGCGGATGTTCGCCGGATCGCTGCTCCAGGGAGTGCCCGCAGACCTGGTCGAATCGCTGCTGCGCCGGGTGAACGAGCTGGCCGCGCCCGCACTGCGCCGGGAGACCGGTTGGATGGCCGACTACGTGCGGCTCCGGTTCGCAGCCGTACGCCGCTGACAAGACCCGATGCGCCAGGGCGATTTGCCAGACTATGGTCTGTTCCATGAGTCTCGTTCCCCGGCGACGTGGAGTGACTCGGGCGGCTTGAGGGGCTGGTGAAGGGAACGGATGAACTTCTGTCTGAGTGACCTCGTGCCGCCGCTGCGCTGGAGCGACGCGGCCACGATCCCACTCCTGCGCGACCAGCCCGACCTCCCGGACGCCTGGTGGCGCAGCCTGCCGATGGCCCGGGTGCTCGCCGTGCTGGACCCGGACGAGCTGGCCGAGATCCTCGCCCGGATCGCCCTGGAGCACTGGCCGGCCGCCGCTCTGGGCGACGTGCTCCCCGCCCTGTACGTCCTGGATCCCGACGAGGCCGACGAACCCTGTACGGCCATCGCCCTCGACCGTACCGGCTCCTGGTCCGGCCTCCTCTCCCTCACCGGCCACGAGCTGCGCGACCAGCCCTTCATCCAGCCCTTCCCCGTGCTGAACGTCCTGTTCTCGGCGGTCTTCCACCGGTTGACCCACCCCGGTGCCGGCTCCGGCTCCGGCTTCCCCGCGATGGCGCCCGCCACGGCCGGCTCCAGGACCGGGACCGAGGAGGTGGCCGTGGACCGCGATCGCCCGGCCGCCAACGGGGCGGGAGCGCGCGAGGCGGCCTTCGGGCTCGCGGCCGCGGCCGCCGCCGTCGCGGCGCGTCCGGAGACGCCGGCGCAGGCCGCCGTGCCGGGGGCCGTCGTGAACGGGTCCGAGGCGCCGTTCCGGGCTGCGCCGGAGCGGCCGGACGCCGCTCCCGCCGCCGCCGAGGCTCTGTACGCGCGGCCGGACGCCGCTCCCGCCGAGGCCGGGGCACCGCCGGAGCTCCCGCGCGACGCCGGAGCCGGGCCCGCGGCGCCGGGGAGCGACGCGGACCGCCCCGGGCCCGCCGGGGCGGCCCCGGCCGGGTCCCGCCCGGAGACCGGCACCGGACCGGAACCGGGCCCGGGAACCGATCCCCGGGACGACCCGCAGGACGGCCCGGGAGACGGCCCCGAGCACGCCTCCGCCGGCCCGGAGCCCCTGCCCGGCCCGGAGCCCCTGCCCGGCCCGGACCCCGGCCCGGACCCTGGTGCGGCGCCGGCCGCGTCCGTACCGGCCGCACGGGCCGCGCTGGAGGCCGAGGCGACGGACGGCGCGGAGGAGGCCGGGCGGCCCGCCGAGAGCGTTCACGCGCTGGTGGACGGCGCCTTCGCCAACCTGGAGGACAAGAGCTGGGCCATCGCGCAGAACAGGCTGTTCAGCGACGAACCGGCGACCGTGGAGGCGCTGGCCAAGCTCTTCGCGGTGCAGCCCGAGGTGATCCGCGAGCTGGAGGGCGACCTGCGCCTGCGGTTCAACGCATGGCTCGGCTCGGAGGAGGCCGCGCCGTACCGGGAGCATCTGGCCGAGGTCAAGCGGGTCCTCGGCAAGGCCGCGCCCAAGGCGCGCCTGATCACGGCCGCCGACTGGCACTCCCTCGAGCTCCACTCCCTCGACGTGCCCGCCTGGCAGTTCGTGCTGGCCAGCCTCCCCGAGTACCACCTGGTCGACGAGTGGCTGGTGGAGGGTGACATCGCCGAGCTGCGGCACCACACGCGTGACGTGATCAGCGGCGCCAAGCCGCCGCTGACGATGACGAAGGCCCTCGCCCTGGTCACCTCCCTCGGCATCCACCCCGATGTCTCGAAGGAGTGGCTGGAGAACGTCCCCCAGCTCCGCATCCTGGGGGCCGGCCAGCGACCACCCCAGCGGGTGAACGGCTCGGCGGCCAAGGCCAAGGGGTCCGAGCGGACCAAGAGCGCCGACAGGGCCGAGAAGACCGAGAAGGCGGAGAAGGCGGAGCGCGCCGGGAAGACCGAGGGGCCGGCCGCCGGCGCCCGCGGCGGGGAGCCGGGCAAGAGCCCGTTCCGGCCGCTCAAGGACGTCTCGCTGACCCGGCGCTGCTTCCGGCAGCCGGACGGCCGGTGGTGGCTCAGGATCGACGTCACCCCCGAGCACATCCAGGGAGCCGAGTGCCCGCTGCCCAGCGGGTTCGCCGCCTACCTCGGCATGTCGCCCGGCGGCAGCCGTACGGTCAACAGCGCGGTGGGCGAGCTCACCCTGAGCTGGCAGGAGCGGCCCGTGGTGGAGTCGCTCAGGACGCTCCTCACGGACGTGGGCGCCAAGCAGGGGAGCTACCTGTTCCTGACGCTGTCCGACGAGGGGGTGCTGCGTGCCAGGCACCTGCCGGCCGCGGGCAAGGGGGTCGAGGCGACGGCGCAGGCGCTGCGGCTGGTCGGCTACACCGCGCCGGGCGGCACCCCGGAGCAGGCCGGCCGGGTCATCGCCACCCGGGTCGGCATGACGGGCCAGGTGAGCATGCCCGACCTCCTCAGCCGGCTGCGAGAGCGCGGGGACCGCGACCTGCTGTCCCTGCTGGCCTAGCCGATGCCCCGAATCGCGATCTCCCCGGAGTTCCCCGCGGAACTCGCCGCCCTGGCCCAGCCGGTGCGCCGTGACGCCGTCGTCGCGGTGCGCCGGTTCATGCAGAACGTGGCGGGCGCGCCGCACCCCGAGCGGGTCAGGGGGGCCAGGGACCCCCGGACCGTCACCCTCCGGCTGGGCGAGGGCCACCGCGGCGTCGTGGTCAAGCAGCGGGACGTCTACTGGCTGCTGACCGTGCTGCCGGACGCCGAGGCGTGGGCCTACGCACGGCGGTACCGGTTCGGCGTCAACACCGCGCTGGGCGTGATCGAGACGTGGGACGCCGAGGCGCTCGACCGGGTGGAGCCCGCCGTACGCAGGGCGGCCGAGTCCTCCCCGGCGCGGCTGTTCGCCGACACCTGCGACACCGACCTGGCCGAACTGGGGATCGACAGGCGGTTCCTGCCGCTCGCCCGGCAGATCACCGACGAGCTGATCCTGGAGGCGCTGGCGCCGCTGCTGCCCCCGACGCAGTACGCGCCGCTGGCCGCGCTGGCCAGGGGCGAGTCGATGACCGGGGCCTGGCGGGAACTGGAGGCCTGCCGCGCGGTCGCCGCCACCGGGGACCCGGTCGACCCCGAGGACTTCGCCGCCGCGCTCCTGCGCAGCCCGGACCGGGCCGTCTTCGTCGGCAGCCCGCGCGAGCTGAACCACGTGCTCGACGCGCCCGGCTGGTGCGTGTTCCTGCACCCGCCGCAGCACCGGCTGGCCCGCTGGGAGTCCTACGAGCAGCCGATGCTGGTCACCGGCGGCGCGGGCACCGGCAAGACCCTCGTCGCCCTCCAGCGCTCGGCCTTCCTGGCCGGGCGCGCCACCGGCCAGGTCCTGCTCGTCACCTTCTCCCAGGGGCTGAGCGCCGACCTCGCCGCCCGGCTCGACCTGCTGATCGAGGACGAGGCGGCACGCAAGCGGGTCGAGGTCGGCAACGTCGACCGGCTGGCCCACCGCATCGTCTCCGAGTTCGAGGCGCGCTCGCCCGCGCTGGCCGGCGCCGCCGAGATGACCGAGCTCTGGCGGGAGACGGAGAGCGGCCACAGCCCGGCGTTCCTGCTGCGCGAGTGGGAGCAGGTGGTGCTGGCGCAGAACCTCCGGACCCTGGAGGAGTATCTGAGCGCCCCGCGTCCCGGCCGCAGCGTCGAGCTCACGGCCCCGGAGCGGACCGCGGTCTGGCGGGCCGTCGAGCACGTCACCGGGGAGCTGCGGGAGCGCGGCAGGCGCACCCTGCTCCAGCTGGCGGCCGAGGCGTCGCTGCTCCTGGGCCAGACGACGGGCGACCTGCTGGAGGAGACGGCGCCCAGGCGGGAGCCGTACCGGCACATCGTGGTGGACGAGGCGCAGGACCTGCACCCCGCGCAGTGGCGGCTGCTGCGCGCGGCGGTGCCGCACGCCCGCGACGACCTGTTCATCGTGGGCGACCCGCACCAGCGCATCTTCGACACGCGGGTCACACTGAGCTCCGTGGGAATCGACGCGATCCAGCGCCGACTTCAGGTGTCATACCGGCTTCCTCAGGAGATCCTCTCCTGGGGGGTACGGCTGCGCGGGGGCGGGCCCGCCGACGGACTGGTGAAGGGGGTCCAGGAACTGTACGGCTTCCACGCCACCCGGCACGGGCACCGTCCGATGGTCCGAGCCTACGATTCACCGGAGGAAGAGCTGACCGGTCTGGTCGCACAAGTGGGACAGTGGGTGGAGGACGGCGTGCCGCCGCACGAGATCGGGGTGGCCGCCAGGACCTCCGGCCTCGTGCGCGATGCCCGGTCCGCCCTGCGCGAGTTGGGGGTGAGAGTGACGACGTTGCACGGCATGAAGGGACTGGAGTTCCGGCGGGTCGCCGTGATCGGCGTGGCCGACGGGATCGTGCCGTCCCCGGAGTCGCTGACTCCCGCCGGTGAGGATCCCTCGGCCCGGGCACACGACCTCCAGCGTGAGCGCGGCCTGCTGTACGTGGCCTGCACCCGGGCGAGGGAGCTGCTCTATGTCTCCTACTCCGGGCGAGCCAGTCCCTTTCTTCCCACCTGATCACATACTCTGAACTGCGGATATATTCCCCTTTGCCGGTTGGACCTCAATGAACCTCAGCCTGAGCGACATCGCGCCACCCCTGCGCTGGACCTCTCCCGGCCAGGTAGCGCCGATCGCAACCGACCCCCGTCTCCCAGAGGCGTGGTGGCAGGCACTTACGCTGGACCGGGCCTGCTCCACCATCGGGACCTCAGAGGTCGCCGGACGTCTCGCCGATCTCGCCCTGGCGTGCTGGGGTCATCTGATGCTCGGCGACATCCTGCCCCTGCTCAGGTTCGCCGACCCGGCGGAGAGTGTCCGCACCCCCGAGGGGCTCGGCCGGGAAGTGGTGCACAAGCTGTTCACCGGCGTGCTGGAGCGGCTGCTCGAGCCCGTCACCGAGGAGAGCGTCGCCCAGGTCCGTCCCTCCCGGCCGGACCGGCCGCTGCCCGAGCTGATCGACGAGGTCTTCGCCACCCTGGACGAGCGCCAGCGGGCCATCGCCAGGGACCGCCTCTACGCCTCGCAGCGGGCCACGCTCGACGACCTGGCCCAGCGGTTCTCGGTGACCAGGGAACGCATCCGGCAGATCGAGCGCGACCTGCGCGACCACGTCGAGGCCTGGCTGGCGAGTGAGGACGCCGCGCCGCTGGTCGCCCACGTCTCCTGGCTGCGGGGCCGGCTCGGCTCCGCGGTGCCGGCCGACGACCTGGCCGCGGCGGTGCCGTGGCACCGCACCGACATGGCCACCCTGGGCATCCCGGCCTGGCGGTTCGTGCGGACCCTGCTGAGCGGTTACGACCAGGTGGACGGCTGGCTGGTGGCGGGCGGCGCCGACGAGCTGCGGGAGAAGACCCGGCAGCTCTTCACCGACGGGCCGCGTCCCCTCGACGAGGCCGTCACGCTGGTCAGCCAGCTCGGGATCCGCGAGGACGTGGCCGAGCGGTGGCTCATCGCCGTGCCCCAGCTCCGGGTCCTCGAAGGCCACGTGGTGCCCTGGCCGCGCAGCGTCAACGACAAGGCCGAGGCCGTGCTCGCGGTGGCCGGGAACGCGCTGACCCCCGAGGAGATCCAGGAGCGCATCGGCGAGGACTACAGCCTCGTCGGCATCCGCAACCAGCTCACCGCCGACGACCGGTTCCTGCGGCTGGACCGCAACAAGTACGGGCTGTCCCGCTGGGGCGGCGAGCAGTACCTGGGCATCAGGGAGATGATCGTCCGGGAGATCGAGCGGTCCAACGGCGAGGCGTCGGTCAACACGATCGTGACGAACCTCACCGCGCGCTACGACGTGAGCGAGAGCTCGGTCCGCGCCTACGCGGGCGGGCCCGGCTTCGAGCGCACGCAGCGCGGGTGGATCCGGGTCGCCGGGGCCGAGCAGGCCGACTACCAGCCCCGCCGCGACGTCTCGGCGACCCGCCGCTGCTTCCGCAGCCGTGACGGGCGCTGGTGGCACCGGGTGGACGTCAACGCCGAGCACCTGCGCGGTTCGGGCTCCCCCCTGCCCACCGGCTTCGCCGCGCACCTGGGCATGGCCCCCGGCGGCCAGCTCACCGCCTCCACCCCGTCCGGCGACGTGGTGATCAGCTGGCACAACCAGCCGACCATGGGGTCCATCCGGCCGATCCTGGTCGCCTCCAACGCCTCCGAGGGCGACCACGTCTTCCTGACGGTCTCCGACGGCGGCGAGCTGCTGACCCGTTACCTCCCCGCCGCGTCCCCGGGCCTTCCGGCCCTGAACCGGGCCCTCTACCTGATCGGCTACACCGCGCCGGTCGCCTCCGAGGCCGAGGGCCTCCGCCTGATCGGCGCCCGGATCGGCCTCGCCGACGGCTGCACCCGCGAGGAGGTCATCGCCCGCCTGCGCGACCGCGGCGACCGCGAGATCCTCGCCTTCCTGGAGGGTTCCGGCTGAGGAGAATGGGGTCGAGGCATGCTACGGCTGTATGACACACGGAACCGCCAGGTCGGACCGGTCCTCCCCGAAGGGGCCCGGTCCATGCGGATGTACACCTGCGGGCCCACCGTCTACCGCTACGCCCATGTCGGCAATTTCCGGTCGTACGTGCTGGCGGACCTGATCAGGCGGGTCAGCGAGCGGCAGCGGATCCGGGTGGTCGCCTGCCGGAACATCACCGACGTCGGGCATCTGGTGGACGACGCCGAGATCGACCCCGGCGGTGAGGACAAGATCCTGCTCCAGGCGCGGGCCGAGGGGCGGACCGGGCTGGAGGTCGCGCGGTTCTACGAGGCGGCCTTCCTGTCCGACACCGCCACGCTGAACATCCGGCCGCCCGAGCACTCCCCCAGGGCCACCGAGACGATCGACCTCATGATCGAGATGATCGCCAAGCTGATCGAGAAGGGGCACGCCTACCCGACCCCCGACGGGTCGGTCTTCTTCGACGCGGCCTCCTTCCCGACCTACGGCGAGATCTCCGGCAACCGGCTCGACCGGCTGAAGCCCGGCCACCGGCTCGAAGGCGTCGACCCCCGCAAGCGGTTCCACGCCGACTGGGCCCTGTGGAAGCCCTCGGACCGCGAGATGACCTGGGAGACTCCCTGGGGCCGCGGCTTCCCCGGCTGGCATATCGAGTGCTCGGCCATGTCGCTGCGGTTCCTCGGCGAGCACATCGACGTGCACACCGGCGGCATCGACCTGCGCTTCCCGCACCACGAGGACGAGCGCGCCCAGTCCGACGCCACCGCCGGCCACGAGGTGGTCAGGCACTGGGTCCACGGGGAGCACCTGCTGTTCGACGGGCGCAAGATGGCCAAGTCCACCGGCAACGTGGTGCTGCTCCAGGACGTGGTGGACGCGGGCCTGGATCCGCTGGCCGTACGGCTGGCGCTGCTGGAGCACCGCTACCGCCAGCAGATGAACCTCACCTGGGACACGCTCCGGGCCGCCGACAGGACCCTGCGGCGCTGGCGCTCCCGCGTCGCCGAGTGGTCGGAGACGCCGAGCCGCCCGATGCCCGCCGAGCGGGTCGCGCGGATCGAGGCCGCCTTCGACGACGACCTCGACACCCCGCTGGCCCTGCGCCTCCTGCGGGAGCTGGAACGCGACGACTCGATCGCGCCCGGCTCCCGGTTCGAGGCGTTCCTGCACCTGGACCAGATCCTCGGGCTGGACCTGTCGGCCGACATCGGCAGAGCCAGGAGCCTGCCGCCGGGCGCCGCCGAGCTGCTGGAGCGGCGCCTGCGGGCACGCGACGCCAGGGACTGGGCCGTCTCCGACCGCCTCCGCGACGAGCTGGCCGCCCTGGGCGTGCAGGTGGCCGACACCCCCGAGGGCCAGACCTGGTCGTAGTCCCCGCCCCGGCGGCCGCGTCCCTCCCGTTCCGCGGGCGGACGCCGGCCTCGCCGATCCAGCATGGAATGGTCATGTTTCGGCAGGGCGTAGGGGCGGATCGCGCTTAATGTCGGTGGCGGCCGATACCGTCCCGATCATGAGCGAGACTGGCGTTGTCGTACGGCCTGCCACGGTTGCGGATCTGGAGGGGGTAGTGGCCTGCAGTTCCGCGCTGTTCGCCGAGGACGCCGGAGCCCGTGACCTCACCCTCGACCTGGGCTGGCCCACGGAGCACGGCCCGGCCTGGTTCGCCGGAGCGCTGGACGACCCCGACCGCCTGGTGATGGTCGCCGAGGCCGGCGGCCGGATCGTCGGCCACCTGTCCGGCCGGCTGTCCGGGCCCACCTCGATGCGGCCGGTCACGGTGGCGACGCTGGGCAGCATCTACGTGCGGCCCGCCCACCGCGGCCGGAAGATCGGGGCCGATCTGGTGGAGGAGTTCAGGGCGTGGGCCCGCCGCCGCGGGGCGCGGTACGCCGGGGTGACGGCGTACGCGAGCAACGAGGCGGCCGTGCGTTTCTACGAGCGCAACGGCTTCGCCACGCGGTCGGTGGTGCTGGAGACCGCGCTGCAGTAGTCCTCGGCCCGTGTACGCCCGGACACCACGCCCGGCAACCGTCGGCCGCGACGCGGGGCTCAAGGCAGGGCGCGCGGGCTCAGGTAGAGCGCGCGGGCTCAGAGCAGGACGCGGGGGGCTAAGGGCAGGACGCGGGGGGCTCAGAACAGGGCGCGGGGGCTGACGACGAGGCCGTCCTCGTCGCTGTAGAGCCATGCGCCCGGGACGAAGGTGACCTCGCCGAAGGTGACAGGGACGTCGAGGTCGCCGGCGCCCTCCTTGGCGCTCTTGCGGGGGTTGGAACCGAGGGCCTTGACCCCCAGGTCCAGACCGCCCAGGGCGACCGTGTCGCGGACGGCCCCGTTGACGACGACGCCGGACCAGCCGGACGAGACGGCGGAGGCGGCGATCAGGTCGCCCATCAGGGCGGTGCGCAGGGAACCCGCGCCGTCCACGACCAGCACGCGTCCCCCGCCCGGCGTGGCCAGGACCTGCTTGACCAGGGCGTTGTCCTCCAGGCAGCGGATGGTCGCGATCGGCCCGGCGAAGCGCGGGCGCAGGCCGTACGAGCGGAACTGCGTCAGGCAGCTGTCGAGGACGTCGCCGTGGGCGTCGATGAGATCGGCGGTCGTGAACTCCATGCGTCGCATTCTGACGAACGCGGAATCGGCGTTTCGCCTCCGGGGTGCTGCCAAACTTGTTCGAGCACGTCGCATAGGAGGTCTTTGTGAGGTTCCGGCCGTATGCCTGGATGCCCCGGCCGTTCACGTGGCTCGCACGGGCGTTCACCGTCCTCGTGGTGCTCGGGCTGGTTCTCGCCGGGGTGGGCGTGTGGACGGTGCGCGCCTCCTTCCCGCAGCTCGCGGGCGAGCTCAAGGTAGACGGCCTAACCGGAAAAGTCACCGTATATCGCGACAAAACAGGTATTCCACATATCTACGCGGACTCTTCCGATGACCTGTTCCTCGCCCAGGGATACGTACACGCCCAGGACCGGTTCTTCGAGATGGACTTCCGCCGGCACGTGACGGCCGGGCGGCTGTCGGAGATGTTCGGCTCCGCGACGCTCGTCGAGGACAAGGTCATCCGAACCATGGGCTGGCGCAAAGTCGCCGAGGCCGAGCTGCCGATGCTCACCGAGCAGACCCGGCACCACCTCGACGCCTACGCCAAGGGCGTGAACTCCTGGATGGACCAGCACGAGGGCTTCACCGCCAAGAGCCTGGAGTACGCGGTCCTCAAGCTCACCAACTTCGGCTACGAACCCGAACCGTGGACTCCGGTGGACTCCCTGTCCTGGCTCAAGGCCATGGCCTGGGATCTGCGCTCCAACATGTCCGACGAGATCGGCCGGGCGCTCGCGGCGAGCAGGCTGCCCCGCGAGCGGGTCGAACAGCTCTGGCCCGGCTACCCCTTCGACACCCACCAGCCGATCGTCACCCAGGGGTCGGTCACCCGGCGCGGCTTCGACCAGGACACCGAGCCCGGCGCGGACACCGACCAGGTGGACACCGGAACCGGACGGCCGGACACGGGCGCGCTGACCCGGGCGGCCGAGGCCCTGCGGGCGGTGCCGAGCCTGATGGGCGACCCCAAGGGCGGCAACGGCATCGGCTCGAACTCCTGGGTGGTCGGCGGCAGGCACACCGGCTCGGGCAAGCCGCTGCTCGCCAACGACCCGCACCTGTCGGCGAACATGCCCTCGGTCTGGTACCAGGCCGGGCTGCACTGCCGTACCAAGAGCGCCGAATGCCCGTTCGACGTCACCGGGTTCACCTTCTCCGGGGTGCCCGGCGTGATCATCGGGCACAACGACAAGATCGCCTGGGGCTTCACCAACCTCGGCCCGGACGTCGCCGACCTGTATCTGGAGCGGGTGAAGGACGACTCCTACCTGTTCATGGGCGACTGGAAGCCGCTCACCACCAGGACCGAGACGATCAAGGTCGCGGGAGGCGACCCGGTCCGGCTCACGGTCCGGGAGACCATGCACGGCCCGATCCTCTCCGACGTCATGGAGAACGTGAAGGACACCCTGCCCGGCGCGGCGACGGCCTTCCAGGAGAAGGCCGACGCGGTCGCGCTGAAGTGGACGGCGCTGGAGCCCGGCAGGAGCGCCGACGCGATCTTCGCCCTCGACGCCGCGCAGGACTGGCAGGAGTTCCGGGCGGCGGCGAGCAGGTTCGACGTGCCCGCGCAGAACCTGGTCTACGCCGACACCAAGGGCAACATCGGCTACCAGGCGCCTGGCCGGATCCCGGTGCGGACCCGGGGCGACGGCACCTGGCCGGTGCCGGGCTGGACCGGCGAGTACTCCTGGCAGTCGACCATCCCCTTCAACGAGCTGCCCAGCGTCTACAACCCGCCCGAGGGCTACATCGTGACCGCCAACAACGCGGCCATCGACCCCGAGCGCTACCCGCACATGCTCACCAAGGACTGGGCGTACGGCTACCGCTCCCAGCGCATCCTGGACCGCCTCCAGACCGAGCTGAAGAAGGGCAAGGTCGACGCGGAGACGATGGGCGAGGTGCAGCAGGACACCCACAACGGCTTCGCCCAGTTTCTGGTGCCCAAGCTGATGGCCCTCAAGGTCGCCGGGTCCTCCGGAGACGCCCGTGAGCTGCTGCGCACCTGGGACTACTCCCAGGGCGCGGGGTCGAGCCCGGCGATGTACTTCAACGCCGTCTGGCGGCACCTGCTCATCGAGACCTTCAACGACGACCTGCCGGAGAGCGCCTGGCCGACCGGCGGCGACCGCTGGTTCGAGGTGGTCCGCGTCATGCTCGACAACCCCGGCGACCCGTTCTGGGACGACGCGCGGACCTCGGGGACGGAGACCCGCGACGACATGCTGCGGCGGGCCATGGCCCTGGCCTACGACGAGCTGAACGCCCGCCTCGGCCCGGACGTCAAGGCCTGGCGCTGGGGCGACCTGCACTCGCTGACGCTCACCAACCAGACCTTCGGCACCTCCGGGATCGGCCCGGTCGAGTGGCTGTTCAACCGGGGCCCGTTCCCGGTGAGCGGCAACGACGACGCGGTCAACGCCGCGGGCTGGGACGTCCAGGAGGGCTACGCCGTGGGCTGGCTGCCGTCCATGCGGATGGTGGTCGACCTGGCGGACCTGGACAGGTCCCAGTGGATCAACCTGACCGGCGCGTCGGGCCACGCCTTCCACGACAACTACTGGGACCAGGCCCCGCTCTGGGCGGATGGGAGGACCACCCCCATGCTCGCCCGGGAGGAGTCGATCAAGAAGGCCGCCAGGAACACCCTGGTCCTCAGGCCTTGAGTGTGCGGGACTCGCCGACGGCGAGGTCCCACAGGTCCGCGCGGTCCCGGCCGGCTTCCGCCCAGGCCGCGCGGGCCTGTTCCACCGGCGCGAGCAGCCGCTCGCCCGACAGCACGAACGTGCCCCAGTGCATGGTCGCCATCCGCCGCGCCCCGACCTCCTCACACGCCCGTACGGCCTCCGCCGGATCGACGTGCGAGGCCTTCATGAACCAGCGGGGCTCGAACGCCCCCACCGGCATCAGCGCCAGGTCGATGCCGTCCGGGTAACGTGCCCCGATCTGGGCGAAACGCTCGCCGTAGGCGCTGTCCCCCGCGAAGTAGACCGCCCGCCCGGCGTACCTGATGACCCAGCCGCCCCACAGGGTCCTGCAGGTGTCCCAGACCGAGCGGCGGCTCCAGTGGTGGGCGGGCACGAAGTCGAACCCGACCTCTCCGATCCGGGCGCTCTCCCACCAGTCGAGTTCGGTGACGTCGCGGAACCGCCGCCGGGTGAACCAGGGCTTCAGCCTGGCCGGGACGAGGATGGGGGTCGTCCTGGGCAGCCGGTTCATCGTCGGCGCGTCCAGGTGGTCGTAGTGGTTGTGACTGATCACCACGGCGTCCACCCGGGGCAGGTCCGTCCACGCGACGCCCGGCGGGGTGAGCCGCTGCCGGACCCCGGGGATCTTTCTCGCCCAGACCGGGTCGGTGAGGATCGTCAGACCGCCGATCTGCAGGACGTAGGTCGCATGACCCACCCAGGTGACGATCGTCTCGGTCCCGCTCGCCCGGGGCAGCCCGTCGCGGTGGACCGGGATCCGGTCGGCGTCCCCGATGTCGGGCCGGAACCCGCCGTGCCAGGCCACGGCCAGCAGTTCCCGGAACGCGGGGAGCGGAGAGGTCAGCCGATCCCTGAAACTCCGCGGCCACGACCGCTCGGGCACGCGCGGCGATGTCTCCGGCTGGATCGTCTGCGACATGGACTCCCCCTTTAACAGGTATTCGCCCCCATGAACCTATTGCGGGAAATCACCCCTCTCATGATTTTTTGTACGGATCCACCAGGGCGTTTTACGGGGATAGTTCCCGTCTTCCAGGTTCGCCAGTCGCTCGAAGACATTCCACGAGGCCTGGTGCCCGCAGATCAGGACGGAGACGACCACCGCCACGACGTACAGCGGGAGCATCGGCAGGCCGACGCAGGCCATGTACTGGGAGGCGTGCCGGTCCTCATGCCTGAGCAGGTCACCGGCCAGGTAACCCTCCTCGTGCCGGGTCAGCACCACGTTGCCGACGGTGAACGCGCCTGCGACCGGGAAGGGGATGCGGTAGCCGTGGGCGAGGATCAGCCCGCCGGGCCCCGCCGCCGTCCGGGCCCCGCCGAGGCGCGCCACCAGTAGCCCCAGCGGGGTGGACAGGTTCACGTAGTTGAGCGTCCGCCGTACCCGGTGCAACCGCCGCATACCAGGATTGTGCGCTATCAGGCCGGGCCGCGGTAGCGGTCCTCCCACTCAGGCCGGGCCGCGGTAGCGGTCCTCCCCCTGCGGGTGGGAGGGGTCCGGTCCGGCCGGGTGGGAAGCGCCCGGCTGGGC
>NZ_NGFP01000092.1 GCF_002149035.1 Streptosporangium minutum
GTGGGGGCGGGTGGCCGGCCGGTATGGTCGACCGGGTGGTCAGCGGGCCCGCGTGACCTCGTCGGGAAGCTCCTTCGGCACCTCTTCGGTGGCGGCCAGGAAGACCCACTTCTTGTAGGACCAGAAGCGGAACAGCGTGCCCAGGCCGATGCCGATCAGGTTGGCCACGTTGATGCTCAGCGGGTCGGTCAGCTCCAGGGTGTAGTGGGGGCGGGTGGCCGGCCGGTATGGTCGACCGGGTGGTCAGCGGGCCCGCGTGACCTCGTCGGGAAGCTCCTTCGGCACCTCTTCGGTGGCGGCCAGGAAGACCCACTTCTTGTAGGACCAGAAGCGGAACAGCGTGCCCAGGCCGATGCCGATCAGGTTGGCCACGTTGATGCTCAGCGGGTCGGTCAGCTCCAGGGTGTAGCGGGTGAAGCCGATGCAGAGCAGCCCGATCAGCAGGGCGACCCCGTTGAGCAGGAAGAACAGGAAATACTCCCGTGCGAGCCCGCTCTGCTCCCGGTGCCGGTAGGTCCAGAAGCGGTTGCCGAAGTAGGCGAAGGTGGTCGCGACCACGGTGGCGATGACCTTGGAGGTCAGGGTGCCCCAGTGCAGGCCGTACTGCAGGAGGTTGAAGCCGCCGATGTCGATGACGAAGGCGATCGCCCCGATGGTCCCGAACTTCGCCAGCTCGCGGATCAGACCGGAGAGCCGCTCGTAGGCACCTCGCAGAAACTGCACGTCTCCTGCACGGTCCTTTCCAAGTTGGCTGGGATCCGCCACTCGGGAGGACCTCGGACATTCTTCTGCCAGGCTACCGGGGACGCCCGGGACCCGCCTGCCGGTTGACCAGGTGTTGTGCATACCAGTCAACTAAGAATATTTCAACAAATGTCACGCCTTGCCGGATAAATCCGGGTATCTGACGTTACCCTGATCCGGTAGATCGCAGGGAGGCTTCGGGGGAGTCCGTCCCCTGCGATCGGTCAGACGGATCGCCGCACGCGACGGCCACGACCACGGGACCACTCCTTGCCCCGCCGACTCCTCGCCCTGCTCCTCGGCCTGTCCGTGACGGCCGGCTGCGGCGCGCGGGCCGCCGGGCAGGACATACCCCGTGAGCCCGTGTCCCCGCCGAGGACGTCCGTCCGCGCGGTCGAGCCCGCCGAGGCGGCCCAGGCGTTCACGCTGCTGGACCGGCTCGACGACGCCTGGCGGAAGCGGGACTGCCGGACCGTCGGGAAGCTCACCACCTGGGCGGAGAATACGCTGGGCGGCCGTGCCTGCGAGGCAACCCGGAACGGCCGCCCAGCCCCCGCCCGGAAGGGATACTCCGACGCGGAGTTCTTCCTGCCGGCCACGGCCGGCGCGGACCGCTGGTTCGTCGCCCTGGCCCGCAGACCCCGCCCGGCCTACTTCCTGTTCGTCCACGAGGGCGACGGCTGGAGGCTCGCCGCCGGACCCGTCCCGGTCAAGGGCGAGCCGCGCGAGCCGGCGGGAGGCGCGGTGCCCGCCGAGGACCCCGGCGCCGGGGTGGGGGCGCGCCTGGCCCCGCAGCGCTACCTGACCTACCTGACCGACCCCGCCGGGGTGAGCGGGGTGACCTTCCCCAAGGGGGACGCCGCCAGGGAGCTGTTCGACGAGCTGGTCCGGCGGCCCCGGAAGGTGCGGCCCGACCGCCTCACCTCCGACGTCCGGCTGCTCGTCGGACCGCAGCGGGCGCTGCCGCTGCCCGGCGGGGGCGCGCTGGTCATCCATGCCCTGGAGATCGAACACCGGCAGAGGGCCGGGCCGGGCCGCTCCTCGCTGAGCCACCCGATCTACGGCAGGGACGAGCTGCGCGGGTTCACCGGGAAGGGCCGGGCCGCCAGGCTGACCGGCACCGAGATCGTGCTCGTCGTCACCGAGGTGACCGGCGGCGCCAAGGTCTCCACGGTCGCCGCGCGCCGCTCCCTGGCCGCCCTCACCACCGGCTGACCTCCCACAGGCCGGGGCCCGGTAAACTCGACCGCCGTGAGCAGCCCTTCTTTGGCAAGTCCCATCGGACCCGTCGTCGGCGTGATCGGAGCGGGCCAGCTGGCCCGGATGATCCAGCAGGCGGCCATCGCCCTCGGCGTGGAGTTGCGGGTGCTGGCCAACGCGCCGGACGAGAGCGCCGCCCGGGTGATCGTCGACGTCCACCTGGGCGACTACCGCAACCTGGCGGACCTGCGTGACTTCGCCAAGGGGTGCGACGCGCTCACCTTCGACCACGAGCACGTGCCCACCGAGCACATCCGCGCGCTGGCCGGGGACGGCTCCGCCGTGCACCCCGGTGCCGACGCCCTCGTGCACGCCCAGGACAAGGCCGTGATGCGCGAGCGGCTGACCGCGATCGGCGTCCCGTGCCCGCCCTGGCGGCGGATCGCCACGGCCGCCGACGTCGAGGAGTTCGCGGCGGAGAACGGCTGGCCGGTCGTGCTCAAGGCGGTGCGCGGCGGCTACGACGGGCGCGGCGTCTGGATCTGCCGATCCGCCGAGGACGCGGCGGAGGTCCTAGCGAGCGGGGTGCCGCTGATGGCCGAGGCGTTCGTGCCCTTCGAGCGCGAGCTGGCCGTCCTGGTCGCCCGCTCGCCGCACGGGCAGGGCGTCAGCTACCCGGTCGTGGAGACCGTCCAGCGCGACGGCATCTGCGTCGAGGTGATCGCCCCCGCCCCGGGGCTCGACCCCGAGCAGGCCGCGGCGGCCCAGCGGATCGCCCTGACGATCGCCCACGAGCTGGGGGTGAGCGGGCTGCTGGCGGTGGAGATGTTCGCCACCGCCTCCGGGCTGGTGGTGAACGAGCTGGCCATGCGCCCGCACAACAGCGGACACTGGACCATCGACGGCGCACGCACCTCCCAGTTCGAGCAGCACCTGCGCGCCGTGCTCGACCTCCCGCTCGGCTCGCCCTCGCTGACCGCTCCGGTCGTGGTGATGGCCAACCTCCTGGGCGGCGACGACCCCGACGTCTTCTCCCGCTACGAGCACGTGATGGCGCACGACCCGGGGATCAAGGTCCACTTCTACGGCAAGGAAGTACGGCCCGGCCGCAAGATCGGCCACGTCACCGCCCTCGGCACCGACCTGGACGAGGTCCGGGCCCGTGCCCGGCACGCCGCCGTCTACCTCACCGAGGGCGTCTACACATGAGCCGCCCGACCGGCGGGCACGGCAGCACTGCGAACACGGTCCACGGGCCGCGATACGAGGAGAACGCATGACCACCGTCGGCATCGTCATGGGCAGCGACTCCGACTGGCCGGTGATGAGACTCGCCGCCGAGGCGCTGGCCGAGTTCGGCGTCGCGTTCGAGGCGGACGTGGTCTCGGCGCACCGCATGCCCGAGGAGATGATCGCCTACGGCGCGCAGGCGGCCGGACGGGGCCTCAAGGTGATCATCGCGGGGGCCGGGGGAGCCGCCCACCTGCCCGGCATGCTCGCCTCGGTGACCCCCCTGCCGGTGATCGGCGTCCCGGTCCCGCTGAAGTATCTCGACGGCATGGACTCCCTGCTCTCGATCGTCCAGATGCCCGCCGGGGTCCCGGTCGCGACCGTCGCCGTCGGCGGCGCCCGCAACGCGGGCCTGCTGGCCGTGCGCATCCTCGCCGCCGCCGACGAGGACCTGCGGGCCCGGATGGTGGAGTTCCAGGCGTCCCTCAAGGAGCAGGCCCACGCCAAGGGCGCCAAGCTCCGCGCCGAGGCCGCTCAGCTCGGCGGCTGAGCCGTACGCCTCCGGACGGCGGGACCTCCCGGACCCGCCGGGCGGTGGAGGCGCCCGATGAGCCGGACGATGATCGACCTGGATGACGACCTGCTGGCCGAGGCGTTGGGGACCGGCACGAAGAAGGAGACGGTCCCCGACGCTTCTGTGCGAAGTGCTGGAGAATCGGCGCTGGCGCTGGCCCGGCTGCGCGCCGCGGCCTCCACTGACGCGAATCCACGTGGCGTAGCAGCCGCGAAACCGGCAGGCCAGGTGGCCTGCCGGTCAGTGCGCTTCCTCATACCAGGGTCGGGATGGGCTCGGTGGCCGAGAGAACCGGACGGGAGGCGGTCGAGGTGGGTCGGTGGGAGATGGAGGCGAAGGAGACGAGCATGAGGATGGCGCCGAGCGGGATGAGGTCCTTGTCGATGTTCGGCATGATGAGGTCGCACAGGACCAGGAAGGGCGTCCACACCTTGATCCGGCGCATGACGGCGAGCTGGACGACGAGAGCGAACTGGCCGGCGTAGAAGAGGTACGGGCCGATGTCGTAGGCCGCGAGGGTGACCCCCGGGGCGTCGCGGATCTCACGGGTGAGAAGGCTCATGCTCAGGTTGTCGACGGACAGCAGTCCAGCCACGACGTCGATGATGAACTGCGTGGTCAGAGCGAGGGCGCCGGCGGTGGCGATCACTGCGATCACAGTGGACAGGGCGTTGCCTCCTGCCATCCGGCGCATCTGCCAGAAGATGTACACGAACAGCCCCATCGCCGCGATGAAGGCCAGATGGCCGGTGGTCCAGGCGAGACCGGGGCCACGACTGCCGTCGAGCCCGTCGAGAATCCGGATCACGCCGTAGGCGAGGGTGAGCAGCGGGGCGGCAATGAAGGCGATGCGCGGGTTCATCCGGGGCTCCTTGGCAGGGGGTGCTTACGCCCTTAATCCTGGATTTTCACCCGCCGGATGTAATCGCCGACGGGAGCGATCTCTGCCATCCCTCTCACGAGGGAACAGGCATCCCTCCTGTCGGCGAGGTCTCCGGGGCCGAGGAACGCGGTGCCCGGCGGCGGCATCACCGTAAGCGCCGTGCTGCCCGCAGGCGGGTACGACATCATCAGCGTTTGAGGTAGGCCAGGACGGCCAGGACGCGGCGGTTGTCGTCCGTCGAAGGGGCGATCTGCAGCTTGCCGAAGATGCTCGCGGTGTGTTTGGCGACCGCGCTCTCGCTGAAGTGCAGGGCCGCGGCGATGGCGACGTTGGACCTGCCCTCGGCCATCATCTCGAGCACGTCGAGCTCACGCGGAGTCAAACTGTCGATCATGCCGCGTGCCCGGCTGCGGGACAGCAGTTTGGTGATGACCTGCGGGTCCATCACCGTGCCGCCCGCCGCGACCCGGCGTACCGCGTCGATGAACTGCTCGGTGTTGGTGACCCGGTCCTTCAGCAGGTAACCGACGGCGCCGTCACCGCCTGCCAGCAGCTCGTTGGCATACAGCTGGTCGACGTACTGGGAGAGCACCAGGATGGGCAGTCCAGGACGCCGGCGGCGGGCCTCGAGTGCGGCCTGCAGGCCCTCGTCGGTGAAGGTGGGCGGCAGCCGGATGTCGACCACTGCGACGTCCGGCTTGTCCTCCAGCAGCGCGCGCAGCAGGGACGGGCCGTTGTCGACCGACGCCACCACCTCGCAGCCGTGTTCGCGCAGGGTCCTGGTCAGCCCGTCCCTCAGCAGGAAGAGGTCTTCGGCGAGGACAACACGCACGGAATCTCCATGGTCGCAGTGGTCGGCCCGCCGGGCGGGCTGTCCAGGGTGAGAACGCCGTCGAAGGACTCCAGCCGGCGCTGCAGTCCGCGCAGCCCGCTCCCCTTCGCGGGGTCGGCGCCGCCGCGGCCGTCGTCGGTGACGCTGACGCGCAGCCGCAGTCCGTCATGGTCGAGAACGATGCCCACCTCTCGCGCGCCGGCGTGCTTGGCGGCGTTGGCGAGGGTCTCACCGACCACGAAGTAGGCGGCCGACTCGACCGGTGCGGGCAGGCGGCCGGCCAGCCGTACATCGACGTGGACGTCGAGGAAGCTGTCGAGCGCCAGCGACCTGACGGCGTCGCCGAGACCCCGGTCGGCGAGGACCGGCGGATGGATGCCGTGCACCAGGTTGCGCAGGTCCTCCAGCGCCCGCGCCGAGGCCTCCCCCACCTCCAGCAGCAGCCCGCGGGCGGCCGCCGGGTCGCTGTCCAGGAGCCGGGTGGCGCTGTCCAGGGTCATGCCGAGAGCGACGAGCCGGGCCTGGGCGCCGTCGTGCAGATCACGTTCGATGCGCCTCAGTTCGGCCGCCTGCACGTCGAGCACCCGCGCCCGGGTGTCGGTCAGCTGGGTGATCCGCCGGGTGAGCTCCGTACGGCGCGGCGCCGACAGTAGCAGCCGGGTCCAGCGGCCGTGCAAGCGCAGGATCCCCGGGGCCATCGAGACCCCGGCGACCATGAAGCCCACACCCAGCGCGAGGGCCGCCAGCATGGTCGGCGTGCTGGACACCGGGACGAACGCGTACCAGTTGCCGGGGCCGAGGTGCCGCCAGACGAAGGGTTGCACCAGTGTGCCGAACGCGCCGTACCAGAGGAGCATGAGCGGAACCGCGACGAGGAACCCCCCGGCCCACGGCTCCAGCCAGGCCCAGACCAGATCCCGCCAGAACCCTTCGTCGGCGAGAATCCCACCCGCTCTTTTGCTCCTGCTCCCGGAGGATTCGGCGCCGAGCGGCTCAGGGGGGCTGATCCGCGTCCCCGTCCATCGGGCGGCGCGGGCGCGCGAGCGGTCCGACAGCGCCCGCAGCGCCGTCGCGGCGGGCACGAGCAGCCGTAGACCGGCACCGATCGGCAGGAGCAGGAGAGCCAGGACGACGAGCGAGCCGACCGCGGACACCGCCACCGCGAGCAGCCCCGCCAGCTGGCAGCGCCCCACGGCCACCAGCGCCCTCTTCAATCTCATCGGAGGTGGATTCTAACCGGTGCCTTCCACGCCCACAGCAGCGCCGCCAGCAGGCACGACGCGCCGAACAGCGCCATCGGCGCGACCGCCCCGCTCTCCTCGTCCATGAACAGCAACAGGCCGAGGTTGATCAGCGCATGGAAGCCGCCGGTCAGCAGCAGCCGGTGGCTGCGCACCCGCTCCAGCGCCAGGCCCATCACGACCGATATCGACACCGTCGCCACCAGGAACGCGGCCGCGTATGCGGGCGGCCGACCGAACACCGGCACGTGCCACAGCCCCCACAGCAGTCCCACCACGATCGGCACCGTCAGCGGGCCGAACCGGCGGCGCAGCAGCGGCTGCAGCAGGCAGCGCCAGCCGATCTCCTCGGCGCACGCGCCGATCAGCTGCGCGGCCACGATCAGCGCGAACGGACTGCGCAGCGTCTCCGGCCCAGTGAACCGGGCATCGCCGGTGAGCAGGCCGTAGCCGCCGGCGCAGAGCGCGACGATCAGCGGAGCCGTGGCGAGCAGCAGCAACCCGTAACCGTCCAACGTCCCGGCCCGGCCCCCGGCACCGGCGAGGGCCGACCGGGCGAGCCTCGGCCACCACAGGGCGACCGCCCCCACCGCCAGGGCCGGCCCGAACTGGGTCAGCTGGATGACCTCGCCAGGGATCGGCGTGACGGCCTGTGCCGCGCCCAACACGCCGGAGGCCACAAGGGCGACGGCGACGAACACCCCCGCAGGCGCCAGGACGTCGAAGGGCTTTTCCGTTTCTGTCTTCAACATGTCATCGAGGATTCCGCCTGATCAGATCCCGATCACTGCACCTGTCAACCGGGCAGGGGTGGATCCAGGTACACCCCCGCACCTCGAACCTTGGGCTTGACCAGCGGATTCATGTCGGCGACCAGGTCATTGCCGACGCCTGCGCTGCCCGGACCCTCGGCCGTCCCATTGTGATCTTGTTCGAAATCGATCGTTTCAGGAGCGGTTAGGCCGGGATGGGACCCGAGAACGTCAGGTAAGGATGTTCTCCATCGAGCCACCTCCGGTCGAGCCGCACGCCTGTGGCCAGCTCGACGGCCGTCAGGAAGCCCGCCTGCCAGTTCCAGCCGTCATCTCTCCCGAGGCACTCCTCATCCACGACGTCGACGAAGAAGTCCCCCAACGCCGCCAGCTCGGGCCACTGCGTCAGGTTGGGGTGGTCCTCAGCGCGTCCCGGGAACAGCCCGTCGATCTTCAGGAGGACCTCGCCGTCGATGGCGAGGGAGAGGTAGTTCACGGAGTTGACGTTCCACCAGGCGTTGTAGACGCGGGCGTTCGAGCTCATCCGCCGGAGCACGCCGGGAAGGGACAGCTCACCGATCCCGTACACGACGGTTGCCGTGCCGATCCGGTCCACGACCGCGCACGGGCCGGGAAGAGGGAGGGGAAGGTTGACGATATGGGGACGGGCCGTCCGGTGAAGCTCGTAGCTGGTTCCTCCACTCAGCCGTGTGCTCACCTCCCGCAGGGTGAGCGGGTCCGCGCCGTCGGCGGGAAGCATGACGGTCCAGCTCAACGCCACATTCAACTCGGGCTCACCGATAAGCCGCCGGTAGTGCTCGTACACCTCATCGGCCGAAGGCCGTCCGGAATCCACGTGATGCCCTCCTCCGCCTTTTCCTTGGCCCGGCGCAGGCCGCGCCGTTCACCGCGACGCCAGGTCGACGGCGTGTTCGACGTGGATGCGGGTGGAGTCGAACACGGGAATGGCGCTGTCCTGGGGGCCGATGAGAAGGGTGATCTCGGTACAGCCCAGGATGACCCCCTGGGCGCCGCGCTCGGCCAGATCGGTGATGATCCGCCGGTAGGCCTCACGGGAGGAGTCCTCGACGCGGCCCTGGGTGAGTTCCCGGTAGATGACGTCGTGCACGAGCGTGCGGCCGGGCTCGTCGGGCACCAGGATCTCCAGCCCGTGCCTGAGCATCCGGGATCGGTAGAAGTCCATTTCCATGGTGAAGCGGGTGCCCAGCAGCCCTACGGTCGTGAGGCCGGCGCGGGTGATCCGTTCCGCCGTCGCGTCGACGATGTGGACGAAGGGAACACCGATCGCCGCCTCAACGACCTCGGCGACCCGGTGCATGGTGTTGGTGCACAGCAGGACCATCTCCGCCCCGGCCTGCTCAAGGGTCTTGGCCGCCTGGGCGAGCCGCCGCCCGGCGGCCTCCCAGTCTCCCGCGCGCTGCATGGCCTCGATCTCTGCGAAGTCCAGGGTCAGCAGGAGGCTCCGGGCGCAGTGATGGCCGCCCAGCCGCCTGCGGGTCTCCTCGTTGAGCAACCGGTAATACTCGGCGGAGGATTCCCAGCTCATGCCGCCGATCAGGCCAATGGTCCGTGTCATGGTCTCATGGTGGCCCATGGGTGAAGCTCATAGGTAGGCCTGTGTTTCTTGGATAACCCCCAAGCAATACTTATGGCATGGATGCCCACCGCCTGCTCATCTTCCGGCAGATCGCACATTCCGGTTCGATCGCGGGGGCGGCCCGCTCTCTCGGGTGGACGCAGCCGGCGGTCAGCCAGCATCTACGCCATCTGGAGCGCCAGGTCGGGATGGCGCTCGTGCTGCGCCGCCCGCGCGGGATCCAGCTCACCGAAGCGGGCACGGTCCTGCTACGCCACGCCGACGCCATCGCCACACGGCTGCATGCCGCCGATGACGACCTCGACGCGCTGGCCCAGCTGCGGGAGGGCACCGTCCGGCTGGCCGCGTTCCCCTCGGCCAGCGCCGCGCTCGTTCCCGCCGCCATGAGCCTGCTGGCCCAGCGCCATCCCGGCATGGACGTACGGCTCCGCGAGGCGGAGCCCCCCGAAGCGCTGGACCTCCTCGCCACCGGTGAGGTGGATCTGGCCCTGACGTTCACCCACGCGGGAGAACACCCGGCCGACCACCCCGGGCTGGTGCGGGTCGTGCTGGGGGAGGATCCGGTCCGGCTGGTTCTGCCGCGCTCCCACCCCCACGCGCACGCCGCACCGCCCGACCAGCCGGTGAACCTGCGGCTGCTGTCGGAGGAGAGGTGGATCGGGGGGTGTGAACGGTGCACCGCGAACCTGCTCCAGACCTGCCAGGACGCGGGCTTCGTCCCGGACATCCGCCACAGCACCGACGACTACGTGGTCACCCAGGCACTGATCGCCCGCGGCCTGGGGATCGGGCTGCTCCCGCAGCTCGCCCTCGACGCCTTCCGGAATCCCGGCGTCACCGTTCGCGTGGCCGCGAAGCTTCGTCCCCGGACCGTGCACCTGATCCATCATCGCGAGGCGGATCACATACCCGCGGTCCGCAGCGCCGTACGGGCCCTCCATGACACCGTCTCTCCCCTGCCACCAGGTTCGTCGTGAGTCACGGCTTCCGGACAGGACCCCGGTGACCAGCTGTCGCCGCGCGGGCCGGCATGCCCTCAAGCGGCGTCGAGGGCTTCGGTGATCTTGCGGATCATCTCGGCCAGGGTGGGGCTGGGCTCGCCCTGGTGGGTCCGGGCGGCTGCTTCGATGGCGACGACGACGGTGCTGCGGAAGTTGTCGGCCTCGGCCGGAGCCTGCTTCTTGAGCAGGGTCATGGCCGCCGTCAGGGCCGGCAGCACCTGGTCGGCCAGGTCGGCTGTGGACTTGCCCCACTTCACGCCCTTGGGCGCCTTGGTGAGCACGTGCCCGACCAGGCCGGTCGCGGAGGTCAGGGCGATGGAGCCGTGGGTGGCGACCTTGTGGGCCGAGTCGGCGACGCCGGCGGCGGACATCAGCGAGACGGCGCCCCACGCGGCGGTCCGCAGGGTGAGCTTGTCCTGGTCGGAAAGGGTGATGGACATGGTGGTGTGCTCCCTCAGATCTGTTACGGAATTCAATGAACGGACGGATGGTGGAATGCGGTCCTGGTGGTGCCCGGGGTATCTCGATCGCTCAGGCCGGGGCCGTTCGAGGGGATCTCACCCTCGGGCGGCCCGGCCCAGGCAGACAGGGCCAAGCTCGGCCCCGCGCGAAAACGTCGCCGGTTCTCCCCGCCAGGGGCTGACCGTTGGGCGCCGTGGATTCCAGCGGGCGTACCGGGACGTGAGTCCGGTGTCAGTCGTCGATCGCCTGGTAGAGCGTGGTCCAGAAGTCGTGGATCAGCCGCGCCGGATCCGGGACGGACATCCCGACCTGGGTGAGCAGGATTCCGGTGAGCTGGTTGTGCGGGTCGGCGTAGGTCGTGGTGCCGCTTCCGCCGTCCCAGCCGAACTGGCCGACGGGGGCGTAGTCGCCGCGGTAGGTGCGCACCGCCATCCCGAAGCCCCAGCCGCCGTGCTGGCCCTGGCCGAACGACAGATGGACGTTGTTGGTGGCCAGGGCAGTTCGGGCGGCTGTCTGCTCGGCCGTGAGGCGGTTGGTGGTCATCAGCTCGACGGCGGGCCGCGACAGGATCCGCTCGCTGCCGTGCATGCCGCCATTGAGCAGCATCCGGAAGTAGGCGTGGTAGTCGTCGACGGTGGAGACCAGCCCGCCGCCGCCGCCCTGGAATGCCGGAGGCCGGCTCCACCGTCCCCCTTCGGCCTCGTCCCACACGATGAACTCTCCGCTCTGCGGGTCGGGGGCGTAGAGGGCCGGCAGCCGGTCGATCTTGTCGGCGGGCACGTGGAAACCGGTGTCGGTCATGCCCAGCGGATCGAAGATGCGTTCGCGCAGGAACGTCTCGAACGACTGGCCCGTGACCCTGGCCACCAGCACGCTGAGGACATCGTGGCTGATCTGGTACTGCCAGCGCTCTCCGGGCTGGTACATCAGCGGAAGCGTGCCCAGGCGGCGCATCCACTCGTCCGGCTCGGGCATCGGCTCCGGCAGATCGGGCGTGAGCCCCTGCTCGAAGATCGCGCCCATGATCGACGTGCCCAGCGCCGTCATGTCCATGCCGAGCCCGAACGTGGAGGTCAGCAGGTCCCGTACGGTGATCGGCCGCCGCGCAGGCACGGTGTCGTCCAGCGGGCCGTCGATCCGTGTCAGCACCCGCCGGTCGGCCAGCTCCGGCAGCCACCGATCAACCACATCGTCCAGCCGCAGCCGGCACTCATCCAGCAGGACCATCGCCGCCGCCATCGCGACCGGCTTGGACGTCGAGGCCATCCGGAAGATCGTGTCCCGGCGCATCGGCGCGCCACCGTCATGACGCATCGTCCCGATCGCTTCGACATGCGTCTGGCCGCCCCGGCCGACAAGGGCGACGAGCCCGGGGATCTTCCCGGAATCGACATGTCGTGCCAGCACGTCACGCAGTCTGCGCAGCCCCGTTGCGGAGAAGCCGCTGTCGCCGGTTTCCATCATGAATCTCCTTGCCTACAGTGTTCGGTCTTGCGAGACCCGTCCCGGCGTGGCGCTCATGGGCTTGCATGAGCGACGCACGAGGGTCGGGGGTGAGCTCGGTGTGGCCCAGTTCGCAGCCCCGAGGCCGCGATGCTGAACCGCTCATGGCACCTACCATCGCCGACCGCTCTGATACCGGGCCGTTGCCGTCCTGACGCGGCCGCTGACACGACGATGTCACTGTCACGGCCGGGCTGAGCGGGGCGTTCGCGATGGCGAGCGCCGAGGGTGCGGCGGATACTGTCTATGTGGACTGCGCCGCCGAAGGGCACGTCATCGACCATCCCCGCGACGTGGCGGAGATCTGCACCCGTTTCGAAGAGCTCCGTACGGAGGCCCTGCCCCCGAGGGCGAGCATCGACCTCATGACGAAGGTGAGACGACATGGAAGCAGATCTGAGCACGGCCGTCTGGCGCCAGGCATCGCTCAGCGGTGACAACGGCGGCAATTGCGTCGAGGTGGCCGTGGTGGACGCCCCCGGTGTCGGCCACAAGGCGGGCCTCGGCTCCCTGTACGTGCTGCGCGACTCCAAGAACCCCGAAGGCCCGAAGCTGTTCTTCACCCGGTCGGAGTGGGACGCCTTCGTCGGCGGCGTGAAGCTCGGCGAGTTCGACAACTGATCAGTAGGTGGTAAGGCTCTCGTCCATGACGGGGGCCTTCACCACCCGCGGCCTCAGACCTCGATATCCGGAGTGCCCTGCCCGCCGGCGCCTCGTCGGCGCAGGTCAAGATCGCCCAGTACCCTCCGCTGCGCGTCCCCGTGCGGTAGGACCGCTCCCGGGCTGTCTGAATCCCCTGTCCGACGGCTCCCGGCTCCCCGGTCCGACGGTGCCGGGGATAAGCGGCGGCTCTCGGGGAAGGGAGGGACCTCCAAGGTTTCGGAGGTTGAGAATCATGAGGAATGCGATACGCGCCGGCGTCGGGCTCACCGTGGCCGTACTGGCCGTCCTCGGAAGCGTGGGAGCGGGCGATGACCACCGGCCCGCCCAGACCAGCTTGAGCTCGGAGTCGTCTCGCTAGCGACGCCCATGCCGGACCGGCGCCTGGCGGATCAGGGATAGATCTTCCTGTGCTCGGCCAGCATCGTGACGTACTGCTCGATACGGCGCGCCCGGGTTTCGGCCTTCTTGGCGTCCTGCACGCGGTAGACGACCGTGTAGCGGTTGCGGCTGTCGAGCGTCGCGAAGAACTCCTCCGCGACGGGATTCCGCGCCAGGGCGAGCGCCAGGTCTTCGGGCACGGTGGCGGTCCGCGGCCCGTCATACGCCGCGTCCCAGCGGCCGTTCCCCTTCGCGCGTTCGATCTCCAGCAGGCCCGGAGGCTTCATCCGGCCCCGCTCGATCAGCGTGACGGCCTTGTCACGGTTGATCTTCGACCACCTGCTCCCCGGCCTGCGGGGACTGAACCGCTGCAGCCAGTGTCCGGCGTCGAATGTGCTCTTCTGCCCGTCGATCCAGCCGTAGCACAGGGCCACGT
The DNA here is from genome assembly GCF_002149035.1 of Streptosporangium minutum. Taxonomy (GTDB): domain Bacteria; phylum Actinomycetota; class Actinomycetes; order Streptosporangiales; family Streptosporangiaceae; genus Streptosporangium; species Streptosporangium minutum. The sequence goes on from NZ_NGFP01000092.1 coordinate 13,518, forward strand.
CGAGCGCCTGGGCGTAGTCCAGCGACTCGACGCCCGCCACCTTCTTGGCGAGCTTGAGCCAGATTCCGGACGAGGAACCGTGGTGGACGGCGAGCCACTCCTCGAAAGCCGCGGCCGACGGAAAGAAGAGGGTTTCCTCATCAGAGCGCATCGCAGCAGTGAAGCACACCGGTGCGACAGCGACGGGCCACGCCTCCGACACCGGGCTGCGACCGGTCCGGGCGCACCCTGGAAGGTGTGTCCGGTGCCCTCGCCGGAGAGGCGTCGCGGCGGCCCGCTCCTCACGCTGGAGGAGTGGGCCGCCGCGGAGCCCGCCCCGGTCGGCGGGTGGCGCCAAGCGGGCGCAGCCGTACGGCCGGCGAGAGCCGCGGGACCTCAGCCGCTCACTACGGGCGGCCGAGGGCGCGGTAGTGCCAGCCGGAGGCGCGCCAGGTTTCGGCGTCGAGGGCGTTGCGGCCGTCGACGATCTTGCGGGTGGCCACGACGGCGCCGAGCGTCTCGGGGTCGAGGTCGATGAACTCCTGCCATTCGGTCAGCAGCAGCACCACGTGGGCGTCGCGGGCCGCCTCCAGGGCGGATTCGCCGTAGGAGAGCTCGGGGTGGGCCCGCCGGGCGTTCTCCTGGGCGACGGGGTCGTAGACGGTGACCCGGCCGCCCTGCTCGCTGATCTTGACGGCGACGTCGAGGGCGGGGGAGTCGCGGATGTCGTCGGAGTTGGGTTTGAACGCCGCGCCGAGCACGGTGACCGTACAGCCGCGGAAGGAGCCGCCGGCCAGCTCGCGGGCCAGGTCGACCATGCGGGCCCGGCGGCGCATGTTGATCGCGTCCACCTCGCGCAGGAAGGTCAGCGCCTGGTCGGCGCCCAGCTCCCCGGCTCGGGCCATGAACGCGCGGATGTCCTTGGGCAGGCAGCCGCCGCCGAAGCCCAGGCCGGGGTTGAGGAACTTGCCGCCGATGCGGTCGTCGAAGGAGAGCGCCAGTGACAGCTGCTTGACGTCGGCGTGTGCGGCCTCGCAGACCTCGGCCATCGCGTTGATGAACGAGATCTTGGTTGCCAGGAAGGCGTTGGCGGCGACCTTGACCAGTTCGGCGGTCGGATAGTCGGTGATCACTATCGGGGTGCCCAACTCCAGCATGGAGGCGTACACCTCGCGCATGACCTTCTCCGCCTTGTCGGAGGCCACGCCGAGCACGATCCGGTCGGGGTACAGGGTGTCCTTCACGGCGAAGCCCTCGCGGAGGAACTCGGGGTTCCACGCCAGCTCGGCCCCCGAGCCGATGGGGGCCAGCCGGGCCAGCTTGTCGGCCAGGCGCTGGGCGGTGCCCACGGGGACGGTCGACTTGCCCAGGACCAGGCATTCGCGCTTCAGGTGCGGGGCCAGCGACTCGATCGCGGCGTCCAGGTAGGAGACGTCGGCTCCGTACTCACCGGGTTTCTGCGGGGTGCCCAGACACAGGAAGTGCACGTCGCCGAAGGCTGCGGCCTCCTCGTAGGAGGTGGTGAAGCGCAGCCGCCCGTTGGCGAGGTTGCGCCTGAGGATCTCCTGCAGACCGGGTTCGTAGATGGGCAGATCCCCGGCCTGCAGCCGGGCGATCTTCTCCGCGTCCACGTCGACACCGAGGACTTCGAAGCCCAGCTCCGCCATGCACGCGGACGTCGTCGCACCCAGGTATCCGGTTCCCACCATCGTCAGGCGGTAGGCCACTGGTGTTCCTTTCGCTTCTGCCCGATTATGTGCCGTCAGAGTATCGGTATCCCTCCTGGCGCTCGCCACCTGCACAAACAGGTAGGGATACATATCACATGTGGTGGAGCGGTCCACACTTTGTTGGACGTCCTACTATTTGCCCATGAGCTTCCCTCTCTACGCGCTGCCCGAAGAGCACGACATGCTCCGGGAGACCGTCCGCGCTCTTGCCGACGAGAAGATCGCCCCTCGTGCCGCCGAGGCCGACGAGACGGGGGAGTTCCCCTGGGACGTCTACAAGGCGCTCGTCGCCGCCGACATGCACGCCGTGCACGTCCCCGAGGAGTACGGCGGGACGGGGGCCGACGCCCTCGCGACCGTCATCGTCATCGAGGAGGTGGCGCGGGCCTGCGCGTCGTCCTCGCTGATCCCCGCCGTCAACAAGCTGGGCACCGTCCCGCTGCTGCTGTCGGCCTCCGAGGAGGTCAAGCAGCGTTACCTCGCGCCGGTCGCGCGGGGTGAGGCGATGTTCTCCTACGCCCTGTCCGAGGCCGAGGCGGGCAGCGACGCCGCGGCGATGAAGACCCGCGCCGTGGCCGACGGCGACCACTACGTGCTCAACGGCGCCAAGATGTGGATCACCAACGCCGGCGTGTCGGAGTACTACACGGTGATGGCCGTGACCGAGCCGGGCGCCGGCGCCCGGGGCATCTCCGCGTTCGTCGTGGAGAAGGGCGACGAGGGCGTCAGCTTCGGGCCCAAGGAGAGGAAGCTCGGCATCAAGGGCTCCCCGACCCGCCAGGTCATCCTGGAGAACGTGCGCATCCCCGCCTCCCGGATGATCGGCGAGCCGGGCACCGGCTTCAAGACCGCCCTGGCCACCCTGGACCACACCCGGATCACGATCGCGGCCCAGGCGCTCGGCATCGCCCAGGGCGCCCTCGACTACGCGGTGGGCTACGTCAAGGAGCGCAAGCAGTTCGGCAAGGCCGTGGCCGAGTTCCAGGGCGTGCAGTTCATGATCGCCGACATGGCCATGAAGCTGGAGGCCGCCCGGCAGCTCACCTACGCCGCCGCCGCCAAGTCGGAGCTGGCCATGCACGGCGAGCCGCAGAAGGACCTCACGTTCTTCTCCAGCGCCGCCAAGTGCGCCGCCTCCGACGCGGCCATGGAGATCACCACCGACGCCGTCCAGCTCCTCGGCGGGTACGGCTACACCAGCGACTACCCGGTCGAGCGCATGATGCGCGACGCCAAGATCACCCAGATCTACGAGGGCACCAACCAGATCCAGCGCATGGTGATGGCCCGGCAGCTCCTCAAATAGGGCGCTGAGCAGTGGAGACCCGGTCCGGACGAGGCTCCCGGACCGGGGTTCGCGCGTGCCGGAGGGATCTTTGAAGAGACCCTGTCCCGTCCCTGATCCGTGAGCTACGCACGCGACAGCCGTGATCTGTACACGGATGATGGTGAATGCCACGATCACGTCTCATGGATGCAGATGCCTTCTGGGCACTGATCGAGCGGTCCGGCCGGGAGGCCGGTACCAAGGCCGGGCGCCTGGTCTGGCTGGACGGGGAGCTTTCCCGGCGCTCGGCCGAAGAGATCGTCGACTTCGATACGTGGTTGACCGCCGTCGCGAACCGGGGCTGCACCTGGGATATGTATGCGGCGTACTGGTTCGTCTTCGGCAGAGGATCGACCGACGGCTTCGAATACTTCGTGCACTGGCTCATGGGGCTGGGGCGCGAGGCGTTCGAGCGGGTGGCGGAGTGTCCGGACGAGGTGATCGAAGTGCCTCAGGTCCTCCACGCGCTCAAGCTGCGCCGTACGAGGCTCGCCGCCCGATCGGGTCGGATATGGACGGAGGAGGAGTATCCGGAGTTCGAGCTCCTCGCCTACGTGACGTTCGAGCCCTACGCGAAGGTCACGGGTCTGGACGTGGAGCACCTGGGGGACGCCGTCCGCGCCCGGGGGGTCCGGGGCAAGTTTCCCATCGTGAAGATCGACTTCGATGGGGAGGCGTGGGATTTCGACGACGACGCGGAAGTAGTCCGCAGGCTTCCCCGTGTAGCTCACTACCGCGGTATCGGATGAGCTGACTGTCCGGAATGACCTTGATCCCTCAAACACGACACAGGGCTATGTCACTGTCTGTCCAGCCGAGGGATCCGCCACTACCGGCAGTTCGTCTCCGACCGTCGAGACCGTCGTCCGAGCGAGGAATATCGTGGCCGACCGAATCCGAATGGCTGGAATTCCGAGACCATTCGCCGGCAAGAGACAACAAGCCGATCGACTATGGCAACGGGCAGACAACGGTGATGCCGGGGACCGTGCACTCGGTTAATCAAGAGGCATGACCGCCGGCCGAGGCGGCACCATGGCGTCCATGACTCATGAGGCGCCGTCGAGGCAGGCGCTCAGTTCGCTTCCGCGCTACGCCACCGTCAGCCGCCAGGTATTCGACGGCCAGGATCTGACCTCACTGCGGACGTTGCAACTGCGTTTCGTGCGTTGCTCCTTCGTCGGAGCCGACCTTCGCCATGCCACGCTGGATGGCTGCTTCTTCAAACTGTGCGATCTGCGGGGCGCCGATCTGCGGGGCGCATCGCTGAGGGGCATGAATCTGGCCGGATGTGACCTGCGGGATGCTGATCTGCGCGACACCGATCTCAGCGGAGGACAGCTCGGCCTGGTCAATACCGGTTCCAAGCCGCACGGTCTGACCGACGTCACCGGTGCCAAGTTCGACAACGCCATCACCCGCGACCTGAAGATCGATCAGGTCATCGGCTGGATCCAGTAATTGAGGCAGCGGATGTGATCCTGGTCTTCACGGTTCATCGCTGCGTACAGGGGGCTGGTGTCGTGGATCAGCACTAGCTGGTCCGGAACCGGTCGAGGAGGATTTCCTCTGAGCGTTGGGCGCTGTCCGGCTCGTCGGCGATGATTCCGGCGAACGACAGCCGGCGGCGCCGGTCATGCGTTTCCATGGAGGTGGTGGCTCGCTTTCGATGGGTTCCGGGCATCCGGGTGGGGCCGTCCGTGCCCGAGGGGGGCGGGGCTGGAGAAATCACAGTGCGAAGGGCCCGAAACCCGTGCAGTCTGGGCCCTTCATCGTTTACGTAGCGCCGCGGATCGCGCGGCGTCGTGATTGCGGATCGAAGGCTTTACGTCGATGACTCATGATCAGGACGGGTATTGGCCTATGCTCGCTGCGATCCGGTTCCCGGACGGGAGGCGCCAACCAGATCCGCCCGGGATGAATGCGGTTCAGCAGTTCCCGGTGCCGAGGGAACGCAGAATCGAAAAACTGATCAGAGAAGAGCTGCGCGGCGGTGTGGCGCGGGCCTTCCATGAAGTCTCGCTCCCACCGCCGGCAGCGTCGATCACGTGCGCGACCCACCTGCTGTCCGCGTCCAGCAACGTGATCTTGTAGGTCCTGCCGCCCGCCGCCGGGTCGCCGGGGTCCAGCGGGAGGGCCACCGTCCAGGTGCCGTCGCCGCCGACCTCGATCAGCTCGAAGTGGTATCTCGCCTTCTTGTCGTACGGCTGCCGCACGGCGGCCACCAGCGACTTGCCGGCCTGGAGCCGGGCGCTGCCCCGCATCACCTGGCAGGGGTTCCACGGCGTGGCGTTGGCCGCCACCGGTTCGGTGACCGACGCCTCGGAGCCGGGTGCGGGCCTCCCGAAGAGGCTGCGAGCCCCTTTGACGGCGTCAACCCCTCCGGCGAAGGCCGTGCAGAGCGTGCCCACGAGCATCAAGATCGAAACAATGCACCCCAGGCGTTTCATTCCTTTGGAGCGGGTGTCGGGGGGCTCCTGGGAGTCGGGGAGCCCCGGCTTTTGCGGGGGATCGGGCGAGCCTTCGCGAGAGGTATCCGAGGGCTCGGCGGCCTGATGGACCATTGCGGAAATTAACCTCATTCATGATCGATGGGTCAGCTTGAATCGTCACAATAGCCTCACGATCATGGGTTGGCCAACGTAACTTCACCCGAATTTGAACGATCTTCAACATACCTGCTCTGAGCTGCGTGAATACCATTTACCCGACCGGTCAGTACGGATCAACTGGAACGGTATTCTGACCGGCGACCCGCAGTCGCATATGGGCTAAAACTCGCAACTGTGACGAATTGTGCTATCTACGGTCGAGCGCTCTCGGGATTTCGCAAACAGGTCATTGCAGCAAAAGTGGCGGATCGTGAAACACGTCCGCCTGATATTCGGGTAGGGCTGGAAGTATCTGTTAAGAAGGTTCCCAGTTTGTCCGTAACCGCCTGGCGTCCGGTGACGAGCCGCGCCGCTGAGTCGCTCCGTCCCGCGCCATCCGGATCTCCCGGGCGTCAGCAGGGGCAGGCGTTCAGCATACGGACATCAGACGCCGCGGGGGCGGGAATCCACGGGCCTCGGCCGGGCCGCAGGCGGGTCCCAGCCAGGCCTCAGGCAGGCCGCAGGGACCGCCCGGATCAGGCCCTCAGGTGGGCCCCCGGATCAAGCCTCAGGCGGGCCGCAGGGGCCGCCCGGATCAGGCCTCAGGCGGCTGCGTCGAGGGCCTCACGCAGGCTGCCGCACGTCTCGAAGTGCCGGTTGAGATTGGTGATGGTCAACAGGTGGGTGATCATGCCGGGCCCCACCACCAGGATGAGGCGGCCGTGGGTGTCCCTGATCCTGGTGAGCGCGCCCACCAGGATGCCCAGGCCCACCGAGTCGCAGAACGGCACCTCGGTCAGGTCCATCACCAGGCACGGGTGACCGGGGGTCTCCAGAGCGCGGTCGACTTCCGCGCGGAGCCGCGGGGCGACCGCCATATCCAGCTCGCCTGCCGCCCGTACTACCACGCAGGGACCGTTGTTCCATCTCTGAACATCGAACGCGGGGATCACGATCATCACCTCCGTGCGGGCTAACCTGCCCTGACGGGGGACGTTTATGCGCTCAGCTCATTTTTTGCAGATGTTCTCGGTGGCGGTCCTGGCCGTGGGGAGGGCGCTCCGGTCCGGGGCCGGAGTCGCGGTCGGCTTGACGGCGTCGTCGACGGTGACCTTCTTGGTCCCCTGGTACTTCCGGCCGGCGACCACTTCGATCCGGTCGCCGAGGTCCTCCACCAGGCGTGTGTCCGAGCCGGGCAGAGCGGCGGCCAGGGTCCGCGCCGAGTCCTCGCGGCCCTTGCCGTACCGGATGACCGTCTTGTCGTGGTCCCTCTTCTGGGTGTCGCCGGCGATCTCGGGGACCAGGAAGCCGGCCTTCAGCAGGTCCGCGCGGGTCCGCGCGCCGAGGCCGGTGATCAGGGTGCCGTTGAGCACCTTGACCGAGATCCGCGAGGGCGGCACGGTCAGCGCGGTGGCCGAGGGGGACGGCGTCGCGCTCGACGCCGGGGTCGGGGTCGCCGTGGACTTGGCGGGCTTGGTGAGCGGCTCGTCGGCGGCGATCCGACGGAACAGCTCCTTGGACGCCTCCTTGTCCCAGAGCACGGCGGACTCGTTGGTCGGCGTCTTGTAGTCGACGTCGGCGAGCGGGACGGTGGCGAAGGCCACGTCGTCGGTGGAGACGTCCTTGAGCTGGTTGGCCAGGCCGAGCAGGTCCTTGCGGAGCGCGTCGTCCACCCGGAGCGTGCCGAGGGCGGTGTCGACGAACGAGGCGAGCCTGACCGGGTTGGTGAGCGTGTCGCCGCTGAGGGCCTGGTGCAGCAGGGCGGAGATCACCTGCTGCTGGCGGTCGATGCGGTCCAGGTCGGAGCGGGCGGTGGCGCGGGTGCGGGCGTAGGCGAGGGCCTTGACGCCGTCGAGGGAGTAGGTGCCGGGCTGGAGCGTGAGCGCGGTCTTGGGGTCGTTGATCGCGACCGGGGTGCAGACCGAGACTCCGCCCAGCGCGTCGACCACCTCGATGAAGCCCAGGACGTTGACCTCGACGTAGTGGTGGATGGTCAGCCCGGTGGCGTTCTGCACCGTCCGCACGGCGAGCTTCGGGCCGCCGAGCTGGTAGGCGGCGTTGATCTTGTGTGTGCCCTTGCCGGGGACCGTCGTCCAGGTGTCGCGGGGGAGGCTGACCACGGTGGCCCTGGTGTGGTCCTCGGAAAGGTGGATCACCATCATGGTGTCGGTCCGCTCGCCGCTCTCGCGGCCCAGCTTGAGCCGGTTCTGCTGCTGGCGGGAGAGGTTGTCGCGCCTGTCCACGCCGACCACCAGGATGTTCATCGCGCCGGTGGACTGCGAGCCGGGCACGCCGGCGTCGACCGCCTCGATCTTCTTCTCGGCGTAGTTCGTCAGCGCCCACGTCACTCCGGAGCTCCCCAGGACCAGGCACGAGAGCGCGCCGGCGACGAACAGGCCGCGCCGCCGGGACCGGGCGCCCCTGACGGACCTGCGGTCACGTCTCGGGTTCACCGGGGTCACCCGGACCGTGCCGTAGGCGTCACCGCCCACCTGCACACCCGAGTCGTCCTCTTCCGGGTCGCGCATGCGTGGCCCCCTAGGCTCGGCTGGGTCGATGAGGTACCCGTCCGTACAGTAGCGTGAGCGACGCCATGAAGCAGTTCCCCGACTCGCCCGCGCCGGCGTCGTCTCCCGAGACACGTGTCTGGCCCCCCATCTCCATCGTCATCCCGGTGCTGAACGAGGAGCGCCATCTGCGGGAGGCGGTGCGTCAGGTCCTCGCGCAGCGATACGCCGGACCGATCGAGGTCGTGCTCGCGATCGGCCCCTCCCAGGACCGCACCCAGGAGGTCGCGGACGCGATCGCGGCCGAGGATCCCCGGGTGACCGTGGTCCCGAACCCGACCGGACGCACCCCCAACGCCCTCAACGCCGCCATCGGCGCCTCCCGCAGCGGGATCATCGCCCGCGTGGACGGCCACGCCATGCTCCCGGAGGACTACCTCCAGGTCGCGGTGGAGACGCTTGAGGAGACCGGCGCCGACAACGTCGGCGGCGTCATGGCCGCCGAGGGCGTCACGCCGTTCGAGAAGGCCGTGGCCCGTGCCATGACCTCCAAGATCGGTGTCGGCGGCGCCCGGTTCCACACCGGCGGCACCGCGGGCCCGGCCGACACGGTCTACCTCGGCGTGTTCCGCCGCGAGGCGCTGGAGCGGGTCGGCGGCTACGACGAGCACTTCCAGCGGGCGCAGGACTGGGAGATGAACCACCGCATCCGCGAGACGGGCGGCCTGGTCTGGTTCCAGCCCCGGATGCGCGTCTCCTACCGGCCGAGGCCCACCGTCAAGGCCCTCGCCCAGCAGTACTTCCACTACGGCCGCTGGCGCAGGGTGGTCGCCCGCACCCACGAGGGCACCATCAACCTGCGCTACCTGGCGCCCCCGGCGGCCGTGCTGGCCATCCTCGCCGGCCTGGTCGTCTCCCCGTTCTTCTGGCCCGGCCTGCTGATCCCCGCCGGCTACCTGGCGGCGATCCTGGCCGGCTCGGCGGTGACCGGCAGCGGCCTGCCCACGGCCTCGCTCGTCCGGCTGCCGCTGGTCTACGTCACCATGCACATGTCATGGGGCTGGGGCTTCCTGACGAGCCCGAAGCGTCTGAGCAAGTCCGAGCGGCCACGGGGCTGACGCGCCGGGGCCTGCCCGCCGCCGGTCTCAGCCCTCTCCTCGTACGGCGGCGACATCGGTCCCGGCCGTGCCCGCCCCGTGTACGGCGGCGACACCGGTCCCGGCCGTGTCCGCCCCGCGTGCGGCGCGGCCGTAGGCGGCGTTCACCGCGTCGTTGAAACGGGTCATGGCGTCCGGATGGTCGGGGCCGAGCAGGTAGGACTTCAGCTTGTGCCTGGTGGCCGCCAGGACGTCCTCCCCGTCCTGCTCCAGGGCCGCCAGGACGGCGGGCAGCTCGCCCAGGCCCCGGGTGAGCAGGTAGCCGGCCTCCGTGCTCGGATACCGCTCGCGGAAGGTCCGCTCCGGCAGCCCCGCCACGTTGGTCACCACGTACGGCTTGCCGCTGGCGATGAAGTCCGCCACCACGCTGGAGATGTCGGTGACCATCAGGTCGGCCTGGTTGAAGCAGTCGTAGAGGGGCGGTTCGGAGCCGGTGACGGCCTGGTGCCTGATCGGCTCGGCGCGGACCGCGCCGGCGGGATGGCGGGCGATGGACCGGGACAGCTCGGCCCCCTCCAGGATCGCGAGGATCTCCTCGTGCGCGCGGCGCGCGGCCGGGTTGCGGTAGCCGGTCAGCGGGTGCGGCTTGTAGATCACCCGGAGCGCGGGGGAGTGGGCGAGCAGGGCGCGGACGATCGGGGGCCCCATCGTGATGATCGAGGTGTGGAACAGGTCGTCGGTCCACCCCTCCCAGGTGGGGGCGTAGAGCACGGTGCGGTACGGCAGGCCGGGGCCGGTGGTGCGGACGCCGGTGAGCTGCGGGCGGCCCACCTCGTGGATGTCCTCGTCGCACACGCCCACCCGCGCGCGGAGATACCGGTCGCGGCCGGCCTGCCCGGCCACCCACACCTCGTCGTAGACCTTGGTGAACGGGTTGAACGACGCCTCCTTGTCGCTGTCCCCGTGGCCGACGAAGACGCTGCGCATCCCCCGGATGCGGAGCATGTGGATGTTCTTGCCGACGTTGGACGGATACAGGCACACGCGGGCGGAGTCGAGCGCCCCGAAGCTCATCAGGTCGGCCGCCGACGGGATGCAGACCACCGGCAGCGAGGTCTCTCCCAGCAGCCGGAGCATGTTCCGCTCCCGCAGGACCACCACCGCCCGCCGGTCGATCCGCTCCAGCGGGCGCAGCCACATGGTGACCTGGTAGGCCGAGTCGTTCGGCCCGGAGAAGTAGAGGATCACCTCCGGCCCGTATCTGGCGAGGCGCCTGTTGACCGCCTTCAGCGTGCCGCGCCGGTTCTTGAGCGGCTGGATCCGGCGCAGGTGGGGCAGGAGACCGATCGCGCCCGCGGCGCCGAGGCCGAGTGCGGCCACGGCCCCGCCCGCCCCCGGGAGGCCGGTGCCGAGCACCGCGCCCAGGGCGGCGCCGCCGACCGGGAGCATGTCCAGGTAGAGCATCCGCATGCTCCCGTGGTCGACCAGGACGGCCGACGGAGGCGGGGGGAGCCGCAGCACGCCGTCGATGTTGCGGGTCAGCACCGGGAGCTGGTTGAGGACGCCGCTGTAGGTGATCGCGAGCCAGGCCTGCAGGGCCCGCACGCCGTGCAGGGTGAACAGCCCCAGGACCAGGAGCGTGAACCAGGGCGAGTCGGTGCCCGCCGTACGGGCGACCAGGAGGATCGCGGCCGTCTCGCGCATCATGAACCGCAACGTGACGCCCAGGCGCACCCTGCTGAGCAGGTCGACCACCCGGCGGGCCCGCCGCCTGGCGGCGATCTCGGCCGCGTACGACAGCGCGCAGACCGCCAGGAACAGCCACGGCAGGGGCCACAGGGCGGCGACGACGAGCAGTGGATACGAGCCGACCAGGGCGGCGCACGCCATCAGGGCACGAGGGTCACGCGTCATCTTCCGACGCTAACCCGTGTGCCGGTGTTTGCCCTGGTAGGCGCGCTGTGTCAGGTTCCGTCGAGGCGGACGTCGATCACGTGCCCGGTGAGGCGGGAGATGAGCACGTCCAGGGAGGTCTGGGCGACGGCGCGCGGTGAGAGCAGGGTATGTGCCGGTTCCTCGCCGAAAGCGCGGACCCGCATCGGGGTGCTGGTCCGCTCCGGGTTGACGCAGTTGACCCGCACGCCGTACTCGGCCCACTCGTCGGCGAGGGCCTGGGTCAGGTTCACCACGGCGGCCTTCGTCGAGGAGTAGAGGCTGTAGTCGGCCCGGCCCCGCGTGTAGGAGGAGGAGGTGTAGAGCAGCAGGTGCCCCCGGGTCTCGCGGAGATGGCCGATGGCCGCCCTGGCGATGTTGACGGGACCGAGGTAGTTCACCCCCACGGTCTCGGCGATCGTGGTGTCGTCCACCTCGCCGAGCTTGCCCATGTGCAGCACGCCGGCGGTGTTGACCACGTAGTCGATCCTGCCGGTCTCCTTGGCCGCGTGGGCGAGGGCGTCCTCGACCGCCTGGGGGTCCTCGACGCGCACCCCGTTCAGCGACCGGGAGAAGGAGAACACCTCGGCGCCGTGGCGTCCGGCGAGGTCGACCACGTCGGCGCCGATGCCGTAGCTGCCGCCGAAGACCACCATCGTCCTGCCCTCCATCGCCTCCCGGTAGGCGAAGGGGGAGTGCTCCGGGGCGGTGCCCGCGGCGAGCTGGAAGAGCTTGTCGGCGATGAACACGTCCACCGGGTGGGTGACCTTCATGTTGTGCTCGCTGCCCGGCACGATGTAGATCGGCACGTCGGGCAGGTAGCGCAGCACCACGCCGCAGTCGTCGGTGGGCGGCCGCCTGTCGAAGTCGGGGTCGGCGAAGGCCCGCTCGTAGGCCTCGCGGATCACCGAGAGCCGGAAACACTGCGGCGTCTGGCCGCGCCGCAGCCCGGACCGTTCGGGGATGTCGCGGACGATCTCCCCGCGCGGGCCGGGAGCGGCCACCACGATCGTGTCGGAGCTCGGGATCGCCACGTCGACGGCCGAGTAGACCTTCAGGGCCTCCACGCACTCGGTGATGATCCGGGGCTCCAGCAGGGGCCTCACGGCGTCGTGCAGGAGCACGTCGCACTCCTGGGCGCCCAGCGCCTTCAGGGCCCGCCAGGTCGTCTCGGGACGGCTCGCGCCCCCCTCCAGGATCTTGCCGACCTTCCTGAAGCCGTTGAGCGCGACGATCCGCTCCACCTCGTCGGTGAAGCCCGGGGTCATCATCACGATGATCTCGTCGACCTCCGGCGCGCCCTCGAACAGCGCGAGGGTGTGTTCGAGGATCGTCTTTCCGGCGATCTTGACAAGCTGCTTGGGGGTGTTGAGGCCGACACGCTGGCCGACACCGCCGGCAAGGACGACCCCGACGGTGCGTAGGCGTGGTTCGAGAGCGGCCAAGATCTGCTTCCTTCAACGGTCCGGATAGGGCGAGCGTAATGGGTGCGTACCCGATCGCAGGTCGCGCTCCCGTGCTATCCCGTCAAGATCTCGCTACGCTGAGTACGCACTCCCCGATTCGTACGGTGATCCCGTCGGATACGAAGGAGCCCGGTTTGCATGACTCTCACGTCCCCGCCGCGTCCGGCGTCCGCCGGACGGCCGCCGTGGTGCTCGCCACCATGGAGGCGGCGGCCCTGCGCTGCGCCGACGGCACGCTGCTCGACCGGCTGACCGATCAACTCGTCCGGCTCCCGGTGGGCGACGTGCATGTGGTCGCCCGCTCCAGCGAGATCATCCATGCCCCCGGCGGCACCTACATGATCGGTTCGGAGGGCTCGCGGGGGCTCGCCGACGACCTGCGGAGGGTCGCCGCCGTGGCCCGGACGGCCACCGCCCCGGTGGCCGTGGTGGCGGGAGACCTGGTGGCCCACACCGAGGCGCTTGCCCTGCTCCTGGAGCATCCGGCGCGCGACACGGGCGCGCTGGTGATCACGGGCGGTGAGGACTCCGGGCCGTCGCGCCCGCCGGTCCGGGTCGAGGGCGGCCGGGTGGTCGCCGCGGGCACGTCCTTCCACGACGTCGTCGACGCCAACGGCACCTTCAGGGGCGTGCTCCAGGTCGGCGCGGCCGATCTCGCCGTCCTCGCCGAGACCGCGGAGACGCTGGCCGAGCGGGCCGAGGCCGGCGGGTTCGGCCCGATGGACGGCGCCGAGGCCGGCGACCTCCTCCTGGTCGGGCTGGTCCGCGTCGGCGTCCCGGTGCGCGCCTGCGGGATCGGGCGGCTGCACTGCGACCGGGTGGCCGGGCAGGAGGGCGCCGACGCGGCCGTGCTGCGGCTGGGCGAGGTGGACGAGGACCGCGCCCGGCTGGAGCTCGCGGTGAAGGCCGACGACGGCTTCTTCACCACCCACTTCGTGAGCTCCTGGTCCACCCACCTGGTCAAGCTGGCGGCCGACCTGCACCTGACGCCGAACGCGGTCACCGGGATCTCCGTCGGCCTGGCCGCCCTCGCCGCGGTCTGGTTCACCGCGGGCACCCGCGAGGCGCAGATCGCCGGGGCCGTCCTGCTCTACCTGTCGTTCGTGCTCGACTGCGTGGACGGCCAGCTCGCCCGCTACACCCGCGCGTTCTCCCCGCTCGGCGCGTGGCTGGACGCCACCTTCGACCGGGTCAAGGAGTACGCCGTCTACGTGGGCCTCGCCATCGGCTACGCGGCCGGGACGGACGACTCCCGCGGCGGCCCGCACGGCATCTGGGCGCTGGCGGTCGCGGCGATGATCCTGCAGATGCTCCGCCACATGATCGACTTCTCCTACGCGGGAGCCCGCGCCGACGCCGGACGGCCGGAGGCGGCCGGGTCCGGGACGGCCGCCTCGCTGACCGCCCCGGCCGACGCGTCCATGGGGGCGGCGCCGCGGCGGACGCCGCAGGAGCGGTCGGCCGAGGTCGCGGACGGGATCGCCGCCGCGGAGCGCTACCTGCGGGAACGGCAGGGCTCCGGCTCGGGGAACGCGGTCGTCAGGCTGTCGCGCCGGCTGGAGCGGATCTCCTTCACCCGCTGGTTGAAGAAGATCATCGTGCTCCCCATCGGGGAGCGGATGGCCCTGATCGCGGTGACCGCCGCGGTGTTCAACGCGCGGGTGACCTTCATCGCGCTGCTGGTCTGGGGCGGCGTCGCCGCCCTCTACACGGTCGCGGGCAGGATCGGCAGGTCCTTCAGCCGATGACCGGGAACGGCGGTTCCGCGGCCGGCGGGACGGGAGGCACGGCCCGCGGGGCACTCCGCGGAACCGGTGAGGAGACGAACGCGACCATGGTTTCCGTCCACATGACGCCGGTGCCGCGCGGCACCGTGATGGCCTACCGGGACGACGGGGTCCTGTCGCGGGCGATGGGCAACCTGGTCGCCGGGCAGCTCCCGCCGCTGCCGCCGGCGCTCGTCGGGATCTTCGTGACCGGAGTGCTGCTGATGGTCGGCGTGGCCGGCGCCGACGGGCTGGCGGTGTTCGCCCCCGCGGTGGCGCTGCTGCTGGCCGGTCCCGGCAGCTCCCACCCGCACGACGGCAGGCTCGACTGGCTGGTCCCGCCGATCCTGCGCCTGACCGAGTACGGATTCGTGGCCTCGGTCGGGTTCGCGCACGGCGTGCCGCCGTGGTTGATCTTCCTGCTGCTCGGCGCGATGGCCTTCCACCACTACGACGTCGTCTACCGGGTGCGCCAGCGCGTCTACCCGCCGCCCTGGCTGGCCACGGCCGGACTGGGCTGGGACGGCCGTATGCTGCTGATCGCGCTGGGCGGCCTCGCGGGGCAGGTCACGCTGGTCTTCGTCCTGCTCGCGCTCTACCTGTGGGGGTTCTTCGGGTGGGAGAGCGTCACCTGCTGGGTGGCCGCGCCGCGCTCGGGGGTGGACGCGGCCGATCTGGGCGCCCACGATTGAGAACGCCCGGCAAACCCTTGATTACACGATCAGGGGCTAAAGCCAACTAACCTTTGGGGCCAGGAGTGCCCGCCGAGGGGCTCACTTGGATGAGGAGCGCACGTTGCTGGGAATGGTGCTGGCCGCCGGGGCCGGACGACGCCTGCGGCCGTACACGGACACGCTGCCCAAGGCGTTGGTGCCGGTCGACGGCGAGACCACGATCATGGACATCTCGCTGCGGAACCTCGCGGCGGCCGACCTCCGTGACGTCGTGGTCATCGTCGGTTACCAGGCGCAGGCCGTACACGAGCGCAAGGCCGAGCTGGAGCGGCGGCACGGTGTGAAGCTCACCCTCGTGCACAACGACAAGGCCGAGGAGTGGAACAACGCCTACTCCCTGTGGTGCGCGCGCGACTACTTCGACCAGGGTGTGCTGCTGGTCAACGGCGACACGGTGCACCCGGTCTCCGTCGAGCACACGCTGCTGTCGGCGCCCGCGACCAGTGACATCCTGCTCGCGGTCGACGCGGTGAAGAGGCTCGCCGACGAGGAGATGAAGGTCACCCTCGACGGTGACGGCCATCTCAAGCTGATCACCAAACTGATGGACCCGGCCGACGCCGCGGGTGAGTACATCGGCGCGACGCTGATCCGCCCCGGTATCGGCGAGCGCCTCGCCGACGCCCTCCAGGCCACCTTCGAGCGCGACCCGCAGCTCTACTACGAGGACGGCTACCAGGAGCTGGTCGCCCGCGGTGAGAAGATCGCGGTCGCCCCGATCGGCGATGTCCCGTGGGTCGAGGTCGACAACCACGACGACCTCGCCAAGGCGCGGGAGATCGCGTGCCGATACTAGCCAGAATGCTGCCCGCCCCGCTGACCATGGAGGTGCGGCGGGGCGCGATCGCCCAGCTCGGCTCGTTGCTGGCCGACAGCCGGGTGGCGACCTCCGGGCGGGTGGCGGTGGCGGTGGGCGCGGGCCAGGGCGACCGGATCGCCTCGGTGATCGCCCCCTCGCTCGGCGAGGCCCAGGTCTTCCGGGTCCCCGACGGCTCGGTGGACGCGGCCGTCTCGCTCGGCGCCGACCTGCGCAAGGGCGCCTACGAGGCGGTCGTCGGGATCGGCGGCGGCAAGACCATCGACGCGACCAAGTACGCCGCGTCGCTCGCCGGCATCCCCATGGTGGCGGTGGCCACCAACCTGTCGCACGACGGGATCTGCTCGCCGGTGGCGTCGCTGACGCACGACGGCGGCAAGGGCACCTTCGGCGTGCCCATGCCGCTGGCCATCATGGTGGATCTCGATTTCGTCCACGACGCGCCGCCGTCCCTGGTCCGTTCCGGGGTCGGAGACGTGGTGAGCAACCTGTCGGCGATCGAGGACTGGCAGCTCGGCAACGCCGAGCGGGGCGAGCCGATCGACGGCCTGGCCTGCGCGATGGCCCGCACCGCGGCGGAGGCCCTGATCGGCCGGAACGACTCGATCGAGTCCGACGCCTTCCTCACCGTGCTGGCCGAGGCGCTCATCCTCTCGGGGATGTCGATGGTGATCGCCGGGTCCTCCCGTCCCTCCAGTGGCGGAGACCATGAGATCCTTCATGCCGTGGATCAGCTTTTTCCCGGCACTTCCAACCACGGCGAGCTCGCCGGGGTCGGTGCCGCCTTCTGCTTCTTCCTCCGCGAGGACTCCCGGAGGCTCAACCAGGTCGTCGACTGCCTGCGCGGGCACGAGCTGCCGGTCACCCCCGTCGATCTGGGGCTGACCGTCGAGCAGTTCACCGAGGCGGTCATGCTGGCGCCCTCGACCCGTCCAGGGCGTTACACGATCCTGGAGCACCTGCGCCTGTCGGAGCCTGAGATTCGCGATCGGGTGGAGGATTATGTCCGGGCCGTCGGTCGCTGAGCTCCGTGCGGTCGCCCAGCCGCACTCGACCATGGACCGCAACAGCGGCGAGCACTGGGCCGGCTCGCTGTACATGCGGAAGCTGTCGATCTACGTCACCTGGTTCCTCGCCAAGACGCCGATCACCCCCAACCAGACCACCTGGCTGATGATCCTGTCCGGGGTGCTGGCGGGCGTGGTCATCGCGCTCCCCGGCCTCTGGGCCGCGGTCGGCGCCGCGCTGCTGATCCAGCTCTACCTGCTGCTCGACTGCTCCGACGGCGAGCTGGCGCGGTGGACCAGGCGGACCTCCATCACCGGCGTCTACCTGGACCGGGTCGGCCACTACTTCGCCGAGGCCGCCCTGCTCATCGGGCTGGGCTTCCGGGCGTCGGAGACCCTTCCCGACTGGTACACCGTGATGGGCTTCGCCGCCGCGCTCGGCGCCATCCTGATCAAGGCGGAGACCGACCTGGTCGACGTGGCCCGCGCCCGGTCCGGCCTGGTCGCGGCGGCTGAGAGCTCGGCCGAGCAGTTCCAGTCGCGCGGCCTGGGCATGGCCCGCAAGGCCGCCGCCGCCCTGAAGTTCCACCGGCTCGTCCAGGCCGTCGAGCTGTCGATCATCGTGGTCGTCGCCGCGGTGTGGGACCTGCTCGCGGGCGGCCTGGCCGCCACCCGGGTGCTCGTGGTGGCCTGTGTCGTGGTCGCCGTGCTGCAGATGGCACTGCACTTGATCAGCATCCTGGCCTCCAGGCGGCTTTCATGAGGAACCGGAGAGCGGTGCGGTGCGTCGTAGGTGCGGACACCTCGTTGTTTGGCAGGTGTTCGCCGACGGTTCCGATACGCTTGCTTTCCGGTAAGTCAGAAACGTTCAGCCATGCCACATGTGCCCGACCCAGCAGACTCGGTGATCATGAAAGTATGCTCCGCACGTGCTCTCGACGCGTCAGGACGATGACCCGTTGAAGATCTCGTGCGTCATCCTCACCATGGGTAATCGGGTCCCCGAGCTGGATCGGGCCGTCGAGTCCGCGCTGCGCCAGACCGACGGCGACGTCGAGGTGGTCATCGTCGGCAACGGCGCGGACGTCCCCGAGCTGTCGGTCGCCGCGCCGGAGGGCTCGTCCGCCTCGATCAAGACCGTGCGGCTCAGCCACAACACGGGCATCCCGGCGGGCCGCAACCGCGGCGTCGAGGAGTGCTCGGGCGACGTGGTGCTCTTCCTGGACGACGACGGCTGGTACGGCGCGACGGACGTCGTCTCCCACCTGCGTGAGCGTTTCTCCACCGAGCACGACCTGGCCGTCGTCTCCTTCCGGGTGATGGACCCCGAGGGCGGCTCCGGCCAGCGGCGCCACGTCCCCCGCCTGCGGGCGGGGGACCCCGAGCGGTCCTCCCCGGTCACCACCTTCCTGGGCGGCGCCTGCGCCATCCGCCGGTCCGCCTTCCTGCAGGTCGGCGGCCTCCCCGAGCGGTTCTTCTACGCTCACGAGGAGACCGACCTGGCCTGGCGGCTGCTCGGCGAGGGCTACCGCATCGAATACGACGCCCAG
>NZ_NGFP01000093.1 GCF_002149035.1 Streptosporangium minutum
ATGAAGGTATGAAGGTGAGCGGCTCGGCGGGGGCGGGGAAGCCGAGTCCGCCGACGTCGTCGCCGGAGTCCAGCAGCAGGGCGGCTTCGAGCCGTCCCTCGATCACGTCGGCGAGAAGTCCGTCACGGGCGCGTTCGGAGTGGATCTCGACCTCGATGTCGGGCCGGCGTTCGGCGAACCGGGCGAGGACATGGGGCACGTGCGAGCCGGCGAGAGTTTCCAGCGCGCCGAGTCTCAGCAGCCGCCGTTCGCCTCTGACGTCGCGGATGGCCTGATCGGCCTGGTCGAGCAGCGACCGCGCCCATCCCCGCAACCGCTGCCCGGCGGGGGTCGGCTCCATTCCCTTGGGGCCGCGCAGGAACAGGGCCACGCCGAGCGCTCCTTCGAGCGTCCGGATCTGCTGGGAGACGGACGAGGGGGCGAGGTCGAGCGCGACGGCGGCGTCGGTCACGGTCCGGTGCCGGACGACGGCCTCGAAAGTCCTGAGCTGGCGTAGCTCCACGCGCAGAGGAACGGCGCCGGGCGTTCGGAAATTCCGAACGAGCCGTGCAGCCGAGGCGGTGGAGCCGCAGGACTGCCGGACCGCACAGTGGGTCGCGTCATCCCCACCTTCGTCTTCGGGAGCTGTCTCAGGCATGACCCTTTTGAATTCACCCGCGCCGGTGCCGGCGGATCCCCGTCCGGGGCGGGGGCGTGCCCGCGCGCTGGCGGGCATTTCGCTGGGCTACTTCATGGTGCTGCTGGACATGACGGTGCTGTCGGTCGCCGAGCCCGACCTGGCGGCCTCGCTCGACACTTCGATGGCCGGGCTGCAGTGGGCGACCACCGGCTACACCGTGGCGTTCGCCGCGCTGCTGCTGTCAGCCGGGGCGGCGGCGGACCGCTTCGGCGCCGAGCGGCTCTTCCGGGCCGGGATCGCGGTCTTCACGCTCGCGTCCTCGCTCAGTGCTCTCGCTCCGGGACTGTGGGCCCTGGTCCTCCTTCGGGCGATCTCGGGAGTCGCGGCGGCGGCGTGCGTGCCCGCCTCGATGGCGATGATCGCCCAGCTCTACCCGGAGCCCGCGGCGCGGGCGCGGGCGGTCTCGGCGTGGGCCGCGATCAGCGGTGCGGCCGTCGCGGCCGGTCCGATCGCGGGCGGCGCCCTGGTGGGCGCGGCCGGATGGCGGTCGGTCTTCCTGGTCAACGTGCCCATCGGCCTGGTGGTGCTGGCGCTGACGCTGGGCCGGGCGGTGGCCTGTCCGCGCGGTGACCGCCGGATCGACTGGCCCGCCCAGTTGGCAGCCGCCGCGGTGCTGGCCCTGTCCACGGACACGCTGATCGCTGCCGGTTCGCAGGCATGGGTCCACGCCGCGTGGTCGTCGGTGGGGCTCGGGGCGTCGGCGCTGGCCTTCCGGGGCCTGGAGCGCCGCAGCCAGGCACCGGTACTGAACCGGGCTCTGCTGCGGTCAGGCCGGGTACGGGCCGGGCTGCTGGCCGCCGCGGCGGTGAACTTCGCACTGACCGGGGGACTGTTCGTGCTGCCGTTGCTGTTGCAGCAGGAGCGGCACCTGGACCCGCTGCAGACCGGGCTGGCGTTCCTGCCGCTGACCGTTCCCTTCGCCGCCAATCCGCCGTTCACGGGCAAGATCGTGGCGCGGGTGGGGCCGCGCCGTCCGATCCTGGCCGGCCTGGCGCTGCTGGCCGCTGGAGGCGCCGTGCTGGCCGGCGCGGTCTTCGCCGACGGGAGCTACCTGTGGCTCGCGGTGGGCCTCCTGATGACCGGCTTCGGTGTCTCCTACGCCCTGCCGGCTCTGGTCGCGGCCATGGTCGGCGTCGCCCCGGCGGGGACGGCCGGTGCGGTGGGCGGCCTGCTCAACGCGGTGCGCCAGGTCGGCGCCACCCTCGGTGTCGCCGTCATGGGCGCCGCCGTCGCCGCGGGCACCGGATGGGCTCTGCTGCTGTCGGCCGCGGTCTGCACCGTGGCCTGGTCCGTGTTCGCTCTCGCACGCGGTGAGGAGACGACCGGATGATGCCCCGACCAGGGCCGGCGCGACCATGCCGTGAGCTGACCGGGCCCATCCGGCGACCGTCGAACTGCGCCGCACCGTCGCCGCCTTCGACGGCTACTGCTGTCGCAGTGCCTGCGCGATCGCCGACGTGTTCTGGTACTCCCGCCAGTGCGCGATCTGCCCGTCGCGGACCTTCAGAACGCCGATGAACGGGGCGGCAGCGGAAACGCCTGTCGTGGTGACGGTTCCAGCCAGCTCGTACTCAACGATGATCACGTTTGGATCGGTGGTTTCGTGGATCACGATGTTGCGGCAGTCGTCGAAATGGACCGGTAGCGCGGCCCGGCCGGCTTCGGCGAACATCATGAAGCGTTGTCTGCCCTCGATGCGATTCGGCCGGCCGGTCGCGGCGAACGGCATCTCGACCACCACGTCGTCGGTGAGCAGGTCGGCGCTGAGGGGGATGTTGGCCAGCCAGTGCTCTCTCATGAGAGCGAAGACATCGCGCGGTGTCATCGCGGCGCACTCCTCTGTAAGATGAGTTGAGACTCGACTTATCTGAAGAATAGTGAGTCACGACTCATCTTGTAAAGAGAGTGATGACGATGACCCCGACCAGGGCAGACGGCGGCAGACCCCTGCGCGCTGACGCGCGGCGCAACCAGGCGCGCATCCTCGACACTGCTGAGCAGGTGTTCTCCGAGCTCGGTCCGTCCGCTTCCACGGAAGAGGTGGCCCGTCGGGCCGGAGTCGCGATCGGAACCGTGTTCCGCCATTTCCCCACGAAGAACGATCTGCTGGTTGCCATCATGAAACGCCTGCTCGCCCGGCTCGTCGAAGAGGGTGAGGCGTTCGCGCGGGACGACGAGCATGGCACGGCGCTCTTCGCGTTCTTCGCCCACGTGGTCGAGCAGGCCGCTACGGAGAAGACGGTCGTGGACCTGCTAGCCCAGGCGGGTGTCGCCGTCAGCGTTCCCGACGCCGTGCGGCATCTCGAGCGGGGCATCGAGGACCTCCTGCGCCAAGCGCAGGCCGCCGGGACGGTCGCCCAGGACGTGCGTTCACCGGAGGTGATGGCTCTGCTCGTCAGCGTCTGTCATGGTGCGCTGCACGGTGGCTGGAGTGACGA
The DNA here is from genome assembly GCF_002149035.1 of Streptosporangium minutum. Lineage (GTDB taxonomy): Bacteria > Actinomycetota > Actinomycetes > Streptosporangiales > Streptosporangiaceae > Streptosporangium > Streptosporangium minutum. The sequence continues at coordinate 3,118 of NZ_NGFP01000093.1, forward strand.
CCTGCGGGCTCGAACGCTCGCCGTCGTCTTCGCCGGCTTGAGGCCGGAAGCGGACCGGCGAACCTGACGCACCGCTCCGCGGTGGGGATCAGTCCTGCCCGGAGAGGAGCGGGGCCGTCGAGACCGCTGTCACCGGGGTCGTGGTGCTCGCGGAGCTCATCATGCGGTTCCGGGGTGATGGGGCGGACGACCAAGGAGGAGGCGGCGGACGGCGGGAACGTCTCTTCCAGCGGGTTTCCCGTCCTTTTTTGGACGTGTTGTCACTTCGAACGGCGTGGTTACCCTCTCTTCCATGAGACACGCCGAGTTCAACGATCCCCGGCTGGTGGCGGTCTATGACGCCGAGTGCCCTTGGTCGCGCGACGACGACTTCTTCCTCTCCGTGGTCGGCGAAACCCCCAAGGCCCGGGTGCTCGACCTGGGTTGTGGCACCGGTCGTCTGGCGCTGGGTATGGCAGCGGCCGGCCACACGGTCACCGGCGTCGATCCTGCCCGGGCATCACTCCAAGCCGCTCGCGTCAAGCCGGGTGCCGAGCAGGTGACCTGGATCGAGGGTGCGGCTGAGACGCTTCCGGAGCGGTCGTTCGATGTGGTGGTCATGACCAGTCATGTGGCGCAGTTCTTCGTCGACGACGACGAGTGGAGCCGTGCCCTCGCCGCGGTCGAACGTTCACTCGTTCCCGGTGGCCGGTTGGTGTTCGATTCGCGGGACCCCCGAGATCGCGGATGGGAGCGGTGGAACCCGATCGACTCCAGGCGCAGGGTGCGTCTGCCGGACGGCCTTGAGGTCGACAGTTGGACCCGGGTGACCGCTGTCCAGAGTGGTGTTGTCAGCTTCATCCATCACTATGTCTTCCCCGATGAAGAGCTTGTCAGTACCGCCACCTTGCGTTTCCGGACTGAGGAGGAGTTGCGTGCGTCCCTGCGGGCGGCGGGATTCAGCGTGGAATGGATCTATGGAGGCTGGGACAGGCAAGCCGTGGGGGAGGGCGACGGAGAGTTCCTGGTCATCGCACGGAAACGAATCGGGTGAGTGAGGATCAGCCTGTGGCGGGTGCTCGGCTGGGCGCCGGGCACCGCGCGCATCTCATCCGGGTGCCCCGCCGTGTGTGTCTCGTGCGGCCTTCGAGCCCAGCCGGCTGCGTAGCGACTCGAACTGCCCGGCCACCTGGCTGATCCGGTAGTACAGCCGCGGCGGGATGTGCGGGAGCAGGGGGGAGTGCCGCCGGCCGAGCAGCGTGAACATCTGCGCAGGTGGAAGGCCGATGTAGCGCGGGAGGTTCTCGTACCACTGGGCGCTGTAGCGGGCCGCTCTCTGGGTGGCCACGATCGAGGATTTGCGTTCCCGTTCGTAGCGGGCGAGGGCGGGCTGGAGGTGGGTGTCCTCGTGCAGCGCGCTGGCCAGGAAGGCGGCGTCTCCCAGTGCGAGGTCGGTGCCCGCGCCGATGGAGTAGTGCGTGGTGTGCGCGGCGTCCCCGAGCAGGACGAGGTTGCCGCGGTACCACGTCCGGTTGGTCAGGGTGCGGAAGTTCAGCCAGTGCGCGCGGCCGTCAGCGTGCGCCCGGCCGATCAGCGGGTGCCCGTCCAGCATGTCGGCGAAGAGCTTCTCCAGCAGGGCCAGGCTGTCGGCCTCGTTCGCCTGGTGGAACCCGAGTCCCTGCCAGGTCTCGGGGGAGCACTCGATGACGCAGGTGCTGTGCTCCTTGCTGTATCCGTAGCCGTAACACCAGATCCAGCCGTGCGGGGTGTCCACGAAGGCGAAGGTGAAGGCGTCGAACACCTTGGTGGTGCCGAGCCAGATGTAGGCGTTCCGTCCGACCGTGACCTCGGTGCCGAAGTGGTCGGTGTGACGTTCGCGCAGCACGCTGTTGACGCCGTCGCCGGCGACGACGAGGTCGGCGTCGGCCAGCTCGTCCTCACCGGCGATCTCGCGCTCGAACTCGATGCGCACACCGAGGGAGCCGGCCCGCTCGGCGAGGATGCCGAGCAGCTGGCGTCGGCCGATGCCGAAGCCCTCGTCTCCGTGCTCCTCCGTCACGGTCATGCGGTCGTGGACGTGCACGACCCAGCTGTCCCAGCGGAACGAGTTCTCGTTGATGGCGCGTGCCGACTCGGGGTCGGCGTTGTGGAGATTGTTGAGCAGTTCGTCCACATAGGTCACGCCCCAGCCGTAGGTCCACCCGGCCGGGTTCCGCTCGTAGACGGTGATGTCATGGGACGGGTCCACCCGCTTCATCAGGATCGAGAAGTACAGGCTGGCGGGTCCGCCACCGACGCAGGCGACCTTCACATGAACTCCCGTTGTGACGCAAGGTAATCAATTCGTAGCATAGAGTAGCAGATGAGGTGTACGGCGAGGGGACCCCATCCCGCTGAGCCGCCGGTCACGAGATGGTCAATTATCGGAACGCCTCCGACATCGGGGGAGGGATCGAACGGATCGGCGCGTCCGGGGCGCGTGCGGCGAGCTCGCCGCCGCGGATGGGGTGCTGATCACCGAAGATCCGGCGTATGCGCCCCCCCGGTCCGCTGTGGAGCGACGGCTCGACCCGCGTCCTGGCTGCCTGCGCCGATCACCGGGCCGCAGGCCGCCACGATGGTCGTCGGCGGAACCCTCCTGTGCGCGGAGGCGGGAGTCAGCGCTCCTTGGCCCGGTGCGTGGTGAGGGCGTCGAGCAGGCCGGGGAACACCTCGTCCACCTCGGCGCGGCGCAGGGTGTTCATCCGTGAGGTCCCGACGTAGTGCTGCCGGATCAGGCCCGCCTCGCGCAGCACCTTGAAGTGGTGGGTGGCGGTGGACTTGCTGACCTGTATGTCGAAAGCGCCGCACTTGATGTCCTCGTCGGAGGCGTCGAGCTGCGTGATGATGCTCCGGCGCACCGGATCGACGAGGGCCTCCAGTATCCGCTGGAGGTCGAACTGTGACGCTTCCGGGTGAGGTGGTGTACGTCCCATGGGTCCAATAGTACGACACTCATCGAAGTTTGACAGCGATCGTACTTATGCGGCACGGTGGATCGCGTTCACAGCGAGCGAAGGACGGTGTCATGGCAAGGACGGTGCGGTTCCACGAGGTCGGCGGGCCCGAGGTGATGCGGCTGGATGACCTGGAGACGGGTGAGCCGGGACCGGGCGAGGTGCGGATCCGGGTGGAGGCGATCGGGATCAACAGGGCCGAGGCGTTGTTCCGGAGCGACCAGTACATCGAGCCGGTCAGGCGTCTGCCCGCCATGCTCGGCTCCGAGGCCGCCGGTGTGATCGAGGTGGTCGGCCCGGAGGTGACCGGATTCGAGGAGGGGCAGGCGGTCAGTGTCCTGCCGGGCTTCTTCTCGCAGAACGACTACGGCGTCTACGCCGAGCGGGCGGTCGTCCCCGCAGCCGCGCTCCTGCACCGTCCCGACGGGATGGACGCGGTGTCCGGCGCCGCGGTGTGGATGCCCTATCTCACCGCGTATGGCGCGTTGGTGGAGGTGGGCGGAGTACGAGCGGGCGATGTGGTGGCGCTGAACGCCGCCTCCAGCGGCGTCGGCCTGGCGGCGATCCACACCGCCAACCGGGTGGGGGCCACGCCGATCGCCGTCACCCGCACCGGCGACAAGAAGGACCGGCTGTTCAAGGAGGGTGCGGCCGAAGTGATCGTATCCGACGAGGAGGACGTGGCGGCCAGGCTGCTGGCCCTGACCGGCGGCAAGGGGGTCGAATATGTCTTCGACGCCGTCGCCGGGCCGGGCGTGACCGACCTGGCGCGGGCGGTGGCGCCGGACGGCACGCTCCTCCTGTACGGGGGGCTGAGCGGGCAGCCGACGCCGTATCCGGGATTCGCCCTGGGCATGCCCGCCCTCAACATGCGCACCTACACGGTGCTGGAGATCACGAAGGACCCCAGGCGGCTACGCCGGGCCGAGGCGTTCGTCGCCTCAGGCCTGCGTACCGGGGTCTTCCGCCCGGTGGTGGATCGCCTGTTCCCGCTGGAGGAGATCGTGCAGGCACACCAGCACATGGAGTCCAACGCCCAGTTCGGCAAGATCGTGGTCACCGTGGCCCACTGACACCGGCTCGGGCCGGGATCATCCCGGTGATGTACGCCGATGCCGGCGGTCCTACGTCCTTCCGCTCATGCTCCCCGCGCCGGTGGAGGGAGTCGAGGACGGCCGGTTCGTCCGCCGGGAGGCGCGGTGCGCCGGCATGTGGGGGCCGTGAAACGAAGGCCGGCGAGAAAGTCACGTCTCGTGTGCGCACAATTACGCAGACAGTTCCCCGGGTGGCCGCTTATCTGGGAACCGTCCGAGATTCACCGTCCAGAAAGGATCCCTGGCATGTCGCGTATGCGCCGCCACATCACCGCCCTTACCCTGACCGCGGCCGGCCTGGCCACCACCGCCGTCCTGGCGGCCCCCGCTCACGCGGCCGGGGCCACCGTCACGGTGGGCTCGTTTCAGAACATGTCCGTCGTGGGGACGGTCGGTGACGACAGCATCGACATCAACGCCTTCAACGGCAAGGTCACCGTGACCTCCAGCCTGCACTCGGTGACCGCGGGCGCGGGGTGCGTGCAGCAGGGGCCCGGTACGGTCTCCTGCGCAGGCGTCACGACCATCACGGTCAACGTCAGGGCCGGCAACGACACCGTGCGCAACACCACCTCCCTGTTCGCCGAGATCTTCGGGTCGGCCGGTTCCGATCGCCTTTCCGGCGGTTCGGGCCGTGACATCCTCGTCGGCGGTAGCGGCAACGACTTCCTGTTCGGCAACGGGGGCAACGACATCACCGACGGCGGACCCGACTTCGACACCTGTGCCGGCGAGTCCGAGCCCAACTGCGAGGCGTAGGGCGGCGCGGGGCACGAGCGGCGCCCGCGGGCCGGAGTCGAGTCCGTGGACGATGACGCGCGCCTGCCTGCACCGACCGTGACCGAGGAGGTCGCCGACACCGGCGCCGAGCGTCTCGTGCTCGGCGCCGGCCGGCTGACGGGCCGGCGGCGGTGGAAGAAACGGAGCGAAGTCCATCATGAGGACTTCGCTCATTCGCCGTCCCGTCGACAACCTCCCCAGGGCCGAGGCCCGGGGAGTTCCCGATGAGCGCGCGTCGATATCCGCTCTCGGCGCGGATGATCAGGCCGGCGGTGTGAGCGTGGGGTGGCGACTCAGCCGGCCTCGGGGCCGGCTGATGGTTCCTCCGTCGGGAACAGGATCGGGCTGAGCAGGTATCGCGCGCGGCCGGGTGCGGGGTGGTTGGCCAGCCGGGGGGCGATCGCGCTGCGCAGTTCGCCGATCATCGCAAGGAGCTCGTCCCGGCTGAGCCAGACGGCATGCTGCCGGTAGCCGACGAGGTCCGCCACCGGGTCGGCGCGGTCGCGGTCGAGGTAGGCGCTGAACTCGGCGAGCAGGGTGGCCGTCGCGGTGGCGAACGCGCGCCGGTGGTCGTCGAGCGACAGCGATTCCAACGTGTCGGCGTCGATCGCCGCCCGGTCCTGACGCAGCCGGTATCGGCGCTCCACCGCGCCGCGCACTCGCTGCTCGTCGGCCACCTCCAGGATTCCCCCGGCGGTGAGCAGGTCGACGTGCCGGTAGACGGTGGCCTTCGAGACATCCGGTATGCGGGCGCACAGCTGGGACGTCGTCAGCGTCCGTCCGCCACGCATCGCGTGCACAACGCGTAGCCGCACCGGGTGACCCAGAAGCTCGAACGTGTTCACCCCCTTACGATCTCACACCGTGCTACCTTTCTCAAATAATGAGAAAGGTAGGGGTGGGGATGACGATGGGAACCGACCCGGCAGCGACCGCCGTCGCGGTTGTCGAGATGGCGTGCGAGGGACGCTTCACCGAGATCGAACGGCTCTTCGCGCCGCCGCTGCGGGCGTTGGTCGGCGCTGAGGCGCTGCGGGCCGCTTGGACGTCCGTGCTCGGCCGGCGCGGACAGGTCGCCGCCATCGGGGAGCCGGTGAGCGAGCCGGTCCAGGCGGGGCTGGTCCGTGTGAGTGTCCCGGTGGCCTGCGAGCGCGCGGAATTCGCCGTGGTGGTCGCGGTCGACCACGACGGCATGCTGAACGATCTGCGGCTTGCCGCGGCCGCCGCGCCCTGGGCGCCGCCGCCGTACGCCGACCCGACGAGGTTCGACGAGCATGACGTCACGGTTGGCGACGGCCCTCTCGCCGTCACCGGCACGGTGAGCCTGCCGCATGAGCCCGGCCCGCAGGCGGGCGTCGTGTTGCTCAGCGGGGGAGGGCCCTTCGATCGCGACGCCACCAGCGGGGCCAACAAACCGCTCAAGGACCTGGCCTGGGGGTTGGCCGCCCGTGGTGTCGCGGTGTTGCGGTTCGACAAGGTGACCCACACTCACGGCGACCGGGTGGCGAACGCGGCCGACTTCACGATGGCCGACGAGTACGTGCCGCACGCGGTCGCCGCCGTTCACCTGCTCCAGCGGCAGCCGGGCGTGGACCCCGCCCGCGTCTTCGTCCTGGGCCACAGCATGGGAGGCAAGGTCGCACCGCGGGTCGCGGCCGCCGAGGCGTCCGTCGCCGGTTTGGTGATCATGGCCGGCGACACGCAGCCGATGCACCAGGCCGCCGTCCGCGTCGTCCGGTACCTCGCCTCACTGGATCCCGGCCCGGCGATGGAGGCCGCCGTCGAGGCGTTCACGCGGCAGGCCGCGATGGTCGCCGGTCCCGGCCTGTCACCGTCGACACCGGCCGAGGCGCTGCCGTTCGGCTGGCCGGCGGCGTACTGGCTGGATCTGCGCGGCTACGACCCGGTCGCGACCGCGGCGGCGCTGGACAAGCCGATGCTCATCCTCCAGGGTGGCCGCGACTACCAGGTGACCGTGGCGGACGATCTGTCAGGGTGGAAGGCCGGCCTCGCTCACCGGCCGGATGTCACGATCCGCGTCTACGACGCCGACAACCATCTGTTCTTTCCCGGAACGGGCCCGTCCACGCCCGCGGAGTACGAGCCCCCGCAACACGTGGACCCGGCCGTCGTCGCCGACATCGTGGAGTGGCTGACGCCGGGCTTCCCGCCCGTGCGGTGAGCGTCGGCCCCGCCGGCCGGGACGCTCGGCGATCACCGGCGACAGCGGGGCCGTGCTTCACACCGCGCCCTCGCGCGAGGGCGCGCCGGCGTCGAGTCCCAGGAGCCGGGCGAGGACGGCCACTCCGGCGCCTTCGCGCTCAGTGTGGCGTTCAAACGCCGGCTCGGCCGCGCCCCGGGCCGGTACCGGCGCTTCGCGCCCGTACCGGCCCGGCGATCCGCCCGGGTGAGGACCGGCCGCCGACTGCGCGTGCGGGTGCCGCACCCGTCAGGCGTCGAAGCGGCGGCGGGAGGCCTCGATGTGACCGATGTACTGGTGGGTCCAGCCGCACATTCCATCGACCATCCCTCGCAGGGCCCGGCCCGCCTCGGTGAGGGTGTACTCGACCCGCGGCGGCACGGTGGGGTACGCCTTCCGCTCGACCAGGCCGTTACGCTCCAGCATCCGCAGGTTCTGGGTGAGCATCTTGTGGCTGATGCCCTCGATCTCGTTGCGCAACTCGCTGAAGCGCAGGGTGCGTTCCCCCAGAAACTCGATGATCAGGAACGCCCACTTGTTGGCGACGTCCGCGAAGATCTCCCGCGCCAGGGAGTCCGCCCGCGTCAGGTCCGCGTTTTCGAGCGAGCCCTTGAACTGCTTGGTCACCATAAGGTTCCTCAGTCACTGAAAAGTGCGTTCTTCCATGTCAGGAGACACTCTCCTATAGTTCCTGAGTAACCACAAGAGATCAGGAACCTCCTGGTCCGGTGGAAGTGAGCCCGCGGGCTCTCATGGCAAGGAGGCAGACAGCATGGCCATCACCCTGGTGAACCCCAGCGGATTGCCGGAAGTCGATGTCTACCGGCAGGTGTCGATCGCGACCGGGTCGAAGCTGGTCTTCATCGCCGGGCAGGTCGCCGGGGATGCCGAGGGGGTCACGGTCGGCGCGGGGGATCTCGCCGCTCAGGTCGAGCAGTGCTACCTCAACATCGGCACCGCCCTGGCCGGGGTCGGCGCTTCCTTCGACGACGTGGCGAAACTGACCGTCTACGTCGTCGACTGGACCCCCGACAAGATGCCCCTGCTCCTGGAGGGGCTCACCCGGGCGGCCGCGAAACTGGGGGTCACCCCGGTACCGCCGGCCACGCTGCTGGGTGTCGCGGCACTGGACATACCCGACCATCTGGTCGAGGTCGAAGCCACCGCGATCATCGACTGAACGATCCGGCGATCCCGCTCAGGGCGCACGCGCGAGCCCGCGAGATCGCCTCCCGCCCCGCCGTCACCCGGGGAACTCGCCGTCACCCGGGGAACTCGCCATCACCCGGGAAAAGAGGAAAGGCCGGCGCCCTCCGGCCGCACCGCCTCGGATCTTCGCGCTGCCCCTCCGCCCCGAACCGTGGCCGACGTGCGCCCGGCTCATCGGATCGGGGGCGGCGTGGTGGGCGCGTCGGCCGCGGCGTTGGCGTAGCGGCGGGCCAGGCGCGCGAAGGCGTCCCTGAGCTCGGCCGGGCCGACGACCTCGATGTCGGCGTCGAACCCGCCGACGGCGGCGGCCAGACCGGGCCACGACCACGAGCCCAGGACGAGCCGGCAGCGGTTCGGACCGAGCGCCTCGACGACTCCGTCGCGGATGTAGCGGGACACGACGGCGGCGGGCAGGGCGAGGATCACCTCGCCGCGGCAGGGCCAGCCGCCCGAGCCGTCGGAGCCCCGGAACCTGGCGGCCACGAAGGCGGCCACCTCGCCTCCGGGCAGCTCGCGCGGGGTGAATCGGGGTCCCGTGGGGGTGCGCGGGGTGATCCGATCGGCACGGAAGGTGCGCCAGTCCTCGCGGTCGAGGTCCCAGGCGACGAGGTACCACCGCCCGCCCCAGGTGACGAGGTGGTGGGGCTGCACCCGGCGCGGAGGGGATTCGGCGCGGTCGTCGCCGGTGGCTCCCGGCGGGGACGCGGGGGCGTAGTCGAAGCGCAGCGCTTCGCGGGCGTGGACGGCGGCGCTGAGCGTCATGAGCACGCTGCTGTCGACCTGCGGGTCCGGCCGGCTCGCGGGCCGCTCGACGACGGTGACCCGGAGGGTGTCGATCCGGTGGCGCAGCCGTACGGGCATGACCTGCCGGACGGTGTTCAGCGCGCGTGCGGCGGCTTCCCCGATGCCGGCGCCGCTGGTGGCGGCGGTCTGGAGTGCGACGGCGAGGGCGACGGCCTGCTCGTCGTCGAACAGCAACGGGGGCAGTTGCGTGCCGGCGTCGAGCCGGTACCCGCCGTCCGGGCCTTTGACGGCCACGATGGGGTAGCCGAGCTCGCGCAGGCGGTCGACATCGCGGCGTACGGTGCGCGGGCTGATGTCCAGCCGCTCGGCCAGTAACGCGCCGGGCCAGTCCCGGCGCGCCTGGAGCAGCGAGAGCAGTGAGAGCAGTCGCGCTGAGGTCTTCGGCATGACTTCATATTGTCCCAAGAAGCGGCCACACCCTGACCGCTTCTCCTGCGACTGTTGTCCCGTGCCAGACAACGAGAACAACCGGAAGGGCTCAACCGCCGTGACCGCCACGACCACGCCACCCTCGACTCTCGACGCCGAGCGGGCCGACCTGCTCGCCGAGCTCGCGACCGCGCGATCCGCCCTCACCAACACCGTGCGCGGGCTCAGCGACGAGCAGGCCGGCGAGCATCCGACGGTCAGCGCGCTGTGCCTGGGCGGGCTGATCAAGCATGTCGCGTCCGTCGAGGAGGAATGGATGCGCTTCGTGGTCGAGGGCCCGTCGGCGATGCGCTACGACCTGCCCGACGGTGTCACCTGGGCCGACCTCGCGGCCGGTACCGCACGCGAGTTCCCGCAGTGGGCGATCGACCACCAGAACGACTTCCGGATGCCGCCCGGTGAGACGCTGGCCGGGATCCTCGCGCGTTACGAGCGGGTCGCCGCCCGCAGCGAGGAGGTCATCGCCTCCGTGCCCGACCTGTCGGCGACGCACCCGCTGCCGGAGGCGCCCTGGAACGACCCCGGAGCGGTACGCAGCGTGCGCCGGGTGCTGATGCACGTCATCGCCGAGACCGCCCAGCACGCCGGGCACGCCGACATCCTGCGCGAGACGCTCGACGGCCAGAAGTCGACCTGAGCGGTGAGGGGCCACCGCCGGATCGGGCGTCGTCCTGACCGGTGTCACCCGGTGGAACCCGGGCCGGACGGCGTTCGCCCGGCCCGGCCCGGTCCCGCGGTTCCGCCGGGCCAGGCGGCCGGCTGCCACCGATCAGCAGTACGGAGGTCCGGGATTCAGCCGGGGTTCGACGCGGTGGACGCCGAGCCGCGTCAGTCCAGGCAGAACTCGTTGCCCTCGGGATCTGCCATCACGATGAAGCCGGCGCTCATCGGGGGAGCGGGCTCGTGGCGACGTACCCGCGTCGCTCCCAGCGCGACGAGCCGGTCGCACTCGACCTCCATCGCCGCCATCCGCTCCTCTCCCCGCAGTCCGGGAGCCGCTCGGACGTCGAGGTGGACGCGGTTCTTGGCGACCTTTTCCTCGGGCACCTGCTGGAAGAACAGCCGTGGGCCGTGCCCGTCCGGGTCCTCGATGGCCGAGCTCGTGTTGCGCTGCTCCTGCGGTACGCCGGCCCGCGCGAGGAAGTCGTCCCACGCGGCCAGCGGGTCGGCGCCCTCGGGCAGGTCGACTCCGGGCGGACCGGGGTGGACGTAGCCCAGTACGTCGCGCCAGAAGGACGACAGCGCCCGCGGGTCGTGGGCGTCGAAGGTGATCTGGAGGTGGCGGCTCATCGGGTTGCTCCGTCCGTGGCGGGTTTCGTGTGCAGGTAGAGGTCGCGCAGCAGGCAGACCTCGGACAGGTGGTGGATCAGCTCGCGGTGGATGTGCAGCACCAGATCGGCCATGGGCGCCTCGGGGAAGGGCTCCTTCTCGCCGACCGGGACCCGGAGCCCGGCCTCGCCGAGGCCGCGCACCCCGGCCAGCCAGACGCCGAGCTGGGCCTCGAGCTGGTCGAGCGCGGTGGCCGCGCTGCCGGCGTACTCCCATGTCTCGTACGACGCCGCCGGCGCGCCGAAGTGCGCCGCGTTGCGTGCGGCGAGCACGCCGACGATGACGTGACCGAGCCGCCAGGCGATCGTGGTGAAGGCCGCGGGGACCGGCTGGGGGAAGGCGTAATCTATCGCGAAGTCCCCGGCGCCGAACTGCATGGGCGCCGTCGAGCTGCCGCGCGGCCGTACGCTCCAGGCGTCCGGCACCGGCGACCAGAAGAACTCGTCGTCGGTGAGGCCGTTGAGCCGGGGCCGGAGCTGGTGGTTCCAGTGGAACTCCCATTGCTCGCGCAACGTCCGGTTCCAGTTGAGTTCGTCTGCGTCCATGGAGCCACTCTGGCACCCCTGGCGGACAGGATCGGTCCGCTATCTCTGGCAGGGTGGGGGACATGGACGTGGCAAGCGGTGAGGAGCGGGGCACGACGGAGCGGGTGCTCACCCTGCTCGGGCTGCTGCAGCAGCGCCAGGCCTGGACCGGCCCCGAGCTCGCCGACCGGCTCGGCGTCACCCCGCGCACCGTACGGCGTGACGTCGAGCGGCTGCGCGCGCTCGGCTATCCCGTCCATGCCAGCCAGGGCGTGGGCGGCGGCTACCGGCTCGGCCCGGGGCAGGACATGCCGCCGCTGCTCCTCGACGACGAGGAGGCGATCGCCACCGCGGTCTCCCTGCTCGCCGGCGCGGGCGGCGCGGTCACCGGCGCCGGCGACGCCGCACTCCGGGCACTGACCAAACTCGACCAAATACTGCCCACCCGGCTACGGCACGAGGTACGCGCGCTCGCCGGCTCGGTGGAGTCCTTCGGCGGCGGCCGCACACCGGTCGACCCCGAAGTGCTCWTGACGCTGGCCAGAGCCTGCCGCGACGAGGTCGAGGCCGACTTCGGCTACCCGTCCGGCAGCGAGGTGCGACGGCGGCGGGCCGAGCCCTACCGCCTGGTCGCCTCCGACCGCCGCTGGTACCTCCTCGCCTACGACCTCGAGCGCGACGACTGGCGCAACTTCCGCGTCGACCGGATGACCGATGTGTCCGCACGCACCTGGCGCTTCCGCCCACGTACCGCACCCGACGCGGCGACGTACGTGCAGGAGGGGGTGGCCAGCCGGGTCTACCCGCACCAGGCGCGCTTCCTCGTGCACGCGCCGGCCGAGACGGTGCGCGCGCAGATTCCGGCGTCGGCGGCCGTCGTACGGCGGCGGGGCGGCGAGCTCTGCGAGGTGCTCAGTGGCGCCGGGAGCCTTGACTTCGTGCTCATGCACGTGCTCCTGCTGGGGCACGACTTCGAGGTGGTCGACCCTCCGGAGCTCGGGAGGCGCTGTCGCGCGCTGGCGCAGAGGCTGCTGTCGGCCGGTGCGGCGATCTCACCGGCGCCGGACACGGAGGAGTCATGACAGGAACTCGGCGCCGGTGGAGAGGCCGGACCGTGGTGCGGTGGGACGGTCAGGCCAGGACGCAGCGGGTGCCGGTGAAGATCGTCGGCATGCACTTGTTGCAGTGGATGCACAGAGACCGGGTGGCGGGCTCGCGCCGCAGGCGGTTGAGCAGGTCGGGTTCACGGAGCAGGGCGCGGGCCATGGCGACGAACTCGAAACCCTCGGCCATGGCCAGGTCCATGGTGGCGCGCTGGCTGATGCCGCCCAGCAGGATCAGGGGCATCTTCAGAGTGGCGCGGAACTGGCGGGCGCTGTCGAGCAGGTAGGCCTCCTGGTAGGGGTAGGCGCGGATGAAGCGGTCGCCGACGAGCTTGACGCCCAGGCGCATGGGCTGCTTGAAGGTGGCGGCGAACTCGCGGATCGGAGCGCCGCCGCGGAAGAGGTACATGGGGTTGAGCAGGGAGCTGCCGGCGGTCAGCTCCAGGGCGTCCACGCTGCCGTCGCGTTCGAGCCACTGGGCGACCTGCAGGCTCTCGTCCAGCCAGAAGCCGCCGGGCACGCCGTCGTCCATGTTGAGCTTGGCCAGGATGGCGATGCGGTCGCCGACCGCGTCGCGGACGGCGCGGGCGGCGCCGAGGGCGACCTTGGCGCGGTTGGCGAGTGAGCCGCCGTAGCCGTCCCTGCGCTTGTTGAGCTTCGGGCTGAGGAACGAGCTGGCGAAGTAGTTGTGGCCGAGGTGGATCTCGACGGCGTCGAAGCCCGCCTCGATGGCCAGCTCGGCGGCGGTGGCGTGAGCGGCGGTGACGCGCTCGATGTCGGCGACGGTGGCGCGCCGGGTCATCGCCATCGCCTGCGGGTTGAACGAGGCCGACGGGGCCAGGGCGGGCACGCGGTTGGACTTGCTGTTGGCGACGGGGCCGGCGTGGCCGATCTGGGCGGAGGCGGCGGCGCCTTCGGCGTGTACGGCCTCGGTGAGGCGGCGCAGGCCGGGCAGCGCGTCGGGGCGCATGTAGATCTGGTCACGCTCGGTGCGGCCCTCGGGGGCGACGGCGCAGTAGGCGACGGTGGTCATGGCGACGCCGCCGGCGGCGTGCGCGCGGTGGAAGGAGACGAGGTCGTCGCCGGCGAGGGCGCCTTTGGTCATGCCTTCGAAAGTGGCTGCCTTGATGATGCGGTTGCGCAGGGTGAGCGGGCCGAGTTTGGCTTGGTCGAACACGTCCATGTCGGTTCTCCTGGTCGGGATAGGGCATCAGTCAATCACTGATTGGAATATGATTGAAACATGATGGAGGATGTTCCCTCGACTGAGTCCCGGCTGCTGGCCGCCGCCGAGCGCCTGTTCCTGGGCAAGGGCTTCGAGCAGGTGTCGGTACGCGCGATCAACGCCGAGGCCGGGCTCAACCCGGGAGCCGTGCATTACCACTTCGGCTCCCGCGAAGGGCTCATCTCGGCGTTGCTGGAACGGGAGCTCTCACCGCTGTGGGCCGACCGGATGGAGGCCGTCGCCCGCCGGTCGCGGGGCGAGGGTGAGCCGTTCGAGGTGCGTGATCTGGTGGCGGCCATCGTGGAGCCGTTCGAGGAACTGTCGCGCACCGAGAAGGGGCGGATGCTGTCCCACCTGCTGGCCCGCTCGGCACTGCGCAGCGGGCGGCTGGCCAACGTCTCGACGTGGTTCGGCACCGCGCCGTTCGAGGTCATGCTCGGCCGGGCACTGCCCGACCTCCCCGTGCGGGAGGTCGCCGAGCGGTGGCGGCTGGCGTTCACGCTGCTGCTGGAGGTCTACGGGCGATCAGTGGCCCACGCCCCGGCCGCGGCCGTGGCGCTGCCGGATACCGCAACCGTCATCGCCTTCGTCACCGCGGGCCTGACCGCACCCCCCCACCCCTAAGGAGAAACATGGCAACGTTCGCCGTCACCGGTTCRGCCTCGGGCATGGGCGCGGCCAGCGCCGCGGCCCTCAGCGCCGCCGGGCACACGGTCATCGGCGTGGACCTGCGCGATGCCGACATTCTCGCCGACCTGGGCACCGCCGAAGGGCGCGAGCGGGCGGCCGAGGAGATCCTGGCCCGGTGCGGCGGGACGCTGGACGGCGTCGCGGCCATCGCGGGGGTCGGCCCGAACATGTCCGACGCCGCCGCCGTCATGTCGATCAACTACTTCGGTACGGTCCGCCTGCTGGAGCGGTTGCGGCCCGCGCTGGCGGCCTCGGGGGCCGGACGCGCCGTCGTGATCGGGTCGAACGCGGCCTCGACCGTCCCGATCATCGACGATGACCTGGTGGAACTGGCGTTGGCGGGGAAGGAGCAGGCGGCCCGTGAGCGTGCCCGCGCCGCCGCCGAGGCGATGCCCGCAGAGGTGCGCGCGATGGTGCCCAGCATCTCCGCCTACGCCTCCTCGAAGTTCGCGCTCGCCCGATGGGTCCGCCGCACCGCCGTCACCCCCGCATGGGCGCGGCAGGGCGTGCTGCTCAACGGCATCGCGCCCGGCGCGGTGCTCACCCCGCTCATGCTCGGCGCCACCGGCGACGCCGCCGACTACGACCCGGACGGGTTCCCGACGCCGATGCCCCTGGGGGTCTTCGGCCGCCCCGAGGACATCGCGTTCTGGGTGCAGCAGTTCCTGCGGCCCGAGGCCCGCTTCACCACCGGCGCGATCCTGTACGTCGATGGTGGCACCGACGCCGCCATGCGCCCCGACGCGCAGCCGACCGCGATGACGCCATAGGCCGGCCCAGGTCGGCTACGCCGGCCGAGGCCGCGGTCTCCGGGTGCGGGCCGATCGGCGGAGTCCACTCCGACCGGCTCGCCGGGCCTGTCAGGACGGCGGCGAGACAGATCTGGAAGGCGGCCGGCGAGGAGCGCGGCCACAGCCGGTTGAGTCACGCCTCCTGGCCGGACACGCGTTCCCGGCGTCAGCGGTGACGGCGGGCGGGGCCCTCCTGAGTGAGGGCGCCGGCGACGGCTCCGGCGCCCTCTACGGTTTCCGGGCCGCGCCCGGAGATCCGGTGCCCCTGAGATCCCTGTCACTGGTGCGGCCGGGCGGCGCGCGGGCGCATGATGAGCGCGGCGACATGGTACGCGCAGGGAACGGGGCCGGGGTTGACGTAACCGTGTTCGGCGTCGGCGGCGAAGTAGGCCGAGTCGCCTTCGCCCAGTTCGACGGTCTGATCTGCGACGGTCAACCGGAGCGTGCCGGACTCGATCACCACGTACTCGTGCGAGCCCTGAGCGTAGGCCGGAAACCGGCCGGCGTCGCAGCCCGGAGGCAGCGTGGTGCGGATCCATTCGAAGTTCACGCCCGGCACCACAGGGGTGAGTATCGATCGGCTCCATCCGCCGGGCTCGTCGACGGTGTCCTGATCGGCGGCGCGGCGCACGACGACGCGGCGATCCTCCGTCTCGGCGACCAGTTCGACGAGGGACACGCCGAGACCGTCGGCGATGCGG
Organism: Streptosporangium minutum; assembly: GCF_002149035.1. Classification (GTDB taxonomy): domain Bacteria; phylum Actinomycetota; class Actinomycetes; order Streptosporangiales; family Streptosporangiaceae; genus Streptosporangium; species Streptosporangium minutum. The sequence continues at coordinate 18,972 of NZ_NGFP01000093.1, forward strand.
CCGAGGACGACCACGGTCGGCGCCTTCTGGCCGCGCTCGACGGAGGACAGCATGCTCACGCTGACGTCGGCCGCCGCCGCCACCTGCTGAAGGGTCAGACCCCGCAGACGCCTGAGCCCCTGCACGCGCAGCCCCAATGCCGCCAGATCCACCATTCCTCTATAATCTCATCTTGTTTCACTATAGAGAAATGAGGATCGCCGTGGCCGGCCCCCAGCCCATCATCCGTGCGGCGACACCCGAGGACGTGAAGGCCGTGGCCGAGATCTACGCCCACTACGTCACCACCAGCGTGGCCACCTTCGACGAGACGCCCCGCACCCTCGACGACTGGCGGTGCCGGTTGGAGGAGCTCACCGGGCGCGGCCTGCCGTTCCTCGTCGCCGACCTGTCCGGCGAAGTGGCCGGCTACGCCTGTGCCGGCCCCTGGCGCCCCAAACCGGCCTACCGGCACACCGTCGAGGACACGATCTACATCGCCCCCGGCCACCTCGGACGCGGGCTCGGCAAGGCCTTGCTCGGCACCCTGGTGGCCGAGTCCACCCGGGCCGGAATGCGCCGCATGATCGCCGTCATCGCCGACACGGGCGACGGCGCCTCGGCCGCCCTGCACCACCGCTTCGGCTTCACCGAGGCGGGCCGGCTGACCGATGTCGGCTACAAGCACGGCCGCTGGATCGACACGCTGCTCATGCAGCGCCCCCTGATGGTGTGACGGAGTCCGGACAGCCCTGTCGCCGGGAGGCTGAGACGGGCGCCGTCTCGCCGGAACCGCCGGACGGATCGGAGGTGGCGAGGTCCAGGAGCGTCATCGCGTCGTGGTCCGGGCTGCCGGGCGCCATGTGGACGATGAGGCGCCGGCCTGGTGCGCGGTTCAGGGACAGCCCTTCGTGCGAGAGCGTCATCGTGCCGGCCTCCGGGTGCCGGAGCGTCTCCAGAAGCTGCGTGACGGTCTGACGGACCCGCCGAGACGGCAGGACTCCTCATCCGTTCGGGGCCGTGGCCTTCACCGCGGACAGCAGGAGGTCGATGCCGAAGGAGTAGTAGGCGTCGAGGTCAGGGGGAGTGGAGAGGGTGGCGGCGAAGGCGGCCAGGTGGGGGTAACGGCCGGGAGGCAGGCGTTCCAGGTCGAGGCGGTGTTGCCGCCTGAGCTCGGCGGCCTCCTCTTCGTCGTTCCCCACGCCGCCGGGCTGGCAGGACACCATCGCCGTGGCCCCCAGGAGCAGGTAGGTGGCCACCTGGTCGGCTTCCTGGAGCGTGAACCCGGCCTCGGTGAGCAGCCCGATCGCGGTGTCGGTGGCCCGGCGGTATTCCTCGGCCGCACTCTTGTCGATCATCGGTAGCAGGGTGGCCAGGTACGGGTGCGCACGGGTCTGCTCCACCAGCGCGGTGATCATCACGCGCAGGCGCCGGCTCCAGGGCCGGCTCGGGTCCACATCGGCGACGAGCGCCGCGAGCAGGTGGTCGGCGAGCGCGGAGAGCAGCTCGTCCTTGGTCTTGACATGCCAGTAGAGCGCCGTCGGCGTGACGCCGAGCTCGGCGGCGAGCCGGCGGATGGTCACCGCCTGAAGCCCGTCAGTGTCGGCGAGCTTCAACGCCCGCTCGATGACGGCCTGGCGGGTCAGTTTCTCGGGAGCCACTTGACAACTATACGCGGCACGGGATCTCCTAAGCAATGTACATGTACAACGTTCATGAACAACGTACAGGACAGGTCGGCGGCTTATTAGGCGACCGTTCCTGCGGGAAGGCACGCATCGCGGGCATCCCGGCAAGACCAGATCCACAAGGAGGCGCCACATATGAGACACGATGAGAAGGCCGGCCCCACACGCCTGCACCGCTTGGACCACTGGCTGTACCGCGGTGGCCGGCCCAACCGCCTGGCGCGGGCGATCAACCGGGTCTGGGCCACCGTGTTCGCGGCCGGGGTGCTGCAGCCGGACCGGATGGTGACCCTGCAGGTGCCGGGCCGCCGTACCGGCCGCGTCATCTCCTTCCCGCTGGTCGTCGCGGACTACCAGGGCGAGCGCTACCTGGTGGCGATGCTCGGCCAGAACACCAACTGGGTGCACAACGTCCGCGCGGCCGGAGGGCGGGCGGTGCTGCGGCACGGCCGCAGCGAGGCGGTGCGCCTGGACGAAGTCGACACCGGCGCCCGTGCGCCCATCCTGCGCCGCTACCTGGCCTGCTCACCGGGAGGCCGCACCCACCTCCCGGTGGCCCCGCAGGCACCGCTGGAGGAGTTCGAGCGGGTCGCCGCGGAGTATCCGGTCTTCCGCATCACGCCCGACCGGTCGGCGGCTCCGCCCGCTTCCGGCCGATAGCCCTCCCCGTGACGTGCGCCACCCGTGCCGCACCTGAGCCCGGTACCGGCCCGGGGCACGAGGTGCATGAGCCTCATAGGGAGCGGCCGGAACACCGCGGTGCAGTCGTTGATCGGGGCCGGGGCCGGCAGTCCGGTCGGCCCAGACGGCGTTCCCGCAGCTCAGATCGGTCCTTTTAGCCAGGACTGAAAGGCGTTGCAGCCGAAAATCCCACCGAGCATGCTTGCTACCACGTACAGCGGAGAGACGGAGGGGCATATGCGTTCACGTCTTACGAAGGCAGTTCTCTGCGTGACCATCCTGGGGTCGGTGGTCGGTGGCTTCGCCCCCGCCGCGTTCGCCTGGGCCGGTCCGACCAGTGTCCAGTTGGCCTGGGCCGGCCCGACGTAACGGGCTGAGGCCACGCGCGGAAGGCTTCGCCGGTCCTCCTCAAGGAGGACCGGTGAAGCCTTCCGCTGTTTCGGGCACGGCCCGGCCGGGCATGTCCGCACGCCCCTGGTCGAGCGGCACCGTGCTGTCCCGCGCCGACCTGTGAGCCGCTCTCGGCCGAGGGCTGACGATCACCGCGGCCGAGCATCCCCGCGTGCATGATCGGACGGCTGGTGCCCGCGTGTCGCCGGCCGCAGCCAAAGGGGCAGGGCGACGTCCGGGCGAGCGCCGGTGCGGTATGAGCACGACGGCTCAACCGCTCTCGGGCAGGGCGCGGAGAACGCCGGCGGTGAAGTCGTCGAGCGGGTAGAAAAGCTCGATCGCCAGCTCCGACAGCGTCACGTCGGCCGGGGCGCCGAAGGTGGCCATGGTGCTGAACATCGCCAGCTCGCCGAACGGGGTGCGGATCCTCAAGGGCACCTCGATCGGGCTCTGCCGGTGTCGCGAGGGTGGGGCGGCCGGGGTGTCTTCCGGAGTGGGGTAGCGGGACACCTCCTCGTAGAGCAGGCGGAGTTCGGTGTCCCCGGTGGCGTTGACCTGGCGTGACAGCCGTTCGAGGAAGAGCTGCCGTACCTCCCCCAAGTTGGCCAGCCGCCCGGCCAGCCCGTCGGGGTGAAGCGCCAGGCGGAACACGTTCGGCTGCGGCCGCAGCAGGTGCGGCGGGATGCCGTCCATGAGGACGCCCATGGCGCGGTTACCCTGCAGCACGTTCCACAGGCGGTCGACCACGACGGCGGGATACGGCTCGTGCGCCGTCAGCATGGTCTCCAGCGCCGAGCGGATCGAGGCCATGTAGCCGTCGTCGAGACTGCTCTCCCGGTAGGCCGGGGCGTAGTCGGCGGCCAGCAGCAACGTGTTGCGCTCACGCAGGGGCACATCGAGGGCGACTGACAGGCGCAGCAGCATCGTCCGGCTCGGGCGGGCACGGCCGTTCTCCATGTACGACAGATGCCGTGCCGAGGTGTCGGCCAGGTTTGCCAGATCGAGCTGGCTGAGCCTGCGACGCTGCCGCCACTCCCGAAGCAACGCACCCACCCGGGACGGCTGTTCCGCTTCCATGCCGAGGAGGATAGGCCATCCCCAGGTGGGTGCGGCCATGACTACAGAGGTTATTGAGCTCATAACCACAGCGGTGACATGGTCTTCCGGTCAGAGCCCGCTCACGACGAAGGAGACCCGTATGAGCACGCCGACCGGGACCACCCGGCGCCCAGAGATCGACACCTCGGAGCCGCTGCGCACGATCCTGCGGATCGACGGGTGGAGCACCGCCGTCTTCGGCGTGGTCATGCTCGCCGCCGCCCAACCGCTCAGCGGCCCGCTCGGCCTGCCGACCGCCTGGTCCATCCCGTTCGGCGTGGCCATGCTGGGTGGAGCCGTCGCGCTCGGGCTCATCGCCGGTCATCCGCGGATTCCTGCGCGGCACGTGGCGTTCGTCATCGCGGGCAACGCGCTGTCGTGTGTGGCGCTGCTGGCCCTGGTGTTCGCGGACGTGATACCGCTGACCGGCTTCGGGGTCGCCTTCATGCTGGTCGGCGCGCTGGTGGTCGCCGTTTATGCCGGGCTTGAATCCGTCGGTCTCCGGCGGCTGGGGGCGAGGTGACGGCGATGAACGCTCCGCACGCCGCTTGGCGAGGATGTCCATCCGAGGCCGGTCATACTCGGGGGGGCGAGCGAGCCCGGCGGGCCGGCTGGTCAGGGGAGCACGGGGCCGGTGCGGTACGCCTGAGGATCTTGTGACGCTCGATCAGGTCCGCTCGACTTCGAGCACGAGCTTGCCGGTGGTGCGGCCGGACTCGATGCGGCGGTGCGCCTCCGCGGCCTGCTCCAGCCGCAGGGACTCGACCTGGACCCGCAGTTCCCCGCTCGCCGCGGCGGCCACCGCGCGGTGCAGGGCCCGGCCCGTCTGGGCGGGGAAGGCGGCGGCGAAGGCGGCCAGGTTGAACCCGGAGACCGTCTTGTTGGTGAACCACAGCTCGTTGGCCGGGATGCCGACGTCCTCGGCGCCTGAGGCGTTGCCCATCACCACCAGCCGGCCCATCGGCGCGAGCAGGTCCAGACTGCTCCGCCGCGCGGGCCCGCCGACCATGTCCACCACGACGTCGAACCGGCCGGCCTCGGCCGCCTCCTCGCGCAGCACGACCTCGTCGTAGCCGAACGATCTGGCCGTTTCGATCTTGGCGGGACTGCCCACAGTGCCGACCACGCGGCCCGCCCCCAGCGACCGGGCGGCCTGGCCGAGCTGGCTGCCCACGCCTCCGGCGGCGGCGTGCACGAGCACGCTCTCCCCGGGTTCGACGCGGGCCACCCGGTCGAGCACGAGAAACGCGGTGGTGCTGTTGGACGGCAGCGCCGCCGCGACGCCCAGCTCCAGGGCGGTGCCGTCGAGCGGGGCCACCAGGTCGGCGGCGGTGGTGACCACCTCGGCGTAGCCGCCGCTGCCGACGATCGTCAGCGCGGCCACCGGCTGACCCACGCGTAGCCCTTCGACGCCGGGGCCGAGCGCCCGGATCCGGCCGGCCGCCTCGATGCCTGGCACGAACGGCAGCGGCACGTCCACCACGCCCTGCCGGTAAAGGATCTCGGCGAAGTTGGCGCCCGCGTACGCCACGTCGATGGACACCTGCCCCGGTCCGGGGCCGGGGATCCCGACCTCGTCGAGACGGAGGACGTCGGCGTCGCCGAAGCGGGGAATCGTGATTGCCTTCATGTCGTCCAGCATGCCGGGGCGGCGTGCGGCGAGACAGTGTCAGCTCATCCTGGGTGTACCGCCACCAGGCTCGCCACCTTCCCCTCGGTGTCGGTGTCAGGATGCGGGGTGTGCAGGACCACGTTGAGGTCCGCGCGATCGGGGAGCCGCAACAGCGAGTACTCGAAGACGAGGTCGCCGGCCTCGGGGTGGGTGATCGCCTTGGTCCCCTGGGAGCGGGAGCGGACGTCCGGCCGCCCCCACAGCTCGGCGAACTCCGGGCTGGCCGCGCACAGCTCCTCGGCGATGCGCCCGAAGACCGGGTCGTCGGGGTAGCGGGCCGCGCTGGCGCGGAAGTCGGCCACCATGTCCGGGGCGAACTCCTGCCATGCGGTGAACCGGCCGCGGTAGATCGGGTGGGTGAAGAACGCCACCATGCAGTTGCGGACGTCGTCGTCGAAGCCGAACACCCACCTGGCCGCGTCGTTCATCGCCACCAGGTTGTAGTGCCGGTCCAGTACGTGCGCCGGGTTGGGCATCCAGGCCGTCAGCACCCCGCGCAGCTGCCCGCTCACCGGCGCGCCCGGCTGCCCCGCCGGGTCCGGCGGATTCAGTCCGGCGAGCACGTACAGGTGCGCCCGCTCCGCCTCGTCGAGCCGCAGCGCGCGGGCGACCGCGTCCAGCACCGCGCCGGAGACCTTGATGTCGCGCCCCTGCTCCAGCCAGGTGTACCAGGACACCCCGACCCCGGCGAGCACCGCCACCTTCTCCCGGCGCAGCCCGGGAGTACGGCGGCGCCCCGCGTCGGGCATGCCGACGTCCGCTGGGCGCAGGGCCTCCCTCTTGGCGCGCAGGAACTCTTTGAGCTGGTCACGGCGGGATTGACTGGCTTTCACAAAGCACACCATAGGCGACTGTCGACCTCGATCATCGACGGCGATCCCGCGGCAAGACGGTGGCCACGACGATCTCGGGCACCGACCGCCCGGCGAGCTCGGGATGAACAGTTCCTTCCGCGACCCCGCGGGCAACCTGGTCCGCATCCAGGAGCTGCGCTGAACCATCCCTTCCCGGCCGCCGGCTCACCGCAGGGATCGGCGTGGCCTTCCTCGCAAGAGGGCGTAGCCGGCGTCAGGAGCTCGTGAGGATGACGAGTTGCTGGGTCGCTCGGGTCATCGCGACATAGCGGTCGACCGCTCCTTCGATGCCCGTGCCGAACGCCTCCGGGTCGATGAGGACGACCAGGTCGAATTCGAGCCCCTTCGACAGCTCCGGGGTCAGCGACCGGACGCGGGACGTCGCCCGGAACGTGGGATCGCCGATGACGCAGGCGATCCCGTCGGCATGCGCGGCGAGCCAGGTGTCGAGGACCGAGCCCAGATCCGAAGCGGATCCGTGGACGACGGGGACGTCGCTGCTGCGGATGGAGGACGGCACGTTGGCGTCCGGGAGCACGGCCCGGATGACCGGCTCGGCCTCCGCCATGACCACTTCCGGCGTCCGGTAGTTGACGCTGAGGGAGGCCACGTCGATCCGGTCGAGCCCGATCCGCCCGAGCCGTTCCTGCCACGACTCCGTGAACCCGTGCCTGGCCTGGGCGCGGTCCCCGACGATGGTGAAGCTCCGGGACGGGCAGCGGAGCAGCAACATCTGCCACTCGGCGTCGGTCAGTTCCTGAGCCTCGTCCACGACGATGTGCGCGAACGGGCCGGCGAGCAGGTCCGGGTCGAGGGTGGGCAGCTCGGACTCGTCGACCAGATTTCGCTGGAGGTCCGCTCGGCGCAGCTGTGTCACGAGGCCTTCGCCGTCGTCGTCGGCCTCGATCAGGGTGTCGACGACCTGGGCCATGCGCTCGCGCTGGGCGGCGAGAGCGGCTTCCTGCCGGCGCTTACGTCGTGACGCCTCCGGGTCGCCGAGCCGCTGCCGTGCCGCGTCCAGGAGCGGCAGGTCGGACACCGTCCAGGCCTGGGCGTCCTCGCGCTGCAACTGCCGTACCTCGTCGGGACTGAGCCAGGGGGCGCACTTGCGCAGGTAGGCGGGTACCGACCACAGGTCGCCGACGAGGTCGGTCGCTTCGATCAACGGCCACGCGCGGTTGAAGATCGTGAGCAGTTCCCTGTTCTGCAGCAGCGACCTGCGGAGCAGGTGAGCCGGGGCGTCGTCGTCGTGCTTGTCCATCAGGATCGTGAGCAGCGCCTCCCAGATCTGGTCGCGCGCGTCGTTGTGCGGAGTGCCGGGATCCGGTGCTTCGAACGCCTCGGCCCAATCGTCGGCGCTCAGCCAGATGTCGGACCAGTGGGTCGTGACCGTCATCCCCTTGGTGGGCGGGTTCTCGTAGAACCTGACAGCGGGCTCGACCGCCTTCACCAGGTCCGCCGACGACTTCAGGCGAGCCACGTCCGGGTCGGTCTCGGTCGCCGCTGCGGCTCCCTCGGGGACGAGGTCACGCAGGGTGCAGGTCTGCACGCCCTCCTCGCCGAGGCTGGGCAGGACGTCGGCGACGTAGGCCAGGTAGGGCTGGTGCGGGCCGACGAACAGCACGCCGCCCCGGTGGTGACCGAGGCGAGGGTCGGAGTAGAGGAGATAGGCGGAGCGGTGCAGAGCGACGACGGTCTTCCCCGTACCCGGACCGCCGTCGACGACGAGAGCGCCGCGGGACCCCGCGCGGATGATGGCGTCCTGGTCGGCCTGGATGGTGCCGAGCACGTCTCGCATCCGGGGCGACCGGTTGCCGCCCAGGCTGGCGATGAAGGCGGACTGGTCGTCGAGCGCGGCGTGCCCTTCGAACCCGTCCGAGGTGAACACCTCGTCCCAGTAGTCGCTGATCCGGCCGCGGGTCCAGCGGTACCTGCGGCGGCTCGCCAGACCCATCGGGTTGGCGTGGGTGGCCCCGAAGAACGGCTCGGCCGCGGGGGAGCGCCAGTCGAGCAGCAGCCGACGGCCGGCGCTGTCCGTGAGGCCGAGTCGTCCGATGTACACGGGCTCGGGGCTGTCCGCGCCGACGATGTGCCCGAGGCACAGGTCCAGACCGAAGCGACGCAGGGCTCGCAGGCGAGCGGTCAGCCGGTGGATCTCCATGTCCCGGTCCATCGCCTGCCGGCCTGTGCCGCCGGGCGCCTTGCGCTCGGCGTCGAGGCGGTCGGACAGGTCGGCGATCGACTGCTCGAGACTCTCCGCGATGGCCGCGAAGTGCCGCTCGTCGCCGGCGATCAGCGTCGGGTCGGCCTTGGGGGAGAGGTGGTCGGGAAGGTCGAACGCGCTGGTGATCAAGGGGTTCATGTCATCAGTTCCGATCTGGGGTGGGCAAGGCGCTTTCCGGCTCGACGATCCACGTGGTTCACGCGGACACGGGCGGTCTTTCACGGCTGACCGCGTCGGGCAGCAGCGTCGCGGCCACCGTCGCCCCGCCGGTGCGGACAGCGCCGGCCACGGCTCTCGCCCGTGCCCGGTCCGTGTTGCGCGCCGCACCGGCCGGCCGCTCCGCGAACTCCTCGGTCGGCGGCGCGCACACCCGTACCTCCGCGTCGAGTCCCCGCAACCGCACCGCGAACTCCTCGTCCGGCGGCGCGCACACTCGTACCTCCGCGCCGAGTTCCCGCAACCGCACCGCGAGCCCCACCAGCGGCTCGACGTCCCCGCGCGACCCGTACGTCGACAACGACACCCGCATTTCGCATCCCCCGTTTTCCTCAGGTCCTGGCCTCGGCCGACGATTCTGCGGCATGACCCGGGTCTTGTGGCAAGCCCCCCGGTGCGCTATACGTTGAGAGTGGAAAGGAGTGCGAACTCTCCTTTACCTCGATCGTCCGCTGTGGACGGACGGCCTCCTCGCGGCGAGCGCGGCTACCGCGCGGACATCCCCGCTACCCGGCTGATCTCCCTGCCGAGACGGACTTCCGCACCCGGCTGGAGCGTACCGGCGCGGCCCGGATCTCCGCGTTCCCGGACTCCGCGCGCACCGGCGGGCAGGACACCTGAGTGCCCGCACGCCCGGCACGGGTCAACACGTACCGCGACCGTGAGAGTTGACGAGTCCACCCGGCTGTGGAATGCTGAAGGCGGCACCGAGGTTGACGCTTATAGTATTCGTGGACATACGTTTTTAGTTTGCGTTATGCTGCTCCCTCGCGCTGCCTTTCTACGCCCTGGATTCTGCCGGGGCGTTTGGCGTGCGCGCAGTTCGATTCCATCCGTGCTCTCCGGAAGGACATCTGTTGGCAGCCTCGCGCAACGCCTCCGCCGTACCCGCTGGTCCCCGTCGTGTGTCTTTCGCACGGATTCAGGAGCCGCTCGAAGTTCCTGATCTTCTCGCTCTCCAGACCGAGTCCTTCGACTGGTTGCTCGGCAACGAGAAGTGGAAGGGGCGGGTCGAGGCGGCTCGCCAGGCCGGGCGCAAGGACGTTCCGGCCCAGTCGGGTCTCGAAGAGATCTTCGAGGAGATCAGTCCCATCGAGGACTTCTCCGGGACCATGTCCCTGTCGTTCCGGGACCACCGGTTCAGACCTCCGACAAGGACCTGTTCGGCTGCAAGGTGATCCCCTCCCGGGGCGCCTGGCTCGAGTTCGAGATCGACAAGCGTGACAGCGTCGGCGTCCGCATCGACCGCAAGCGCAAGCAGGCCGTCACGGTCCTGCTGAAGGCGCTCGGGTGGACCAGCGACCAGATCCTTGAGCGGTTYGGGCAGTACGAGTCCATGCGCGCCACYCTGGAGAAGGACCACACGGCCGGCCAGGACGACGCCCTGCTGGACATCTACCGCAAGCTGCGTCCGGGTGAGCCGCCGACCAAGGAGTCGGCGCAGACGCTGCTGGAGAACCTGTACTTCAACCACAAGCGTTACGACCTCGCCAAGGTCGGCCGATACAAGATCAACAAGAAGCTCGGGGTCGACTCCGAGATCACSCAGGGGACGCTGACCGAAGAGGACATCGTCGCCACGATCGAGTACATCGTCAAGCTGCACGCGGGCGAGACCTCGATGGCGGGCGCCGATGACCATGAGATCGTCGTCGAGACCGACGACATCGACCACTTCGGCAACCGCCGCCTGCGCAGCGTCGGCGAGCTCATCCAGAACCAGGTCCGCCTGGGCCTGGCCCGCATGGAGCGCGTCGTCCGCGAGCGGATGACCACCCAGGACGTCGAGGCGATCACGCCGCAGACCCTGATCAACATCCGTCCGGTCGTGGCGTCGATCAAGGAGTTCTTCGGAACCTCCCAGCTGTCGCAGTTCATGGACCAGACCAACCCGCTGGCCGGCCTGACGCACAAGCGGCGTCTGTCCGCGCTGGGTCCCGGTGGTCTGTCCCGTGAGCGGGCCGGCTTCGAGGTCCGTGACGTCCACCCCTCCCACTACGGCCGCATGTGCCCGATCGAGACGCCGGAAGGACCGAACATCGGTCTGATCGGCTCCCTGGCCTCCTTCGGCCGGGTCAACTCCTTCGGCTTCGTCGAGACGCCGTACCGCAAGGTCCTCGACGGTCGGGTCACCGACAAGGTCGAGTACCTCACCGCGGACGAGGAGGACCGTTACGTCATCGCCCAGGCGAACACGCCGATCGGCCCCGATGGCACGTTCCTCGAGGACCGGGTGCTCGTCCGCCGTAAGGGCGGGGAGTTCGAGTCCCTGCGGGCCAACGAGGTCGACTACATGGACGTGTCGGCGCGCCAGATGGTGTCCGTCGCGACCGCGATGATCCCGTTCCTGGAGCACGACGACGCCAACCGGGCGCTCATGGGCTCCAACATGCAGCGCCAGTCGGTGCCGCTGCTCAAGAGCGAGGCGCCGCTGGTCGGCACCGGCATGGAGTACCGGGCCGCGACCGACGCCGGCGACGTCATCACCGCCGACAAGGCGGGCGTGGTCGAGGAGGTCTCCGCCGACTACGTCACCGTGATGAACGACGACGGCACCCGCACGACCTACCGTGTCGCCAAGTTCAAGCGCTCCAACCAGGGCACCTCCTTCAACCAGAAGCCCATCGTGGCCGAGGGCGACCGGATCGAGGTGAACCAGGTCGTCGCCGACGGTCCCTGCACCGACGACGGTGAGATGGCGCTCGGCAAGAACCTGCTCGTGGCGTTCATGCCGTGGGAGGGGCACAACTACGAAGACGCGATCATCCTGTCCCAGCGCCTGGTCCAGGACGACGTGCTGTCCTCGATCCACATCGAGGAGCACGAGGTCGACGCCCGCGACACCAAGCTGGGCCCCGAGGAGATCACCCGGGACATCCCGAACGTCTCCGAGGAGGTCCTGGCCGACCTCGACGAGCGCGGCATCATCCGCATCGGCGCCGAGGTCGTCCCCGGCGACATCCTGGTCGGCAAGGTCACGCCCAAGGGCGAGACCGAGCTGACCCCCGAGGAGCGGCTGCTGCGCGCGATCTTCGGTGAGAAGGCCCGCGAGGTCCGCGACACCTCGCTGAAGGTGCCGCACGGCGAGCAGGGCAAGGTCATCGGCGTCCGGGTGTTCAGCCGCGAGGAGGGCGACGAGCTCCCGCCGGGTGTCAACGAGCTGGTCCGCGTCTACGTGGCCCAGAAGCGTAAGATCACCGACGGCGACAAGCTGGCCGGCCGCCACGGCAACAAGGGCGTCATCTCCAAGATCCTGCCGGTGGAGGACATGCCGTTCCTGGAGGACGGCACGCCGGTCGACATCATCCTCAACCCGCTGGGCGTGCCCGGCCGTATGAACGTCGGCCAGGTCCTGGAGACCCACCTGGGSTGGATCGCCGCCCGAGGATGGGACATCTCGGGGGTCGAGGAGGCGTGGGCCGAGCGGCTGCGCGACAAGGGYTTCGCCGAGGTCGACCCGCGCACCAACATGGCCACCCCGGTGTTCGACGGCGCCAACGAGGAAGAGATCGTCGGACTCCTCGACAACACCCTGGTCAACAGGGACGGCGGGCGCATGGTCGGTGCCAACGGCAAGGCCCAGCTGTTCGACGGCCGCTCCGGCGAGCCGTTCCCGCACCCGATCTCGGTCGGCTACATCTACATCCTGAAGCTGCTCCACCTGGTCGACGACAAGATCCACGCTCGTTCGACCGGCCCGTACTCCATGATCACCCAGCAGCCGCTCGGCGGTAAGGCCCAGTTCGGCGGCCAGCGCTTCGGTGAGATGGAGGTGTGGGCGCTGGAGGCGTACGGCGCCGCCTACGCCCTGCAGGAGCTGCTGACCATCAAGTCCGACGACGTGCTGGGCCGGGTGAAGGTCTACGAGGCGATCGTCAAGGGCGAGAACATCCCCGAGCCGGGCATTCCGGAGTCGTTCAAGGTCCTCATCAAGGAAATGCAGTCGCTGTGCCTGAACGTCGAGGTGCTCTCCAGCGACGGCATGTCCATCGAGATGCGCGACACCGACGAGGACGTCTTCCGCGCCGCGGAAGAGCTCGGCATCGACCTGTCCCGGCGTGAGCCGAGCAGCGTCGAAG
>NZ_NGFP01000094.1 GCF_002149035.1 Streptosporangium minutum
GGTGTGCAGCCGGCCACGGCAGAACTCCCGCAGGCTTGCCACGTCATGCACGCGCCCCGCCGTGACGGCCGCCTCGGCGCCGCCGGAGTGGGCGTGCCCACCGGCGGGGAAACGGCCGTCGGCCAGGACAAGCAGCGCGGCACGGCTCATCGGGCTCGCCTTTCCTGTGGTGGGGTCGTCGGCGGTGTGGCCTTGTCGGTGCGGTGGTCAGAACAGGAAGTACCGCTGCGCCATCGGCAGCTCGGTGGCGTGCTGGTGGTGGTCGATGATCTCGTCGTCGACCACCACCTGGTAGGTGTTGGGATCGATCTCGATGCGGGGGGTGGCGTCGTTGTGACGCATGTCCTTCTTGAAGATCTTGCGGGTGTCGCGGATGGGCCTGAACTGCTTGCTCACCTTCACCCGCTCAGGCAGGCCGGCCTCGATCGCCTGCGCGGTGACGAAGTTGACCGAGTTGGCGGCAGGGGCGCGGCCGGTGGCTCCCCACATCGGTCGGGGCAGGATCGGCTGCGGGGTGGTGATGGAGGCGTTGGCGTCGCCGACCTGGGCGTAGGCGATCTGACCACCCTTGATCACCCGGTGCGGCTTGACGCCGAAGAACTTCGGCTCCCACAGCACCAGGTCGGCCAGCCGGCCCACCTCGACCGAGCCGACCTCGTGGTCGATGCCGTGCGCGATGGCCGGGTTGATGGTGTATTTCGCGACGTAGCGGCGGGCCCGGTGGTTGTCGGCTCCATCGGCGCCGTCCTGGTCGCCTTCCAGGGGGCCGCGCCGCTGTCTCATCACGTGCGCCGTCTGCCACGTCCGCGTGATCACCTCGCCGATGCGGCCCATGGCCTGGGCGTCGGACGACATGATGGAGATGGCACCGAGGTCGTGCAGGACGTCCTCGGCGGCCATTGTGGCGGGCCGGATCCGCGAATCGGCGAAGGCCTGGTCCTCCGGCACCAGCGGGTTGAGGTGATGGCAGATCATCACCATGTCGATGTGCTCGGGGACCGTGTTGACGGTGTAGGGCCGGGTGGGGTTGGTGGAGGCGGGTAACACGTTGGGCAGGCCCGCCATTTTGATCATGTCCGGGGCGTGGCCGCCGCCCGCGCCCTCGACGTGGAAGACGTGGATCGGGTGGTCGCCGATGGTCGCGATGGTGTCCTCGACGGTGCCGGCCTCGTTCAGGGAGTCGGCGTGCAGGACGAGCTGGACACCGGTCGCCTGGCACACCTGCAGGCAGCGGCGCAGGACGGCGGGGGTGGCGCCCCAGTCCTCGTGGATCTTGAAGCCGACGATGCCCGCCTCCACCTGGTTGAACAGCGACTCCACCGACATCGTGTTGCCCTTGCCGAGCAGCCCGATGTTGACCGGGAAGGCGTCCAGCGCCTCGAACAGCCGGGCGATGTGCCAGGCGCCGGGCGTGATGGTGGTGGCGGTACTGCCCTCGGCCGGACCGGTGCCGCCGCCGATGAGCGTGGTGACACCGGAGGCGAGCGCCTCGTGAATCTGCTCGGGGCAGATGAAGTGCACATGGGTGTCCACGCCGCCCGCGGTGAGGATCTTGCCGTTGCCTGAGATGACCTCCGTCTCCGGGCCGATCACGAAGTCGGTGGCCGTGGCGTGCCCGTCGTGCAGCCGGTCCATGGTCTCGTCGTTGTAGGCCTTGCCGAGCGCGACGATCCGGCCGTCGCGGATGGCGACGTCGGCCTTGACCACACCCCAGTGGTCCAGGATGGCCGCGCCGGTGATGACCGTGTCGGGCGGCTCGGGTGCGCCGAACCTGGTGGAGTCGCGCGGTGCGCAGGACTGGCCCATCGATTCCCGGATCACTTTGCCGCCGCCGAAGATGACCTCGTTTCCGCTGCGGCCTGGGCCGCCGCACCAGTCCTCGGTGATCTCGATCCGCAGTCCGGTGTCCGCCAGGCGGATGCGATCCCCGACCGTCGGGCCGAACCGGTCGGCGTACTGCTCGCGGGTGAGCGGCTGATGCCGTTCATGGGCCGGGGGCTGGGACGCCGACGGCGCAGGCTCAGGCGCCGGGGACTCAAGCATGCAGTTCGCCTCCGACCTTGCCGTTCAGGCCTTCGATGACGCGCTTGCCCTCGATGGGCACCAGCTCGACCTCCAGCGGGCAGTTGGGTTCGAAACGCACCGAGCTGCCGGCGGGGATGTTCAGCCGTTTGCCGTAGGCGGCGTCGCGGTCGGGCTCGATGCCGAGCAGGGCGTTGGCCTCGTAGAAGTGATAGTGGGAGCCGACCTGGACGGGACGGTCGTCGGTGTTGGTGACCGTCACGGTCGTGACCTCGCGGCCGACGTTGAAGGCCACCGGGTCGGCGTCGCGAGGGTGGTCGATCTTCCCGGGGTGAAGCCGCGTGCCCTTCTTGGTCACCTGCGGGATGGGGTCGCGCAGGGTGACCATCTTGGTGCCGTCGGGGAAGGTGGCCTCGATCTGGAGGTCGCTGATCATTTCTGCGACGCCCTCCATCAGATCTTCACGGGTGAGCACGGGCGGGTCCGGCGGCTGCGGCATCGCCATGAGCTTCTCCACCGATGCGCCGTCCCGGGCCCCTTCGAGGACGTAGGCGGTCAGGATCGCGACCGCCTCCGGGTAGTTGAGCGCAACCCCCCGTTCCTTCCGCTTACGGGCCACGTCCGCGGCCACATGAATCATCAGACGTTCCTGTTCGTGCGGGGTCAGATGCACCCGCCACCTCACCTTCGCTGCGCCCCGGGCTCTGCCAGGGCCGTCCGCTCGCGTCAGGCGGGAACCGGCGCCCGCCCCTTTAAGATCAGCCCGCTGTTCACTGAACGTAGCTTCACGAATACCCAAAGTGAGGTGACGGAATGGTGAGGGGTTCATCACCCGTGACAGGGAATTCATTTTCCAGGCCACATCGCCCAGGCTCGCGCCAACCGTCCTCGCTGGAGGCGGGGCCGGAGCGTTCTCGGCTGATGAGACCAGCCTGAGCCGGATGGGCAGATGGGCCCGGCACTGGAGTCGTCGCCACCGAGGGGCGAGGTAGCTCGTCGTGACGACGGTGACGTTGGGCGGTTTGCAGAAATGGGAGTCCTGCGAGGGACGATCAGTGTCCGCCGCGTGTCTGATTCGTCGCGCAGCTCCGTTCTCATCACCTCTCGCACACCACTTCTCTCAGAACGGCCCCGCGCTGGGCGTCGTCCCCCGCACACCCGCCTGTACCGCCTGACCTGCTCCACCACGTAGACCCGGCCGATCGCCGGTGGGGCACGACGATCGGCGCCCTCGGCGTGTGCCTGAGGGTCTTGGACGGGCGCATCGAGACGACCCCGGGACTTCACGAGCCGGTTTTCGGAGCCGGCCAGCGGCAGGTGTCGGACAGGGAGAAGCGGGCGGTGAAGTCAGGCCAGCCTTCCGCGCGGGCCAGCGTGTGGTCGTTCCAGGTCGACGGTCCGAGGACGGAGCACAGGTCGGACACGGCCTGAGCGGGGTCAAGGTTCCACTCGCGGACGACGCCCCCGGTGTCGGCGCTCAGGAGCCTGCGCCCGTCGGGGCGGTAGGAGAGCGCCAGCACCCCGCCGGCATGCCCTCGCAGCGTCCCGATCTCCCGGTGCGTGACGGCGTCCATCAGCGTGATCGTCCGGTCGGTGCGGCCGATGGCGATCGTCCGGCCGTCAGGGGCGTACGCCACGGCGTTGGAGTCGACTCCTCCTGCCGTCACCTGCTCGCCGGCCCCCGTCCGGCTCCCCTCCTCGTAGATGGGTTTGAGGCTCCATTCGGTGATCCCCCCGTCGACGTCGGCGCTGATGACGGCTCGGCCGTCGGGCCGCACCGTGATGTCCCTGATCCGCTTGACGTAGCCGCCGTAGTTGGCCAGCTGGGCCCACTTCCCCTGCCCGTCCAGAGGGACGAGGACGACCGCGCCACCTGCCCCCGCGGCCATCAGCGTGTGCCCGTCGGGGCTGAAGGTCACCGCGGTGAGCGTGAGTGGCAGGCCCCCGTTCGACAGGTCGCCGCCGTCGAACCTGCGCAGCATCCGAAAGGTCCGTGCGTCCCAGAGGACGGCGTTGTCAGATCCGTCCCCGGTGACGATGGTCGTGCCGTCCCTGCTGAAGGCCACGGCGACGATGGGTTTGGTGTGCCATGCGAGGGTGGCCTTGGCCCGGCGGCTCGTCAGGTCCCAGACTCTCGCCCTGCCGTCGTTCCCCGCGCTGATCGCCGTCTTGCCGTCCGGGCTGATCGCGACCGCGCGCACACCGCCGCTGTGCGCGGGCACCTGAATCTCGCCCGAGGACCGCAGGGACGGATTCCACCAGCTGATCGTCCCGTCCCCGCCGCCCGAGACCGCGACCTGCCCGCGTCGCCCGAACGCGATGTCGTTGACGGCCGGGTTGGGTACGAGTGCCGCCCTCGACAGCCCGGTGTCGAGCAGGGTGACGGAGGTGCCGCCGTCGACGACGGCCAGCGTCTGGCCGTCCGGGCTGAAGGCCATGGCCTTGGGGTTCTCGTCGAAGCCTGAGATGGTCGCGATGGGGTTGCCGTTGGCGGCCGACCACAGCGTGATGGGCGGGCCGCCGAAGGACAGGTAGTCCGTGGTCGCGATGACGTCACCGGCGGGCCCGAACGCGCCTACCACGACGCGGCCCACCGGCAGCCACCCTTCGGCGCCCCACCCACTGGCGTCGATCGCGGACGTGGTCACCAGCATCCTGCCATCGGGACCGACGCTGACCTGGGAGGGACTGTAGCCCTTGTTGGGGAGTGTTCCGATCCTGCGCGTCTTCGGCAGGGACCGCGCGTCGAACGCCTCGATCCGCTTGCCCATGATCACCAGAACGTCGACGCCGGGCTGGAACAGGGCCGCGTACGCGCCCATCACCCGCAGGGTGGCCGCCGGCCTGTGCGTGCGGGTACGCCACAGCCGTACGGCGTCGCCTCCGACGCTGACCAGGAACCGCGAGTCCCTGCTGAAGGCGAGCGACCCCACCGCCTTGCCGTGACCGGTCAACGTCGCCAGCGACTTGCGTGTGGACCTGCTCCACAACCGGACCGTGCGGTCGTCGCCCGCGGTCGCGACCATGGAGCCGTCGGGGCTGAAGGCGACCGCGCGGACCGTGGCGGTGTGCCCGGCCAGGGTGGCCACCAACGTACGGCTGACCGTGCTCCACAGCCGGACCCGGCGGTCTTCACCGACGGTGGCCAGCACGCGCCCGTCCGGGCTGAAGGCGAGATGGGAGATGCCGACCCCGTGATGGGGCAGCCGGTCGTTGATGAGATGACCGTGCGCGGTGAACAGGGCGCCACGAGCCTCCGCCGAGGGTGCGGCCGTCCACGCGGCCAGGGCGAGTGTGATGGACTTGCGCGGCTTGGTGTCATAGTGGTCGAGCGACTGGGACGCGAGGACCCGGGAGAGCACCAGGTTGTCCTGCCGGAGCTTCTCCACGCGCTGCACCGCGTACATGCCACCGGTGGCGGCCGCCACGAGCACCGCCACGGACGCGGCCAGCACGAGCGTCCGCACCCGGTCCCACCGGTAGAGCCGGCGCCTGGCCTGCCTCACGTCGTCGACCCAGATGATGTGCTCTCCGTCGGGCACGTCCAGTTTGTTGGCGCGTGGAGCGACGACGGTGAGTCCCTTGGCCTTGGCGCAGGCGATCTTGGCGGGCAGCCCCCCGACCGCGGCCAGCCCGCCCCCTTCGGTGATGTCACCGGTGACGGCGTGGTCGCCGTACGGGTGGCGGAGCCAGCCGGACAGCGCCCGGCCGCGGGCGGCCAGACGGGAAGCCGCCAGCGCCCCCGGCACGGGTGGGCCGAGGAGCTCTCTCAGCAATATCGCGAAAGCCGCGCCCATGGAGCCTCCCGTGACGCGCCGGCCCCGGTGGCCGGTGATGCTCAGCTGCCAGAGCAGGCACGGCACGTTTCGCCGTTCCCGGGTCTGGAACTCCCACGCGTTGGTGAGCGCTCGCTGGAACTCCTGGTCCGCGCCGAACACGCTCATCGTCCGCGGATGAGGGAAGAGCCCTGGCGGCCCCTCGGGCAGGACCTCCATGCTCAGCGAACCGGTCAGCCCCTCCCCCGGTGCCGACGACTCGAACACCACGCCGATCTCCCGCCGCCTGACGGGCGCCGGGACGCCCCCGGCCAGCCAGAGGGCCTGCAACATGATCATGGATCCGGCCGGTCCCGGCGTGAGCAGATCAGCCATCCGATGCACGCCGGGGTGCCCGCCGAAACCCCGCACCTCGCCGAACGCTCGAGGTCGCGGCAGCGTGTGAGCCGCCGTCCAGGCGTCCACCACGCGGGCGAGCTGCCGGCGAACCTCCTCGTCGTCGGCCGTGCCGTACGCCCCTGCGACGAGTGCCGCCAGCCACGCCACGTGCAGCGCCCTGGTGGACTCCCGGCAGAGCGGGTCACCACCGGATCGCGGTTCCCCCTCTTCGATCCTCTCCAGCGACCAGCATCCGGAGGGTTCCCGCGCCCAGCCGAGCAGGAGCTGCGGACGCCGGGCAGCGGCGTCCCGGCAGGCGTCCATCCAGAGGGACTGCCCGATCAGCGCGTCCCACGCCTCGTGTGGCCCCAAGGCTTCGTCGGGATTGTCCGGAGTGCTCGCGTGCCGACGTTCCAGATCGAGGAGGCGGTCGAGCGCGGACTCCTTCGGGCGCCGGAGCCAGGAACGAAGGCGCTTCGCAGTCGACATCCCACCTCCACGAGAGGCTGCTCTCTCACGAATTCACGATAGGAAGTCCCGGGCGTCATGTCCTGCCGAACACCGTGATCACGTGCAGACCCGGCGTTATCATGCCGCTATGACCAAGCCGTCCGGCGAACGACACGGTGACGTCGACCTTCCCCCTCCCCCCGGAGAGCCCCTGCGTCATGGCGTCAGACGCTGGTGGCGCTCGCTGGAGAGGCACCACGGACTGCGCTACTGGCTGCCGACCCGCGGGGCTCCCATCCTTGCCGGCTTCGGCCTGCTGTTCGCCGTCAACGGCCTCACGATCGGCTGGCGGCGCGCCTACGACGTGACCATCGGCATCACGTCACCGGCCGACACCAGCGTCCCCGCCCTGGCCTGGTTCCTGTCCGTGGCTGGATGGCTGCTGGCTCCCGGCATAGCCGGGGCGGTGGCGGGGTACGTGGTCAGCGACGCGATCGGGGCACGAAGGACCAGGCCACTGGACGACTTCTTCCCCAAGGCCGGGGATGAGTGACCTCATCCCGCATCTTCGCGATCTGTGTTTCAGCCAGTGCGGCTTCGAAGTGCCGCCCGGCTTCGCGCAGGCGTATGTCAAGCTGCACGACAACGACTGGCTCCGGTCGCAGGATCATTGGGAACAGACGGTCCTGCGGGTCCTGAAGAGCAGGTCCGTCGAACCGCGGGCCGAGGGCAGCCGCGCGATGCGGCAGGCCGTGGCGATCGGGAGCGGGTTCCTGCACCACTCGCCGCTGCGCGAACGGTGCCCCCTGTGCCGGATCGAGCAGAGGTGATCATGATGGACGGCGAACGGACGTCTGACGGCTTCGAGCGGCTCTGCAGGGAGCTCCTCAGCGAGGCGTACCCCGAGATGGATGCCCGCTGGCTGGACGAGCAGACGGCGAGCGCGATGGCCGTGGCGGCCGACGCCGTCGTGGCGGCCGACCTCGCCGCCGACAGGGACCGGCGTGAGATCCGGACCGCCGTGAAGGAAGCACTGGACCGGCTGCGCAGCAGAGGGCTGTCGCCCGACGAACCGTCCGCCACGACAGCGGTGGGAGGCGTCGAGGTGGCCGTCACCGCCAGCGCGAGCGGCTCGCGCTACGCCATCACCTTCCAGGTGTCGTCACAGCGGCTCCCGGTCGATGAGCTGACAGGCCTGTGGCTCACGGCCAGGACGACCAGCCCCCACACGACGCTCCTGCCCGTTCGCCACCTGGCCGCGTTCGACGAGCGGGGTGCGGCCGGCTTCGCGAACGTCCGCGCCGGCCACTGGTCCTTCGAGACGTTGACACCCACCTGGGACGACACCATCGGCGTGTTTCCCATGCCCGCCGTCGAAAGGAGCGCCGTCGCCGCCGCGACCGGCTACTACGCGGTAGCCGCCCCGAACAAGGCGCTCTTCACCCTGGACGACCGCTCGGATGCCCGGCCCGCCCTGGAGATCACCGGGACCGTCGACGGCCCGCGCCTCATCCCGATCAGGTATCTCGATCATGACGGTGCGGCGCGCAGGTTGCTCGTGGCGATCGCTCCAGCCCGTACCGGCACGGCACGGTCCCGCACCGGCCTGCCCTCCTTCGCCCCTGGCACCCCGTGGGAAGTGGGCGACTACCAGGAGGCAGGTGTCCTCACCGCCGCCGATGCCCCGCTCGTCGCCGAGTCGCTCAGAGCGACCGACGACCGCGCGACCCTCCGCGCGTGGCGGGCACTGGCCGCAGACGCCCGCCCGGAGATCGGCTCGGCGATCGAAGCACTGCTCGGAGAGTCCTGAAGCGCGCAGAACGGCTCGCGGGAGACGGCGAGGAAGGCGAACGCGCCGAATGGGCCCCACTGGCCGAGGGCGGCGAGCACGAGCGCAAGGTCGTGCTGCCGGCGGTCGTCTACAGGTGCGAACTTCCGTGCGCCGTACGGCGGCCGCCGGGCCAGGGTGCTTCGCCCTTCAGGCCCTCCACGAAGGCCGGCGTGTCTGCTCGGCGGCTACGGCCAGGTCATGACCAGTTGGGTGTGCCGCTTGCGGAAGATCCGGCCGACCGCCGGTACGGGCGGGAGGGCCTCGGCGGGGTAGAGGATGAACCTCGGAGCGGTATGGGTTCGCCGGCCCCGGTCCCACACCTGAACGTGATCGTGAAGGTGGCGGGCGAGTTCGGCACCGGCGGGCCCGTACCCGCAGACGCCGAACTCCCACCGGTGCTCCGTCGCCTCCTGCGCCCGGGGCAGTTCGCGGATCGCGAGGTAGGCGAAACTGTCGGCGGTGATGAGCACGGGGCAATACCAGCCCATCGCCAACTTGACCATGCCGCAGTCGCGCTCCGGGTCCTGCCAGATCATGCCGAACCGATCATCTGCGGTTGCGATCCACAGGTGCATCGAGTCGAACGGCTCACCCCGGCCGACCGTGACGCCGGTCCACAGCTCGGCACGGTCGCCGGTCAAGGCCTGATCGAGCGCCGCGACGTCAAGGGCGGGTCCCTCTTCCAGCGTCAGCCTCACCGCACCATCGGCCAGGACCGCCTCTTGATCCGGGAGCGCCCCGGCTCCCTGCATCGCAACGAATCCGCACACCATGGGGTCCAAGCCGACGAAATGGTCGCCGTCCCGGACGAAGGTGAACGACCGGCTGACCGTGGAGAACCGCAGCGGCACCACCATCCGGCCGGCCGGGGCGAGCAGAGGCCCCCACGGGATATCCCAGACCCCCACAGTGACGATGATGGCGTCAAAGCCGCCCTCGGGCACGTGCTCAGCGGCGGCGTCCTCAGCATCACCCAGCACGACCCGCACACGCGAGTAACCGATCTCGGCCAGGAAACGCCCCGCCCGCTCGGCGACGAATGGGTCGATGTCAACCGAGACCACCAGACCAGAGGGGCCGACGATCTCAGCGATGAGCGCGGCGTTGTAGCCGCCCGATCCGATCTCCAAGACCTTCGCCCCGGGGAAAAGCCGAGCCGCTTCCAGCATCTCGGCCTGAAGCCAGGGCGCGCTGAGCGAACTGGTCGCCCTGCCCCCCGCGTCGCGCCTGGTGATGACCACGTCCTGGGGAGCGTAGGCGTCCGTGAGGGGCGCTTCGGGAGCGAACCTGTCGCGCGGAACCTTCGCGAAGGCCGCTTCGACCTCCGGTGAACGGATCGAACCCTGCTCGATCAGCGTCGCGACCATATCGGCGCGCAGACGTTCAGCGGACTCCGGTGACAGGGTGTCGGCGGTCATCGGCCAACGGTACTTCTCCGCTGAGGGCTGTACGGGGAATTCAGGAAGGTGTGGAGAGTCGCGCCCCTGGCCTGCCGAAGTCGGCTGACGCGGCCTGTCCCTGGACCGGAGGCGGGTCCCCGGCCGACGCGACCGCCGACAACGGATCGGCCATGAGGCGGCGCGGGATGCCTTGTCCTCAAGGCGGCAGGGCTTGACCTCTGCCCGCCAGGCATGAAGGCAGACCACTACCGTGAAGCCGTAGTCTTGAAGTGCCCCACTCGGACGGTCTGATCTGGCCTCGCACGGCTCCGCTGATGATCTCGGAACCTCGATGTCGGCCTGGATCGGCCCCACCCTGGGAGGTGGCGTCCGAAAGTCCGCGCGGGCTCGGGGCTTGAGCGGCAACCGATCGGTCAGTGACGTTAAGGAGCCCGGCAACCCCGTCGTTACGGGCCGTTCCGATGCGGGTGGAGTCGGCTGGGCGTAGATCTTGTAACAGTTTGATCGCTGTGGGTAGTCGGCTGGCTGTTGATCCTACTTTGCGAGCTATGCCGGTGGAGTTCTTGACTGATGAGGCGGCGGCGTATGGGCGGTTCGCGGGGCCGCCGTCGCAGGCTGATCTGGAGCGGGTGTTCTTCCTCGACCGGTTCACCGGCGCGGCGGCGTACGACGAACACCGCCGCCGGCTCGCCGCGTCGTGGGTCTGGCGGGAGCAGGTGCTGCCGGAACTGGGTCTGCCGATCCGCGAAGCCGATGCAGGAGCTCCGGCTGAGCCTGACCGCGCGGTCCCGGCTCCGGTAAATACGTTGCGGAGCCCGGAATGGGCGGGCATGCTGGGGTGACCGAGCGGCGGCGAACGCTGCCTGAACTAAGGAGGGCTGACGGATGGCCATTACTGCGCTGCGGCATGTCCGCATCAGTCCCACCTCTTTGTTCAGGAGCACACCCGTTGTCTTCCGAGTACGAACTCTCTGATTCCTACTCCGACCTCGACTCCCGCTGGTCCGATTTCACCGGTGACGAGCCCCGGCCAGATCCGGCCGACGCCTTCGTCTTCGAGTTCCATTCGGTTGACGAGGAGCTGGGCCCGGATCAGCGGTGGTCCACCTGGCTGGACGTCGAGCGCGGCTCTCGCGGCCCGGAACCACGCCCCTCGTGGGTCGTCACGGAACAGGCTGCGATCGACACCGAGCTCGGCATCCTCAAAACCGGCAAGGAAGCCGACGTCTTCCTGCTCGAACGGGCCGTCGAAGCCATCGGCGACAACCCGGCGAAGTCCTCGCTGCTGGCCGCGAAACGGTACCGCACCGAGGAACACCGGTCCTTCCACCGCAGTACGTCGTACGTCGAAGGCCGCCGTACCCGCAACAGCCGCGACAGCCGGGCGATGGCGAAGAAGACCTCGCACGGCCGCAGTGTCGCGGCCGGTCAGTGGGCGTACGCCGAATGGGACGCCCTCAACCGGTTGTGGAAGGCCGGCGTCCCGGTGCCGTATCCCGTGCAGGTGGACGGCACCGAACTGCTGATGGAGTTCATCGACGACGGCGAGGGCGGTGCCGCGCCCCGGCTCGCCCAGGTCCGGCCGTCGAAGGAGCTGCTCGGTGTGTACTTCGATCAGCTCCGCAACGGCATGCGTGAACTGGCCCGCGCGGGGCTCGCGCACGGCGACCTCTCGCCGTACAACGTCCTCGCGCAGGCCGAGCGGATCGTGATGATCGACCTGCCCCAGGTCATCGACATCGTGGGCAACCCGAAGGGCATGGACTTCCTGATGCGCGACTGCCACAACATGGCCACGTGGTTCACGAACCGCGGGCTCGAGATCGACGAACAGGAGCTGTTCGCCGACCTGCTCACGATGGTGTTCTGATCGCCTTCTGCAGAACGCGGTCGAAGCAGACCACCGAGGACCTGGCCTCCGCTCCGCTCGCCATCTGATCGGGGTCGTCGAGGGCCTCCGTTGGCCCCTCCTGTTCGGCGTCTACACCGGCGTCGAGGCCCTCGCCGTCCTCGACGCCTACCTCGGCCTGATCTTCACCGCCTGACGACCACGTCGCTTTCCGCATCGGAACGGCCAGTGACGATGAGACGAGCCGGCCAGGCTCCTTAACGTCACTGGCCGTTCGGGTGCTGCTCAAGGGCCGACTCCAACGCCGTGGTCCGATGCGAGGGCGTTGCCCCCTGCACGACGCCGACCCCCGGCGCCCGCTGGGCGGGCGATGCTCTCGCCCGGCAGGGGTTCGAAGACGGCAGTCCCCGAGTCCACAGACCGAACTGAATCCGATGCCCTTGATCGGTTTCAGGTGGGGCCAGATCAAGGTTCTGGCGCACGTTTCGTGAAACCAGGAGATCCGGGTGACCAAGATGTGTCCTGCTGGTCTTTCTGCACAGGTCACGGTGGTCCGCCTGTGAGGCCGGAGGAGTCCTTCACGGAATGTGCGTCAGAGCCCGGATGGAACCGTCATAGCCAGCGTGGCTATGACGGTGAATCCGAGAGTCTGCGCGCGCAGCTGGACATCGCCCGGACCGCCTACGAGCGGTTGACCAGGTCACTCGTCGCGCTGCCGGGCAGGCCAGAGACAAAGGGCACTCTCCGCAGGAGCTGGAGGTGGGCTTCCGATCCGAACTCGCCGATGTCTTGTCCCAGGTCCTGCTCATGGCACGGCATCACGGAGTCGATCTGGAGGCGGAAGTTGAGCGGAAATGGATGCCATGGCATCCCGACCAGCTCCCCGCACAGAGCGGGAGCCGAGCGGCCGGCACAGTGCTCAGCGAAGACGCGGTATAGGGCGACGATGGCCGAGGTGAAGGGGTCCCGCGGGAAACAACGAACGTGCAGGTCAGCGGCCCGTCTCCCAGACTGTACTCGACGGCCCTCACTGTGGCTTTAACCTGCATGTCCATCGAAAATCTCCCCCGCACTACCGCAACCCCTACAGGCGGACTCAAGGGATATCCCTCAGCTACGGGCCGGGCGGGAGCGGCCGCTGTCTGTTCCATGCCGCTCCGGGGCCGATCACCGATGGGTCGTGCGGTGAAGGCGGCGCGTTTGTCGAGGACTTCGGCGCGTTCGCGGAGTTGGATGGCGTGCTCGTCGGTGCGGATGATGTTGCCGCAGCCGGGGGCACAGCGGTCGAGGGTGAGGGACGGGCCCGCGGATTCGACGGTCGGTCCGGTGGTGCCGCGCGGCGTCAGCTCAGTGGTGCGAGATCGGTTCCGAACCAGACTAAACATTGAGTGTATAGATGATGTGTATAGTGATCGGCATGTCAGTTGGCTTTGCTCTTTTAGGCTTGTTGGAGTCCGGTCCCCGTCACGGTTACGACCTGAAGCGCTCCTACGACGAACGGTTCGGCCAGGGCCGGGCACTGCACTACGGCCAGGTCTACGCGACCCTCGCGCGGCTGCTGAAGAACGGCCTCGTGGAGGTGGAGTCCGAACCGGGCGGCGGCCCGGACCGCAAGCGGTACGCGATCACCTCGGCCGGCGTCACCGACGTGGCCAGCTGGCTGACCCAGCCGGAGAAGCCCGAGCCGTACCTGCAGAGCACCCTCTACACCAAGGTCGTCCTGGCCCTGCTCACCGGCCGGGACGCCGCCGACCTGCTGGACACCCAGCGCACCGAGCACCTGCGGCTGATGCGTGAGCTGACCCGCCGCAAGAGCGTCGGCGACCTGGCCGACCAGCTCATCTGCGACCACGCCCTGTTCCACCTGGAGGCCGACCTGCGCTGGCTCGAACTGACCGCGGCCAGGCTGGACCAGCTCGGCGACCAGGTGCGGGGGGACGCGTGATGAGCCGCCCGACCCCGAACGCGCCGCTGCTGGTCGCGGAGAACCTTGTCAAGAGCTTCGGTGTCACCCCGGCCCT
Source organism: Streptosporangium minutum (assembly GCF_002149035.1). Lineage (GTDB taxonomy): Bacteria > Actinomycetota > Actinomycetes > Streptosporangiales > Streptosporangiaceae > Streptosporangium > Streptosporangium minutum. Next base: position 13,728 of record NZ_NGFP01000094.1, read on the forward strand.
GGACGGCGCCTCGCTGCAGGTGCACTCCGGGGAGGTGCTGGCACTGCTGGGGTCGTCCGGCTCCGGCAAGTCCACGCTGCTGCACTGCCTGGCCGGGATCCTCACCCCCGACTCCGGCCGGGTGAGCTACGCCGGTCAGGACATGGCGGCCTTGTCGGACGCGCGGCGCAGTGCGCTGCGCCGCACCGAGTTCGGTTTCGTGTTCCAGTTCGGGCAGCTGGTACCGGAGCTGACCTGCCTGGAGAACGTGGCGCTGCCGTTGCGGCTGGCCGGGATGCGGCGGCGGGAGGCGACCCGGCGGGCGGCCGGCCTGCTGGAGCGGCTGGAAGTCGCGGATGTGGCGGACAAGCGGCCCGGCCAGGCGTCCGGCGGGCAGGGCCAGCGGGTGGCGGTGGCCCGCGCGCTGGTCACCGGGCCTCGGGTGATCTTCGCCGACGAGCCGACGGGAGCGTTGGACTCGCTCAACGGGGAGCGGGTGATGCAGCTGTTCATCGCGGCGGCCCGGGAGACCGGCGCGGCGGTGGTGCTGGTCACCCACGAGGCGCGGGTCGCCGCGTACTCCGACCGGGAGGCCACGGTCCGTGACGGCCGTGTCCGCGAGCAGGAGTACGTCTGATGAGCGCGGGCGGTGCGCCGCGGCGTGGTGCCTTCGCGCGGTGGGTCGGCGAGCCGGCGTTGGGGATGCGGTTGAGCGTGGCGGGCGGCCGTTCGGGCTGGGCCCGGCTCGTGATGATCGCGCTCGGGGTGGGGCTCGGGGTGGCGACGCTGCTCATCGCCGCCAGCCTCCCGACCGTGGTGGCGGCCCGCGACGCCCGGCTCGCCGCCCGTGACGTGGACTGGACGCAGTCGATGCCCAGCGGCGCCGGAACCTTGCTCATCGACAGAGCGGACACGCAGTACCGAGACAGGGAGATCTACGGACGGCTGGTGCAGTTCGAGGGGGAGCTGGCGCCGCTGCCGCCGGGGGTGTCCCGGCGGCTTGCCTCCGGCGAGATGGCGGCTTCGCCTGCCCTGGCCCGGCTGCTCGCCACTGACGAGGGGGCGCTGCTGCGCGGCCGTTGGGACGCACGCGTGGTCGGCACTATCGGTGCGGAAGGACTGGCCGGTCCCGGCGAGTACGCCTTCTACCTGGGCACCGACCGGCTCACCGAAGGCTCCGCCAGCCGGGTGCGGTCGTTCGGCAGGTGGGACCTCGACGAGGGAGTGCCACCGGTGCTGATGCTGCTGGGAGTGGTCGGGCTGGTCGTGCTGCTGCTGCCGGTGGCGGTCTTCGTGACCACCGCGGTGCGCTTCGGCGGCGAGGCTCGTGACCGCCGGCTGGCCGCACTGCGGCTGGTCGGCGCGGACGCCGCCATGACCCGGCGGATCGCCGCCGGGGAGACCCTGGCCGGCGCCCTGCTGGGGCTGGCCGTCGGCGGGCTGTTCTACGTCGCCGTACGCGTGCCGGCCGCATGGATGCTCCCGGCCGGCATGAGCTTCTACCCTGCCGACTTCCGGCCGGTCCCGGCCCTGGTGGTGCTGGTGGTCGCGATGGTGCCGGTCACGGCGGTGCTGGTGACGCTGTCCGCGCTGCGGCGGGTGGTGGTCGAGCCGCTCGGCGTGGTCAGGCTCAGTGGTGACCGCCGCCGACGGCTGTGGTGGAGGCTGATCCTGCCCGCGGCCGGACTGGTCCTGCTGTACCCGTTGCGCAGCGGACTCTCCGAGCAGGCGACGGGGTTCGAATTCCAGGTCATGGCGGGGGTGGCGGCCCTGCTGGTCGGCATGGCCCTGTTGCTGCCCTGGGTGGTGGAGGCGACGGTCCGCCGGTTGGGGGGCGGAGGCGTCGCCTGGCAGTTGGCGGTTCGCCGGTTGCAGCTGGACAGCGGCACCGCGGTGCGGGCAGTGTCCGGCATCGCCGTCGCGGTCGCCGGCGTGATCGCGTTGCAGGGGCTGCTCGCCGCCGTCCAGGCCCAGAACACCGCAGAGAACCGGCGCGACACCGGCCGCTTCCAGGCCGAGGTGTTCCCCACATCCAGACTCGGGGAGTCCGGCGTCGGCTGGGCGACCGAGCTGAGACGCTGGGAGGCCGCGTTGGACAACGCCCCCGGCGTCCGTGCCGCCGACGCCGTGACATCGGTGAAGGCTGTCCCAGCCGGATCCGCCGCCGCACCGGACGCCTTCACCAATCTGCTGGTCGGAGACTGCGCCGTGCTGCGGCAGGAGGCYCAGCTCGGCGCCTGCGCCGACGGCGACACGTTCGTCGTCGTCTCGCCGGCCGCGCCACCCCGCCCCGGTACCACCTACACCCTCGGCGAGGCCACGAAGACGGCAACCGGGCGGCTTCCGCGGTGGCCCCTGCCCGCCACGGTCCGCACCGTCCAGCCGCACCCCGGGCCCCTCCAGCCGACGGTCGCGACTGTCCTGGCCACCCCCGCGGCGCTGCGCGGCAGCCGGCCCACCCCGTCCRGCGTCACGCACTACGTGACGCTGGACCCGGCCGACCCCGACGCCATCGACCGGCTCCGCAACGCCGTCGCCCGGGTGAACCCGACCGCCCACGTCCAGCTGATCGAGTCACGGGCACTCGACAGCGCCCTGGTGACCATCAGGCAGGTGCTCCTCGCCGGCGCCACCGCGCTGCTGCTGCTCATCGGCGCCAGCCTGCTGGTCAACATCGCCGAGCAACTCCGCGAGCGGCGCCGGCTGCTCGCCGTGCTCGTCGCCTTCGGCACCCGCCGCAACACCCTGAGCGGATCGGTCCTCCACCAGATCGCCATTCCGATCATGCTCGGCCTCACCCTGGCCGTTCTGACCGGCACCGGGCTGTCGGTGATCCTGCAGGCCGCCGCCGGCGCCTCGATCCGGCTCGACTGGATCGGCATCGGCGCCACCTCCGGCGCCGCCGCCCTGGTCGTCCTGCTGACCACCGTGGCCAGCCTGCCGCTGCTGTGGCGACTGACCAAACCAGGTGGACTGCGCAGTGAATAGAACCCACGACACCCACAACCCGTCGACGCCCCGCCCGCGTCGCCGGTATGCCGAGCCGGTACCGCCGGCACCGGCCAGAACGAGAAGGCATGGCATGAGACGACACGTCTGGGTCGGCACGGTGCTCACCGCGTTGGTGACCGGTACGGCGCTCGGCATCACGCCGGTGCGCGCGGACTCGCAGGGCGAGCCGCGTTCGGCGACGAAGGGCGTCGGCTGGAAGCCGTGTCCGGACACGCCGGCGGTGGAGTGCGGCAGCGTGACCGTGCCGATCGACTGGTCCCGGCCGGACGGACCGGCGATCGAGATAGCACTCGCCCGGCGGAAGGCCACAGACCCGAGCGCACGCATCGGCTCCATCCTGATCAACCCGGGCGGCCCCGGAGCGTCAGGCGTGGCGGACGTCCAGGCGGACGGCATAGGCGGCAGCTTCTCCGCCGGCGTGCGCCGCCGCTTCGACGTCGTCGGGTTCGACCCCCGGGGCGTGGGCCGCAGCCACCTGATCCGGTGCCGGCCGACGACGTTGCGGCCCTCCGACGTGCTGCCCACTACGGCGGAGCAGTTCCGCCGCCTCCGCGAGCTCAACCGGGCGTACGGCGACGGCTGCCGGAAGCTGAGCGGGCCGCTGGTCGGCTTCGTGGACAACAAGAGCGTCATCCGGGACATGGACGCGATCCGGGCCGCTCTCGGCGAGCGCGAGCTGACCTACTACGGCAACTCGTACGGCACCCTGATGGGCCAGCAGTACGCCCAGATGTTCCCGCACCGGGTCCGTGCGATGGTGCTCGACAGCACCATGGACCACAGCCAGGCCACGACGTGGAGTTTTCTGCGCAGTGAGGCGAAGGCCGTGCAGGAGAGCTTCGACCAGTACGTGGCGTGGTGCCGGCGCTCGACCGACTGCGCGCTGCACGGCAAGGACGTCCGCCGCGTCTTCGCCGAGCTGTACGCCAGAGCCGAACGGGGGAAGCTGATCGATCCGCGTACGACGATGAAGATCAGCCTCATCGAACTGCTCCTCGACACCCAATACGCCTTCCTCGGCCCGTACTGGAAGTCGTTGTCGGAGGATCAGGCGAAACTGCTGGCGAGCAAGCCGGAGCCGGCGGTCACCGCCCCGTCGAAGCAGGTCTCGGAGAAGCCGGTCGAGGACCCGGCCACGCCCATCTTCTGCCAGGACTGGAGAGTGCCGGTCCGCAACGTCGACGAGGTGCAGGCGTACCGCCGAAAACTCGCTCAGGTGGCGCCGGACATGAAACTGCCCGCGCAGGCCTGGGCCTCGACCATGACGTGCGTCGGCTGGCCGGACCGGGCGCGCAACCCGCAGGAGCCGCTGCGGTGGAAGGGCGTGCCCCCGGTGCTGATGCTCAACAGCCGGTACGACCCGGTCACACCGTACGAGTGGGCCCAGAACGTTGCGCGCCAGCCGAGTGCGGTGCTGCTGACCTACGACGGGTGGGGCCATGGGGTGTACTCGATGGACAGCGGCTGCGTCACCGCGGCGACCGAGCGATACCTGATCGACCTGCGGACGCCGGCGCGCGGTGCGCACTGCCCTGCCATCAAGCCGCCGCCCGGCCGTTGACCCGGCTCGGCGTAGCAGGCGCTTGAAGCCCAGCCCGCACGCCAAGCTCGCAGGACCCACCTTCCAGGAGTGGCTCGACACCCAACCCTGAGCCGGCCGTACGGCACGGCCTCGCCCTTGTTCTTGGGATTCCACGGCCCGGAGCTTCGAGGACAAGGGCTTCCTCCGAGCCTTGCCCTCGGGACTCATCGGGGCCTCAGATACACGGTCCGATCTCCTTGGGCGCCGCCCTACCGCCACATAATCCCAGGTCGAGGAGGTGATGAACTGCTGCAACCGCTCGGCCGTCGTCGCCGAGGCCGCATCGCGCGGGCAGGTCGGGTTGGACTCTACCTCCGAGGCTCGATCATGTGGCTGAAACTTCTCACCTCAACCACATGATCCGAACTCTGGACAGCTCTTGGTCAGCTGGGCGACACCGTGAGGGATTCCAGGGCCTCGGGGTCGAGCTGGACGCCGAGGCCGGGGGCAGTGGGTACGCGGATCGAGTCGCCCTCCAGCACGAAGGGCGCGGTGATGTCGCTGGCGTAGTAGCGAGCGGTGGCGGAGATGTCGCCCGGCAGTGTGAAGCCTGGCAGCGAGGCCAGGGCGAGGTTGGCGGCGCGGCCGAGGCCGGTCTCCAGCATGCCGCCGCACCAGACGGGCACCCCGTTGGCTTGGGCCAGGTCGTGGATGCGGCGGGCCTCCAGGTAGCCGCCGACCCGCCCGGGTTTGATATTGATGATCGAGCAGGCGCGGGCCCGCAGGGCGGCCGCCGCGTCACGGGCCGAGGTGATCGACTCGTCGAGGCAGATCGGGGTGTCCATGCGCGCGGCCAGGTCGGCGTGGGCCTGGAGGTCGTCGGGGGCGAAAGGCTGCTCCAGGAGCGCCAGGCCGAAAGCGTCAAGCCTGGTCAGGTGACGGGCGTCGGCGGGGGCGTAGGCGGTGTTGGCGTCCACGGTGAGCATCAGGTCGGCGCCGAACGTCTCGCGCACCAGACGGACCGGCTCGAGGTCCCAGCCGGGCTCGATCTTGAGTTTGATCCGCGCGTATCCGGCGCTGACGTGCCGGTCGACAGTGTCGAGGAGGGCGTCGAGGCTATCGGCGATCCCCACTGAGACGCCCACGCGCACGCTCTGCCGTACCCCTCCGAGGTGGACGGCGAGCGGTGTCTCCCGCGACCTCAGCACGGCGTCCAAGACGGCCATCTCGACCGCCGCCTTGGCCATGGGGTGGCCGCGGAAGTGAGCGAGCGCGGGCGCGACGCCCGCGGGGTCGAGGTCGGGTACGGCACGCAGCGCGGGCGCGAAGAAGCGGGTGATGATGTCGGCGGCCCCCTGAAGGTACTCGGGGCTGTAGGTGGGCTCGTCATCGGCCACGCACTCGCCCCAGCCCTCCTCGCCGTCGGCGCCGCGTACCCGCACCAGCAGGGCGTTGCGCACGGTCTGGGTGCCGAGCGAGGTGCGGAAGGGGCTGATCAGCGGGAGCGCGACCGTTCGCACGGAGAAGTCGGTGAGTATCACGCTGCACGCTCCAGGACATACCACCCGTCGGGGGTGAAGCCGGTGATGCGGTAGCCCTCAGCCAGCGCGCCGCCCAGGGCCTCGCGCTGCGCGGCCCGCCAGTCCCGTGCCGCGCTGGGCTCCTGGCGGCGCATCCGTTCGACGTCGGCGGGGGTCGCGCATTTCAGTACGGCGGAGCCGCCCGGACCGGTCACCCGGCCGGAGGTGTCAAGGATCACTCGTGCCTCACTGGTGTCAGAGGATTCGGCCCGCGTGCCGTCCACGGGCCATTCGGCGAACAGGCGGTCCGACACGTCGCCGTCGTTTATCCCGTCGGTCATCGGGCCGTAGAAGTCGGTCAGGTAGCGCTCGGCCCGCGCGCCCAGGCGGCTGAGGTTGAAGTAGGCGTTACGGCGTACAAGCGGGTCGAAGGTCCAGGAGATCGAGCGGAGCCCGCGCTCGGCCGCCCACCTGCGCTGATGCTCCTTGATCGCCCGTCCGACCCCCCGCCCCTGCACTTCTGGGGCGACGCCGGCCACATGGGAGTGCAGGCTCTCCCCCGCCGCCAGGAAGCCGGCCGCCGCCCCGACGAGTTCCTCGCCGAGGAAGGCCCCGGCGACATAGCCGCCGGTGTGGGCCAGGGCGCACATGATGTCCAGGGCGACGGGAGGGTCTTCGCCGTCCTGGGTGCTCCACACGCGGCGCAGCAGCCGGTCGGCTGCCTGGATCTGAGGGGTGCCGTGCAACGGGACGACGCGCACCTTGGTGAGGGTTTCGACCATGGGCCCCAGCATCCCGCCACGACCGGGGCTCGGGCGTTGGCGTGGAAGCCGAAATTCATCCGTCCCCGTTTGTGCCCGGGCGCAGTGCGGCCGCGTGGAGCCGCAGTTGCAGCGCCAGGACCAGCCGGACGTCGGGGTCGTCCAGGGCGATGAGCTCGCCGATCCTGCGCAGGCGGTAGCGCAGGGTGTTGGGGTGCAGCGACAGCGCCTCGGCCGCTCTGGGCACGTCGTAGTGCTTCGCCGCCCACACCCGCAGGCTGCGCACCCATTCGGTGCCGTGACTGGCGTCGTGCTCGACCAGCACCGACAGTGGTTCGCCGGCGTGGACGGGCGTGGCGCGCATGGAGACCGCCAGTTCCTGCAGGTACAGCGCCGCCGACAGCTCCGCGTGCCCACCGACCCTGCCGGTGGCGAACGGCCCGCACATCACACGCAACGCCTCCTCGGCCTGGCGGGCGCTGAGCGGCGCCTGGACCACGGAGGGCACGGTCCTGCCGATCCCGGCCCGCCACCGGCCGCCAAGCCGTTCCTCGATCTGGCCGAGCATTCCAGCGGTGATCCTGCGCAGGACGGGCCCGGTGGAGTCGGCGGCCACGACCGCGTAGGCGCGGCCGCCGACCGCGCCCACCACACCCCTCATGCGGTAGGCGCGGTAAGCGGTGCGCAGGAGATCTCCGGCGTGGCCCGCGGCGAAGACGTCACCGTCACCCGATCCGATGGCCACGACGACGACCGGCTCCCCCGGGTCGAGGCCGAAGGAGGTGGCCAGCTCGCCCACCGGGCCGACGCCGCGCAGCAGCCAGCCGAGCCACTCGTCCCTGGTCCTGCGCGCCTCGTCGGCGGCCAGGTTGAGCCTGGCCAGATGCGGGGCGGCGTTTCTGGCGGCCTCGGCCAGGATCTGAGGCGTGTCGGATGCGAGCGGAACGTCGGCCTCGATGACCCAGATGGTGCCGAGCGCCTCGCCCTCGGCCCGGACCGCTATGGCCAGCCGAGGCAGGTACTCGCGGGGGTCGTAGCTCCAGACGGCTGCGTCGGAGCGCAGGACGGCGGCGTACTCCTCGGCGTGGGTCGGGTGCTCGGGGACCCTGCGGCCCAGGATCCCCTCTCTGCGCAGGTCGTCGATCCGCTGCCCGTCGACCGTGGAGTAGGCCAGGACGCGCATGGCCAGGTCCTCGATGGTCACGGCTCCGCCGACGCGCGCCGCCACCTGGTTGGCCAGGGCGAACAGGTCGGCCGCCGTCGTCTCGCCCAGATCGGAGGCAGGGGCGACGATGGCCAGGAGGGCGTCTACCAGGGTGTAGAGCTGACCCCATGCCAGGCCGGGAGCGGCCGCCAGCAGCGCGATCCCCGCGGCACCGGCGACCTCCTCCAGAGCCGCAAGATTCACCGGGCCTCGGACCACGACGGCGGCGACCCCGGCGGCGGCGGCCTGCTGGACGTCGGCCGGGTCGGGGCGGCCGGTCACCAGGAGCAGCGCGCCCTCGACCGGGGCGACGAGCGACTCACCCGCGCCGTGAATGACGGGTGCGCCGACCAGCGTCTGCCTGCCGCCGGGCAGGCAGATCGCGGTGACGGCGTCGGGGCCGAGGCTGTCGAGCAGCATGCCGAGCGTGACACGTCCGTTGGCGCTCACCGGCGCAACACCCGCCCATGCCGTCCGCCGGTGAACTCGCCGCCCTCGACCACGGGGTGACCGGCCGGGAACACGTGCGTGACGCCCACGGGGGCAACGTCAGGAACCTCATAGGTGCCGTCGTGCCTGATGGCCACGGGGTCGAAGACGCAGACGTCGGCCACGGCCCCCGTCCCGAGCCACCCCCGGTCGGCCGGTCCGAACTGGGCGGCCGTGGCCGAGGTGACCTTGCGGATGGCCTCCGGCATCGGCACGACCCCGCGCTCGCGGACGTAGGTCCCGAGGAAGACGGGGAACGTGCCGAACGTGCGCGTGTGGTTGGGCCCGACGGAGTGGCTGTGCGGGTCGACGAAGCCGGGCGCGACGATGAGCCCGTCCGCGTCGATGACGCGGGCGGCCGGCCCTGGCTCGCGCCCGATCGCGACGATCCGCCCACCGCTGACGGCCACATCGGCGGTACGGCCGGCCGAGCCGAACCCGTCGTGGACGGTGCCCGCACGCAGGATGAGGTCGTGCATGGAGGAAGCCTTTCCTGAGGTGACCGAGTTCCGCTTTGTGTATTTATATGAAATCTCATGGAACGGCTGTGACGAGCCGACGGGTGTAGTCGTGCGCGGGGGCGTCCAGGACCGTCGCGGTGTCACCCTCCTCGACGACCTGTCCCTTGAACAGCACCACGGTCTTGACCGCGATCTGCCGGACCACGGCGAGGTCGTGGGTGATGAAGAGCATCGCGGTCCCCAGCTCCCGGCCGAGGCGGCGCAGCAGTTCCAGCACGTGGGCCTGGACGGAGACGTCGAGCGAGGCTACCGGCTCGTCGCAGATGAGCAGCGACGGCCGCACCGCCAGCGCCCTGGCGATGGCCACCCGCTGCCGCTCGCCGCCCGACAGCCCTTTCGGCCGCCGCGTGGCGTAAGCAGGCGGCAGGCCGACCAGCTCCAGCAGGTCGCCCGGCGCGAGCCGGCCCTCCGGTTCGGCCTGCGCCGCGGCCTCGGCCAGGGTCGCCCCCACGGTCATGACGGGATTGAGCGAGGTGCTCGGGTCCTGGAACACGCACTGGACCAGCCGATGGACCCGGGCCCGCTGCTGGCTGGTCAGGGCCCGGCGGCGGGTGATGTCGAGGCCGTCCAGCTCGATGCGCCCCTGGTCGGGGGTGACCAGGCCGAGGAGGGAACGGGCCAGCGTGGTCTTGCCTGAGCCCGACTCGCCGACCAGTCCGACCGTCTCCCCGGCAGTCACCCGGAGGCTGACGCCGCCGAGCGCGGTGTGCGTGCCGTACCGCTTGACGAGGTCGTCCACGACGAGCAGCGGCGCGCCCGAACCGGTGGGAAGCGTGGCGGTGGCGACGTCGTGGGCGGTGATCCGCGGGATGGTGTCGTGGACRCACGCGGTGAGGCGGCCGCTGCCGATCTCCCGGAGCAGCGGGCGGGAGGCGCGGCATTCCGCGCTCGCGTGCTCGCACCGGGCGGCGAACGCGCACTCCGACGCCACCTGCGCGGCCGACGGCACACTGCCGGGGATGCCGATGAGGCGTTCGAGCGTGTGCTCCACCGAAGGGAGGGCGCGCAGCAGCCCGGCTGTGTACGGGTGGGCGGGCGTCTGGGCCAGCGACGTGCCCGGTCCCTGTTCGAGGACACGTCCCGCGTACATCACCGAGACCCGGTCGCACAGGGCGAAGGCCACCCGCAGGTCGTGGGTGATGAGCAGCACGCCCATGCCGCGGTCGGCCTGGACCCTGGCCAGGAGGGCGAGGATCTCGTGCTGGGTGGTGGCGTCCAGGGCGGTGGTGGGCTCGTCGGCGATCAGCAGTTCCGGGTCTCCGGCCAGCGCGGCGGCCAGGGCCACACGCTGGCGCATACCGCCGGAGAGCTGGAAGGGGTAGCGCCCGGCGACGGACGGGTCGTCGATGCCGACCTCGGCCAGCCTGCGCGCCACCGTCTCGCGGGTCGCCCGGCCCGGCGTCGTCTCGGCGATGTGCGCCCCGGCCGTGCGCAGCGGGTTGAGCATGGAGAACGGATCTTGCATCAGCAGCGAGACGCGCCGGCCCCTGAGGCCGCGCAGCACCCGCTCGCCGGTTCCGGCGATCTCCAGCCCGCCGACCCGGATGGAGCCGGAGGCACGCAGGCCCTTGGGCAGCAGCCCGATGGCGGCCCGCGCGGTCAGCGACTTGCCGCTGCCCGACTCGCCCACCAGCCCGACGGTCTCCCCTGCCGCGACGGTGAGCCCGACGCCGTCGACGATCGTCCCGGCGGGACCGGTGATCGTCAATCCGTTGATCTCAAGCAGCATCGGAGAGCCTCTCGAACAGCCGGTCGCCCAGCAGGGTCGCGGCGGTGGCGGCGATCGTGACCAGCGCCGCCGGGACGACGGAGGCCCACGGGTTGAGGTCGAGCAGCGTGCGGTTCTCCTCGATCATCAGCCCCCAGTCGGGGGTCCCGGCGGGCAGCCCGATGCCGAGGAACGACAGCCCCGAGAGCGCGACCAGCGCGGCGACGAAGCTGAGCAGCGCGGCCGCGACGACCGTCGGCGCGACGTTGGGCAGCAGGTGCCTGAACATGATCCGCCTTGGGCTGAGCCCGAGCGTGCGAGCGGCCTCGGCGTAGGCCAGCTCGCGCTGGGCCATGGTCAGACTGCGGATCACGCGGATGTCGCCGGGGGTGAACAGCACGGCCAGAGCGAGCACCGCCCAGCCGATCCCGCCGCCCAGTACGCCGACCATGACGATGAGGACGAGCATGCCGGGCATCGCGATGAGCAGGTCGACCACCCGCATCATGATCGAGTCCACCCAGCCGAGCCGGAACCCGGCCAGCAGCCCGAGCGTGGTACTCAACGCGCACGTGCACAGGGTCACGATCACCGGCCAGAACAGAGCCGAGCGCGCGCCGGCCAGACAGCGCGAGAGCACATCGCGGCCGAGGTCGTCGGTGCCCGCCCAGTGCGCCCAGCTCGGCATCGACGCGCCGAGCGCGAGGTCCTGAGCGGCCGGGTCGTAGGGGGCGATCCACGTGCCGCCGATCGCGGCCAGCGCCATGAGTGTCAGCACCGCCGCCGACACGATGGTCGTGAACCCCAGCTTGGTACGGCGCAGCCGCGCCGCCCGCCCCCCGAGCAGCGGCGTTCCCGAGATCGCGGTCATGAGGCCACCGCCCCGTGCCTGACCCGCGGGTCCACGGCCAGGTAGGCCAGGTCGATCAGGAGGTTGACCACGACGACCACGGCGCCGCCGAGCAGCACGAGAGCCTGGACGACGGGGATGTCTTTTTGCGCGACGGCGGACACGAGCAGCTCCCCGAGCCCCCGCAGCCCGAAGGCCCGTTCCACGAACAGTGCTCCAGTGAGGTTGGCGGCCAGCAGCAGCCCGCCGACGGTGAGGACCGGCAGCGCGGTGTTGCGCAGGGCATAGCTGATCCAGACGCGTGGCAGGCTCAGCCCGCGCGCCTTGGCGAAGGTGAGGTAGTCCTGCCCGGCCAGATCGAGGGCGGCGGCACGCATCTGCCGCACGACGATCGCGGCCTGCCCGGTGGCCAGGGCCACCGCGGGCAGGGTGAGGTGGGAGATCCGTTCGGCCACCGTCTCCCCCGCGCCGAACACGGGGAACCAGCCGAGCGTGACGGCGAAGCCGTACAGCAGCAGGATGCTCATCGCGAACGGCGGGATGGCGACCGCGATCAGAGCCGTGAGCGTGATGCCCTGGTCGAGCGGGCTGCCGCGGCGCATGGCGGCGGCCAGGCCCATCGGGACGCCGACGCCGATCGTGAGGATGAGCGCGTAGCCGGCCAGGCCCGCGGTGACGGGCAGGCGGTCGGTGATGACGTTCGTGACGGACTCCCGCGTGTAGATCGAGGTGCCGAAGTCGCCGTGGAGGGCCCCGCCGAGCCAGGACAGGTAGCGCTCGTGGAGGGGATCGTCGAGGTGGAACTGCGCCCGGATGGCGGYGCGGGCCTCGGGGGTGGAGGGGCGCGGGCCGAGCAGCACGCGCTCAGGGTCGCCAGGAGCGGCGACCAGCATGACGAAGCTGAGCAGCGACAGCACCCCGAGCAGCAGAACGGCTACGCCCAGGCGCCGGGCGAGGAAGGCCATCACACACCGGCCGGGCGCACGGCGCCGAGAACGTTGATCGTCCACGTGCTGATCTCGCCGGTGAAACGCTTGTTCAGCGCCACGGGCAGATCGAGGTGGTAGAGCGGCAGGTAGGGCACCTGATCGGCCACCTCGGTCAGCACCTTCGTGACCGCCTCCCGCCTGGCCTCCCCCTCCAGGCCGCCCACATCGTCAAGCGTGGCGTCCAGGGCGTCGCTGCCGTACCCGCTGAAGTTGAAGCCCTGCGGCTTTGCCGAGGCGCGGCTGAGCAGGTCCGGCAGGACCTCGCCCGGGTCAGGAGTGCCGTAGACGAGGTCGACCATCTGCACCGCCAGGTCCTCGTGCTGCATGCGCTGCGTGTGGTACTTCTCGGTGGGCTGCGACTTGAGCTCCAGCGTGATCCCGATCTTGGCGAGGTCGGACGCGACGGCCTGCATCGCCTTGCCGAATTTGTCACCGGCGTCGTACGGCGTGGCCAGGGTGAAGCCGTCCGGGTAGGCGGACTTGGCCAGCTCCGCCTTGGCCGCCTGGAGGTCGTGCGCGTAGGTGCGCACGGTGGGCGAGGCCGAGCCGTACAGGGCGGTGAGCTGCGGCTTGGGCAGCAGGAGGTCGGCCTGGGATCCGTGCCCGCCGGTCATCAGCTGGATCAGGGCGGCCCTGTCGACGGCGTGCGCGATGGCGCGGCGCACGTGCACGTCCTTGAGCGGGCCCTGGTTGACCGCCAGCGACAGGTAGGCGATGTTGTCGGCCGGGAAGAAACTCGTGGTGACGTCGGGCATGGAGGTCCACTTGCGCGCCTCGCCGGGCCGTACGTCGGTGGTGCCGTCGACCTCGCCGGAGGAGACCGCCAGGCGGAGCGTCTCGGGGTCGGTGATCGCCCTGACCTCGATCTTGTTCAGCGCGGGCTTGGGACCCCAGTACAGCGGGTTGCGTTCCAGGGTGACGCCCTGGGTGAGGCTGAACTTGGTGACCTTGAACGGGCCGGAACCGAGCGTGCCCACCTCGGGCGAGCCCAGGTCCCGAGGGTGCGCCTCGGCCAGCTTCTTCGGCACGATCTGCCAGGCGAGCGCGGTCATGGACAGGAAGGCCTGGTTCGGCCTGGACAGCGTCACCTTGACCGTTCGCGCGTCGGTGGCCTCGGCCTTTTTGACCATGGTGGTGTAGCTGGCCGCCTGGGAGGCGACCTTGGGGTCGTTGTGGCGGCTGAGGGAGTAGGCGGCGTCCTCGGCCGTCACCGGGGACCCGTCGCTGAACTTCACGCCCTCACGCATGGTGAAGATGTACGTGAGGGGGTCGGGATGGGTCCAGGACTCGGCGACGCTCGGCAGCACCTCCCCCTTCTTCCCGAGGGTGATCATGGTGTCCAGGACGGCGAACTGGACAAGGGTGGAGGCGGTGTCGAATTTATGGGCGATGTCGAGGCTGGTGGGCGACTCGCTCGTCCCCCAGCGCAACGTGTCTGCCTGATTCTGCTTCGACCCGGCGCAGCCTGCGGACAGCAGGAGGAGGGCGGCCATCGCGATCCTGGGGAGCGCGGTTGCGGATGTCATGCAATCGGACGTTAGAAGGCGGACGTCCCGCGTTCACTGACTCGTGCGCCAAACTCCTGGCGGCCCCCCTCGTCCTGCAGGCCAACCGGTGGTGCTACACCAGGCCAGGGGGGATGCCCACCGGCTTGGTCCCCTCCGGCTGGGCGATGAGGCGCATGCGCCGGAAACCCTCGCCGCTGATCGTCAGATCGCCGCCCGCGTCCAGACGGAGGGTGAAGGGGCCCGCCCGCCAAGCCCCCGCCGGGGCAGGCTCGGTGTCGAGTTCCATGGTCAGCCCCATGGTGAACCTGCCGTCCTTGATCACGGCCAGCACGTCGTACTCGTCGCTGAGCCAGGCGCCGTCCGGGGCCCTGTCCTCGCCGGGGGCCGAGCATGGCGTGAAGATCATGGGGGGCTCGTCCCGGCGGGTGTTTCCCATGACGAGGTCGCCGTCCTCGACGGCCAGCCAGATCGAGGCGGCATTACCCACGCCGTACCAGCGGCCGTCCGCGCCCGGAATGAACTCGATCTCCTGAGGCACGATGACGACCCGGCCTTCGCCGGCCTCGGTGAGGGTGATCGGGGCATCCGTCGCCTCGTGATACCAGTGCCCCACGACCGGAGCGGGGATCTTCTTACGGACGACACGTTCCTGCCGGCCGGTGAGCTCAAGGGCCAACCGGCGGCTGAGACCGACCGGGTCCAGCGCGCTCTGGTTGGTCAGCACCGCGACGCCGAGATCGGGCCCCGGCAGGTAGAGGAGGTTGGAGACGTACCCCTGCATGCCGCCCGTGTGGCCGAACGCGTCGAGCTCGCCCACTTTCGAATAGAAGATCCCCTTCGCGTAGCACAGTACGGTCCCGTCGGCCAGCACCCCCCGCTCCAGCAGCGCGTCACGCAGCCGCGTCCCCAGCACCCGCCCGTCCGACAGGAATCCGAACCACGGCGCGAGCTGGCTCACACTGGTCACCAGGCCGCCGTCGCCCACCGCCCCTTCCTCGGTGTCGGCCCTGACCGGTCCGGCCGCATACCCGAACGCCATCCGCGGCAACGGCGCCGAGGCGTCGTCGCGGTAGACGGTGTCGTCCATGCCGAGCGGCCCGAACACCCGTTCGGCCGCGAACTCGGCCAGCGACTTGCCGGTCACCCGCCTGACCACGACGGCCGCGAGCACGTAGCCGGTGTTGGAGTAGGAGAAGGCGGTGCCCGGCTCGAACGTCGTCCTGCGGATGCGGCTGAGGATCTTCATGAGCCGCTCCTCGGACAGCACCTGGAACGGGACCCCCGTGATGGCCTGCAGGGCGTACCATTCCGGGAGGCCGCCGGTGTGGTGGAGACACTGGGCGATCGTGACCTCGCGCTCCAGAGACAGCTCCGGCACGTGCTTCCTGACGTCGTCGTCCAGGCTCAGCTTGCCCTCTTCGGCCAGCATCAGCACGCAGGCCGCGGTGAACTGCTTGGAGGCCGAGGCGATGTCGAAGCGGGTCCTGGCGTCGATCGGGACACCGAACTCCACCGTGGCCACGCCCCTGGCAGCGGTAAACAGCGCCCGGCCGCCGGAATAGATGCCCACCGCGAGGCCCGGGGCGTCCGGCCCGTCGGGGGTGAAGTCGGCGATGGCTCGTTCTACCAGCTCAAGATTCATGTCTTCCAGTATCTGAATCTCCGCACTTGCCGAATTTGGCCTCCCCTGCAAACTTTAGGCCCCCGGGCTTGGAGCCCCGCACACCAGCGTCGGGCCGATCAGGCGACCGGGCCCGATAGCGGCACCTCCGGCGCTGGATGGGCGTGCTTGCACATCGTCACCCAGTTATTGAGCGTGCCGGTGTTCATGTCGGACTCGCGCGCCGCCGGCACGATCGACCGGTCTTCCATCACCATTCGGACGATCTCTTGCCCGACCTCAGGAGAGAAGCTTCTACGAGGTCTTGTCAGCGGACCCATACCCTCCCGGACTATTTTTCAGCTTACGGTGCTGACCGTCTCACGCCAGGCCACGCCTTTGTGGAGGACATGGACGACACCGGCCAAGACCATACGGTCATCGATCGGCCGACGTCCAGGGTGGCGCCGGCGACGCGGCGGATGGGGCGGCAGTAGCGGCGCCACCCGCTCCCACCGATCATCAGGGACCAGTTCGGCAGACACCTGCACGACCTTGTCGAGATCCGATCTCCATCGCCGGCCGCCACGCCGCTCTCATTTTGAGACGGTCAGTTACTCCACTAGTTGAAACAGTCCTGCTTGTTGAGCGCGATGCCGTACTCGGTGACCTTGCCGTGCGTGACGCCGAAGGTGTAGTAAGCCTTCTTGTTGCCGGGGACCGGGATCACATAAAAGCCGTGGACGTCTTTCTTGATGCGCGGGTAGGCCGCCTTCACCTGCTTGGCGGTGGAGCCGATCTTGATGCCTTCAGGGGTTTTCATGCCCTTCGCGGCGAAGATGGCGGCCAGTCCCACGTTCGGCGAGATGTAGATGCCGACCGAGTCCTTGGGGGTCGGGAACTTCTTCAGATCCCAGCCGGAGCAGCCGCCGTTGCCCGGAATCTTCTTGACGACGTCCCCCGTCGCCTTGGCCTGTTTGGCGGTCATGCCGAACTTGACGGCACCATATCCGTAGGGACCCAGCGTCGGCTGCGTCTGGGCGTCCGCCGCGGTGGCGCCGGAGACCAGCAGCGAGCCGGCGAGGAGCGAGGTCCCGATCATCGTCTTCATCATGTTCTGCTTTGACTGCGGAACGCCGGTAAAAGTTCTGAGCAGAGTCACTTTTTCCTTGGTGACGCCGACCCGAGCGGGGGTCCTTGCAGGTCCCCCTCGAGGCAGCCCGGTGTGGACAAGATCGCGCTACGGCTTGCTTGTCAGGGTCAGACGGACGGACGGCCCAATCAGCGAGGTACCGGACACGTACTCCAGGTAACGGCAGACGGCAGCACCTCGGTGAGCGGGGAGACGTCCCTCATGGATGACTTTGCCCGCTGCCCGACCCGCCGTGCGTCCCCGACCTGCCGGCCGACGTCCCCGACCTGCCGGCCGACGTCCGTGACCGGCCCGTCAGGAGAACGCCGTCATGATGATCTTCATCATCCTCGGCTTCACGCTCTCGGACTTGGCGTCCACCGAGTTGTAGGAGTAGACGAGTGTGCGGGGCGACTCGCCCGCGCCCGCCGGGTTGCGCAGCCCGCCGATGCCCGTGAGATAGCCGTACCGCCCGCCGGTCTTACCCCACAGGACGATCCCGCCGGGCATATCCATCCGGGTCAGCCCCATGCTGTAGTTCGCCTCCTCCTTCGCGTCGCCGTACATCCTGACCTCCTTGGGCGGAACGGTGAACATCTGCTCCAGCTGGGGCGCCGGGACGACGTCGCCCCGGAAGAGCGCCTTGGTGAAGCGTTCGAGGTCGGCGGTCGTGGACACGAGGTTGCCGGCCGCCCACTCCATCGAGTGCCCCCAGACGGTCACGTCGATCGTCTTGCCGTCCAGCACCTGGTAGCCGTTCGTGTGCGGGCCGTGGAGGAACGGGTCGTCGGTGGGCAGGGAGGTGTGGCGCAGTCCCAGGGGGCGCAGGATCCGCTCGCGCACCTGCCGCTCGTAGCTCGACCCGGTGATCTTCTCGATCAGCATCCCTGCGACGGTGTAGTTGATGTTGAGATAGTGCTGCGCGGTACCCGGCTCGAACTCCATCTTGTCCTGTACGGCCAGCGCCACGATCCGCTCCGGTGTCCAGTGCTCGAAGCGGCGCTTGTAGATCCAGGTGAACCCGTCGGCCGTCTCCTCGGCCGGCAGTCCCTTGGTCTGGTCCGCCGGGGGCAGGCCGCTGGTGTGGTTGAGCAGCTGGCCGACCGTGACCGGCCGGTAATTCTCGGGGAGCAGGCCGGGCAGGTAGTGCTGGACGGTCTGGTCGAGGTCCAGTCTGCCTTCGGCGACGAGCTGGAGCACCACGGCCGCGGTGAAGACCTTCGTCACGCTTCCCGCCCGGAAGCGGGCGTTGGCGGGCACCGGCCGTCCGGAGTGCAGGTCCCGCACCCCGGACACGCCCCGCCAG
>NZ_NGFP01000095.1 GCF_002149035.1 Streptosporangium minutum
GGCCTGGTCGCGGCGGGTCTGGCCGCGGCGGCCGCCGCCGGCTACGACCCGCTCCTGCTGGAGGAGGCCGCCGACGCCCGCACCCCGGCCCCTGCCCTGCGGCAGGCCGCGCGCAGGCTCGGTCGGCAGCTGCTGCGGACCGCCCGCGCCACCTGGCCCTCAGCCGAACTCGACGCCCTGGCCGCGACCCGGCCTCACGGCGCGCACCAGAGCGTCGTCCTCGGCCTGGCCGCCCGCTCCGCAGGACTGACCCCGCTGGACGCCGCCTACGCGGCGGTCTACGAGAGCGTCAGCGGCCCGGCCACCGCCACCGTCCGCCTGCTCAGCCTGGACCCCTTCGACGCCACCGCCATCCTGGCCCGTCTGGCCGCCGACCTCGACCACGTCGCCGAGCAGGCCGCCGACGCCGCGGAACGCGTCCACACCGACGGCGTCGCGGCGTTGCCCGCCGTCTCGGCGCCGATGCTCGACATCGCCGCCGAACAGCACGCCGCCCGCCCAATGCGGCTGTTCGCCTCCTGACCCAACATCTGCCCTCTATCCACGGGAGCGCCATGCATCTCCACCACAGCCACGACGTGCCCGAGGGCCGCTCTTACGGCCCCGGCGGTTCCCGCTCCCCGCGCCCTGACGGCCGCCGCCGCGCCCTGCGCATCGGATTGGGCGGGCCGGTCGGCACCGGCAAGACCGCCACCGTCGCCGCCCTGTGCCGCGCGCTGCGCGATGAGTTGTCCATCGCCGTGGTCACCAACGACATCTACACCCGCGAGGACGCCGAGTTCCTGCTCCGTCAGGCCGTGCTGCCCGCCGAGCGCATCAGGGCGGTCGAGACGGGCGCCTGCCCGCACACCGCCATCCGCGACGACATCTCCGCCAACCTCGAAGCCGTCGAAGACCTGGAGGACCAGCTCGGACCGCTCGATGTGATCCTCATCGAGTCAGGCGGCGACAACCTCACAGCGACCTTCTCCAAAGGCCTGGTCGACGCCCAGATATTCGTCATCGACGTCGCCGGCGGCGACGACATCCCCCGCAAGGGCGGCCCCGGCGTCACCACCTCCGACCTGCTCGTCATCAACAAGACCGACCTGGCCCCGCACGTCGGAGCCGACCTGGAGGCCATGGCCCGCGACGCCAAGGCCCAGCGCGGCGACCTGCCCGTCGCCTTCACCGCCCTGAAAACCGAAGGCGGCGTCACGCCCGTGTCGGACTGGCTCCGCGAGCGCCTGGCCGCCTGGACCTCAGCGCCCGCATGACCCTCGCCACCCAGGCCCCATCGGCCGAGCTCGCCACCCCGAGCGTGCACGCCACCGCCCGCATCAAGGCGACCTGTGCGGGACAGGCCACCGCGCTTCCCGTCCTGCACGGATCCGGCCCCTTCGACCTGCGTCGCACCCGCCCGCACGGCAACCAGGCGCGGGTGTGCGTCATCGGCGCGATGAACGCCCCCCTCGGCGGCGACCGGCTGCGCATCGAGGCCATCGCCGAACCCGGCGCCCACCTGCACATCACCACCGCCGCCGCCACCATCGCCCTGCGCGGCCCCACCACCGACCACGCCACCTACGACGTGCACCTGAGCGTGGCGGACCAGGCAACCCTGCACTGGCTGCCCCAACCGCTGATCTCCGCCGCCGGCAGCAACCTCCGCCAGACCTGCACCGTCGAGCTGACCCCTACCGCGCGCCTTGTCCTGCGCGAGGAACAAGTGCTCGGCCGCGCAGGCGAAGCGCCGGGCCGGCTGGCCACCCGCCTCACCGTCCGCCGTGACGGGCACCTCCTGCTGGACCAGGAAACCGTCTACGGGGCGGATGCGCCCGGCTGGGACGGCCCGGCCATCCTGGCCGGCCATCGCGCCGTCGGCCAGCTCCTCGTCGTCGACCCGGACTTCGACCGGCAGCCGCCCCCCGTGCGGCTGCTCGGCGACGACCCGGCGCGTGGGCAGGCGGCGCTGACTCCGCTCGCCGGCCCCGCCGTCCTGGTCACGGCCCTCGCCCCGGACACGCTGCATCTGAGCCGCCTCCTCGACACGGCCCATACGGTAATACTGGGCCGTCACGGCTTTGTCGAGGCTGCTCCCACCCTCACCGGCAATCCCCGGCCACGGCTGCCTCCAGCTTCGTCCCGCCGCTACGACGGCGGAGAGATGGACGGTCTTCCCTCTCCACCCGGATGAAACGGCGCCTCGTGGCGCACTGCCCCTGGCGACAAAGTCCAGAAAGTCCCGCGCGTAGGGCACCTGTAAGGCCTCAGCTGATGCGGCGAAGGCCTGAGACCCACCAGCTGCATGACAGGTCGAGACGGTCGGTTCTTCTCATCCGATGTGGCGGATTCCCGCAAGATATGTGTCCGAAGGACTGCGACTRTGACGACCATGCCCCCTGGACCGATGCCGGCCTGACCGTGTCATGGAGCAACAGCCCTTGCCGGTCAGCTTGGGCAGCAGCACCCGGGGCCAACGCGCATCAGAAAGGTCCGTGAGAAGTAGCAGCGCTTGGTCGATGCTCAGGGGAGTCGATCGGGGCCGTCGAGGCAGAGGCGTGGCGGGCGGCGGGGGTCTCGTCGTCGGACAGGTCGTGCTGGGTGAAGATGTCGATCAGCAGCCGGATGGGCAGGTTGGCCTCGGTCGGATAGCGGAAGCTGCGTTCGAGGTTGAGGGTGTAGTGGTTGCGGCGGCCGATTTTGTCGCGACTCAGGTAGCCCTCCTGATGCAGGTCGGACACGATGCCCTGCACGGCGCGTTCGGTGATGCCGATCCGGGTGGCGATGTCGCGCAGGCGTGCCTGCGGATCGCGGGCGATCTCCAGCAGCACCCGGGCATGGTGGGTCAGAAACGTCCAGGTGGAGGTGGGCTCACCAGAGCTGCTCATGGCCATGTCGCATCTTTCGGGGCCGATCGGTCTGGCCTGTTGGTAACGAGGACGGAATGTGTCTACCATAAGAACTCACCGGAAGCTTCTTTCCGGTATGTGTCTTCTCGAAACAGGGTGCGGGTGAGATGATCCCAGTCAACCGGTCTCCCTCCCCGAGCGGGGGTCCATATGCCTGCCTCCCTGCACCGGTGCGCCTGCGCACTTCTCCAGGGCGCCGCTGGTCCCGTCCCGTCCTCGCCCGCAGCGTCGTGACCATCCGGCGCGACGATCCCTCCGGCGTCCCCGAACCCGAGGGCGCCGTGCTCCACGGGGTCATCGACGCGCTCCTCTATGCCGATCACCAGCTGCGCCTGACCTACCGCCCCGAGCCTGGCGCGACCCTCGTCCGGCTGATCGGTGAGATCGACGCCACCAACCGCACCGCGCTGGCCGAGACGCTCGCCCGCGCCGGGCACGGCGACGACCGTCTCCTGATCGACATCGGGCACCTGCGGTTCATCGACGTCGGCGGAATGCGCCTGCTGGCGAAGCTGTGTCAGGCGGGTGCAGCCTGTGTGGTCAACGTGCCGCCCTCCGTGCGTCGCCTGGCGGAGCTGCTGGACCTACCACTGCGCGACGGCGCCCTGGACGGCGGCGCAGAGCGCGATCCCTGCCCGTCGCGACAGGGATAGGCCGACAACTCGACCTCGGTCTTTTGCGGCTTCGGTTACCGCCGGACCAGCTCGCCACATCGGATGAGCGCCGACGATCCTTCGCCACCGGCCCGCCCGCACGATCCGCCACGGGAACGGCGGGAAGATCCGCCAGGCCTACCGAGAAGGGCGGGAAGACCGGCTCGCCGCCCTCGGCCTGGTCGTGAACGCCGTGGTGCTGGGGAATTCGACGTACCTGTCGGCGATCGTCGACCACCTGCGCGCCCAGGGCTGGAAGTCCGCATCCGAGGGCGCCTCGATCACCGATGAGGACGTGGCCCGGCTCTTCCCGCTCGGCCATGCCCCTCTCCACTGCCTGGGCCGCTATGCCGTCACCGCCTCCGACTGCGGCCGCTGCGCTCACCCGCCGACGGCCACGACGACGGAGAGGAGGACTGACCGGGCCGATCCGGCTGGGACGGACGCGGTCAGGTGACGGATTGCGCCACCAGGGCCATGGCCTGCCGCATGGCGTTCCGTACCTCGTCGGGTCCGTCGCCGCGCTGCAGCGCGGTCAGTGCGGACGCGCTCACCGCGCCCACCATCGCGCCGACAAGGGCGGAGGCGGTGATCGTGTCGAGTCTGTCGGGGAATGCCCGTTGCAGCGCCTGGGCCAGTTCGGCCTGTGTGGCGAGGTATCGCTGCAGCAGCCGGGCCTGCAGCGCCGGCACCGAGGCCGTCAGCCGTGCCCGAAGCGTCGCGAGCCCGCTGGGGAGGTCGCTGTCCCAGGTGTTGGCGATCATCTGGTCCATCGCCCGCACCAGCACCTCGGGCAGCCGTTCCCCGGCGCGGCGCTCGGCGATCACCTGCAGCGCCAGATCGACGCGCACGTCGGCATTGGCCAAGAGCACGTCCTCCTTGGCCTGGAAGTGGAGGAAGAAGGTGCGGGGGGACACCTCCGCGGCGTCGGCGATCTCGCCCACGGTCACGTGGTCGTAGCCCCTGTCCTCGAACAGCCGAACCGCCGCCTCGATCAGTGCCTGCCGGGTGCGCTGCTTCTTGCGCTCCCGCAGTCCGTGTTTCTCCGCCATGTGAGGCAGCTTATTGCATCCTCCGAATTGATGCATACTATGAATCACTACAGAGACTGCAGTCATTGAGAGGTGGCCATCATGGGAAGTCTGGACGGACGCGTCGTCATCATCACCGGAGCAGGACGCGGCATCGGGCGGGAGGAGGCGTTGTTCTTCGCCGCCGAAGGCGCCAAGGTCGTCGTCAACGACCCCGGCGTCGCCGTCGACGGCACGGGCGGCGACGCCGGTGTGGCCGCGAAGGTCGTCGAGGAGATCACTGCCCGCGGCGGGCAGGCCGTGGCCAACACCGACAGCGTCGCCGACTGGGACGGCGCCCGTCGCATGGTGGAGACAGCCCTGGAGTCCTTCGGCGACCTGCACGTAGTGGTCAACAACGCGACCATCGAACGGAACATGGGCCTGACCGACCTGTCGGAGGAGGACTTCGACGACGTCGTGGCCGTCAAGCTGAAGGGCACTTTCGCGGTGACGCACTGGGCGGCCCGCCACTGGCGCGACCGCTATCAGGCAGGGGCCCACGCCGACCGCGCCGTCGTCAACACTTCCTCCGGCTCCGGGCTGCTCAACCCGCTGCCCGCCCAGGTCTCCTACGCGGCGGGCAATGCCGGGGTCGCGGCGCTGACCATCGTGGCCGCCCTCGAGCTGGGCCGGTACGGCGTGCGGGTCAACTGCATCTCGCCCTCGATGGCCCGTACCCGCCTCACTCTCGCCGTTCCCGGCATGAGCCAGGAATCACCGGTGGGCCGGTTCGACCCGCTGCACCCGGCCGCGTGCGCGCCTGTCGCCGCCTACCTGGCCGGCGCGGCCTGCCCGCTCACAGGCCAGGTGCTGTCGGTGCGGGGCGGAACGGTCGCGGTCAACCAGGGCTGGTCCCTCGCCGGTCACGTCCACAAGGACGGGCTGTGGAGCGTTGCGGAACTGGCCGAGAAGGTGAAGGAGCTGTCGATGGACGACCCGTTCGACAAGCTCGCCCAGGCCTTGACCGGCGCACTCGGCGCCGTCGGACGCGCCGAGCTCCAGGAGATGATCAACGCCCTGCTGGACCAGGGAGGCCGGTCCAACGCGGCTTCCGCATGACGCGATGGCACAACGGTCCGGACCGCGTGCTCAGGCCCGCGGTCCGGGCACGGGTGCCGCTCGAGCTCATCGGCGTCGGACCCGGCGATGATTTCCGGCTTGCTCACCCCGGAATCGTCTTACAGACATCTCACAAAGCACTCTGATCCCCGGTTCATGTGAGAACGGGTTCCGAGATGAAATCGGGCCTCCGTCGTTCCCTGCCAACGTCGTGTCGATCTTGATCTCAGAACGGATCGTTTCTGAGAACCCATCCCGTGACCCGCACGCGCCAACCGTTCCCGCCGTACATGGCTGCCGAGAAGCGGATCAGGAGAAGCGGCGGCCCTCGTCCCGGCGGTACGCCCAGGTGGCGGCGGCCGCGGCGAGGATGGTCCAGACGGCGAAGGCGGCCAGGGAGACGGGGGAGGGGGTGCGGCCCGCCACCGCGGCCCACATGAGTTCGATCGCACCCCGGCTGGGCACGAACGACGCCAGGGACTGCAGGAAACCCGGCATGACCTCCAGCGGCACCAGCAGCCCGCCCAGCGCGGCGATCGGGAAGTACGCCACCTGCGACACCGCGATCGCCGCCTTGGGCGACGCCGCGTACCCGATGAACAAACCCATCAGCATGAACGGCACAGAGCCCACCAGCAGCGCGCCGATGCCCAGCGCCAGGCGGAGCGGGGAGATGGCCGCGGCGGTGAGGAAGGCCGAGATGAGCAGGACCGGCACCACCGACAGCAGCATGCCGGCCATCGTGGTCAGGATGCGGCCCGCGAAGCGGGGCAACGGGCCTGCGGGCAGCGTGCGCAGGTAGGGGTCCCAGGGCTGTTCGCGGTCCTGTGCCACGCTGATGCTCAGCCCGATCAGCGCCGCCGACATGGCGCCGAACAGCATCATCCCGGCCGTCGCCGATGTGGCGCTCGCCGGGTCGGCGCCGGCGAAGGGCACTACGAACGCCAGCATCGCGGCCGCGGGGAAGAACGCGCTCGCCACCAGCGCGATCGGGACGCGCAACTGCTCCAGGAACTGGTAGCGGGTGTGGATGAGGATGAGATCAGACACGAGTCTCCTCCTTGGAGGTGATGGTGATGAAGGCCTCTTCCAGCGAGGCCGGCCGCACCTCCAGGTCGGCGAAGGCCGTCCCGGCGTGTACCAGCTCGGTGACCAGCCGGTCGGAGTCGGCGGTGAGCAGGTGCACCCGGCCGTTCTCGACCGAGCTCCGCAGGATCCCGGGTAGTTCAGGTGCAACCGGCGCCGCGAAGGAGACCCGGCGCACGCCCACCACGTCGCGCACGGCCCGCACGGTGTCGTCAGCCAGCACCCGGCCCCGGCCGATCACCACCACCCGCTGCGCCAGCGCCTCGATCTCCTCCAGGTAGTGGCTGGTCAGCACCACTGTGCCGCCGTCGGCGTGGAAGCTTCTGATCCCCTCCCACAAGGTTCGCCTGGCCTCCACGTCAAGGCCGGTGGTGGGCTCGTCCAGGAACACCAGCCGCGGCCGGCCCGCGAATGCCAGTGCCACCGCCAGACGCCGCCGTTGCCCGCCGGACAGCCCCCCGACCTGCCGCCTGACCAGGTCACCGAGGCCGAACCTGGCCAGCAGCTCCGCCTTACCGTAGCGCTCGGGGAAGTGCGCGGAGACGAAGTCGACGATCTCGCCGACACGCAGCGACTCCGGCAACCCGGTCTCCTGGGGGGTCACGCCGATGCCCCGCCGTACGGCAGGGTCGGAAGGCGAGCCGCCGAACAACTCCACCGTGCCCGACGTCGGCCGGCGCAGCCCGACCAAGAGGCTGATGAGGGTGGACTTGCCGGCGCCGTTCGGACCGAGCAGCCCGACCAGCTCGCCCGCCCTGATGTCGAGCGAGACGCGGTCGAGCGCGAGCACGTCACCGTAGCGGCGGGTGGCCTCGATCGCTCTGGCGAGGACGGTCATGTCATGTCTCCTGTGCAGTGTCAGCGTTGTCCAGCGGGGTGCGCATGGTCGTGGGCGGGCCGCCCGCGCCTGATCGGCGGGTGACGGGCCCGGACGGGTTCATCGCCGCGTCAGCCCCAGGACGAGCACGGCGCCGACGACCAGGTGCATCAGGATCAGCACCAGCGTCGCAGGTATGCCGACGGCACTGCCGAGCGGCCCGAGCAGGGACAGGACGAGTACGGCCAGGGCGACGATCGTCCAGATCCGTCCGGGCCGGGACGCGAACCGCTCCAAGACGGTCAGCAGCGCCCAGCCCGCCAGCCCGACCAGCAGGCTCACCACCAGGACCGATCCCGGTTCGACCGGCTGCGTGCCAGCGCCCATGCGCACGGTCAGAGTGGTTCCGGCGACCGGCACGGCCAGGGCCCAAACGGCCAGGGCGGCCGCGGGGGCGCCGGCGACGGTGAGGAGGATTCGCTTGGCTGAGGTGTTCATGCCGGTCAGCTTCGCCCGGTCGCCCGATCCGCCACATCGGGCGCGTGGTCGCTCTGTGTTCTCCCCCGGTGGGGTACGGGTCCTCCTTTGGTAGGTGATGGCGCCTGCGGACCGGCGATTACGCTGACCCGGTGAACAAGACCCGACCTCCGCACCCGATCGCGGTGGCGACAGTGGTCCTCGGGATGGGCGGCCTGAGCGCCCTGACGCTGTGGAGCCTGGCCGACGGGCCCACGTGGGGACTGGACGTCGTCGTCACGACGGTGAGTCTGGTAGCGGCGCTCGCCCAGCTGTGGTGGCCGACCTCAGGAGCACTGGCCGCCACCCTCCTGGCCGCCATCTCCCCCGTGGCCACTCCGGCGGCGACGATGGGGGCGCTGCAGGTGGCCCAGCGCAGGCGCTTTCCCGTCGCGGCGGCGGTGGCGGCCGCAGGCGTCGCGGCGCACGTGGTCCAGGGGCTGTGGCGGCCGAACTCCGGCATCTCCCAGCAATGGTGGTTACTGCTGATCTGCGTCTCCTACGGCGCGCTGCTCGGCTGGGGCGCGCTGGCTCGTTCCCGCCGCGCCCTGCTCTTCTCCCTGCACGAGCGTGCCGACCGCGCCGAGGCCGAGCAGGGCAGGCGGGTCGCCGAGGCCCGCATGGCCGAACGCCGCCGACTCGCCAGGGAGATGCACGACGTGCTGGCCCACCGCCTGTCCCTGGTGGCCACCCACGCCGGGGCACTGGAATACCGCCCGGACTCCTCCCCCGAGCAAGTCACCCGGGCCGCCGGGGTGGTCCGCGCCGGGGTCCATCAGGCACTGGAGGAGCTCCGCCAGGTGATCAACCTGCTGCATGAGCAGGACGACCAGGTGGACGAGCTGGAACCCCAGCCGGCGCTGGCCGACCTGCCCGGTCTGATCGCCGACGCGCGGGAGGCCGGCCAGGAGGTGCGGCTCCGCGAGGAGGTCACCGACGACGGCGCCTTGCCACAGGCCGCGTCCCGGACCGCCTACCGCGTCGTCCAGGAGGGGCTTACCAACGCCCGCAAACACGCCCCTGGCCGGCCGGTGGACGTGCTGCTGCGCGGCGCTCCCGGCACGCCCTTGCTGATCGACATCCGCAACCCGCTGGCCCCGGCGGGCACCGCCCCACTCGCGCCCGGCAGCGGCCTCGGCCTGGTCGGGCTCACCGAGCGGGTACGGCTGGCCAGCGGGCAACTGGATCACCGCAACGCTGAAGGAGAGTTCCGGCTCCAGGCCCGGCTACCATGGCCCGCGTGATCCGCGTGTTACTGGTCGACGACGATGCCCTGGTCCGCGCAGGGTTGTCCATGATGCTGGACGGCGCTGCCGGCATCACGGTCGTCGGCGAGGCGGCCGACGGCCAGGAGGCGATCACGGCCACCGACGCCCACGCCCCTGACGTCGTCCTGATGGACCTGCGGATGCCGCGGGTGGACGGCATCACCGCCACCCGCCAGCTGCGCGCCCGTGCCCGCCCGCCTGAGGTGATCGTGCTGACCACATTCGACACCGACGAGAACGTCCTGCACGCCCTCCGCGCGGGCGCCGCCGGGTTCCTACTGAAGGACACCCCGCCGCCGCGGATCGTGGAGGCGGTCACCCGGGTCGCCGCGGGCGATCCGATCCTGTCCCCGCGCATCACCCGGCGGTTGATGGAGCGCACCGTCGCGCAGGCCGGCGCCTATGAGCGAGCCCGTGCCGCGCTGGCCGCCCTCACCCCTCGCGAGCACGAGGTGGTCCTGGCGATCGCGCGCGGCCAGACGAACGCCGACATCGCCGCGGGCCTGGCCATGGGCATCACGACCGTGAAGGCGCACGTCTCCAGCATCCTCACCAAGCTCGGCATGGACAACCGCACCCAGATCGCGATCCTCGCCCACGACGCGGGTCTGACCTGAGTATCCGCCGTATTCCGGTTGCATCCCCACGATGCGCTCCGGGGTCTCCGCCGGATTATGGGAGCCGATCACTCACAGCTACCTTGCCCCTGGTGACGCCGGCCCGGGTGGAGGGCCTTCCGGCTTACTCGGTCTGCCCCCTTATGATCACCAGGTGGCTCTACCGAGGACTGCACCGATCGTCCTGCTGCTCGCCCTGACGGCCGGCTGCGGAGGCGGTGATGCGGTCACGGCGCGAACGCCCGCCGAGGCGGTGACTCAGCGGATGAAGGGCTCGGCCGGTGTGAAGGTCGCCACACTCGTCCGCCTGGACTACGGCGAGAAAGCGTTCACCCCTCCAGCGGAGGACGACTTCATCGTGCCGGTCAACATCGGCGAATACAGCGAGAGCCGTACCACCGGAGTCCTCGGCGCGACCGCCTCCGACCTGACCGCGACCTACTACCGGACCAATGTCCCCGATGAGCTGAAAAGCGTTGTCCCGACCGACCTGTCCTTCATGACGACCAGGACGATCACGATCGCAGGCTCCGGCACCTACGAATACCGGGCTGACCGGCAGGACGTTCCCGCGGGCAAGTCCTGGCGTCACAGCCGCAGCTCCGAGTGCGAGCAGTTGTCGCGCGCCATCGGCTCGCTCGGCGTACGCAACCTCGTCTCACCCGAGGTGCTGCGAAAACTGGCGGCCCCGGCTCCCTCCTCGGGGGAGGCCATCGACGGAGTCGCCACCGTCGTGCACGCCGGGAGCAGCTCGCTGGGGGAGTTCGGCGACGCAACTCTGCACGGCGACCCCGTGATCGTCGCCCAGTTGCGCGAATGGCACGACTTGCCACAGGTCTCCTGGCAGTTGTGGGTCGGACCGGACCGGCTTCCCCGTCGGGTGCACCTCACCTCGACCTATCCCATGGCCGAGGACAAGCAGTACAAGACCGCCGTGATCGAGGTCGACTTCACCGGCTGGGGCAGCGATGTGCTCATCGACCCCCCACCATCGGACCAGGTGCACGAGACCGGGACTTGTCTGGCCCCGGAGCCATACTGAGCCATTGGAGCTCCGCCTCGGCAGCGGTATCTGCACTGCCGGGCACGGGAGATCACCGACACCCTCGTCGACCTGCTGATCGCCACGGTGCACCGGATCAACGCCCGCGCGGACACGAAGGTGACCGGCGACTTCGTGGCGGAGCTGAAGCGGGTGTCGGGCAAGGAGAACATCCTGTTCAAGATGACCGAGGCCGCGCTGGAGTCGCCGGAGTCGCGGGTGGAGGACGTCATCTATCCGGCGGTGCCGGGCGGCTGCAAGACGCTGGTGCAGCTGCTGCACGAGTACAAGGCGAAGGGCACCTCCTACCGGCAGCACAAGCAGCGGGTGTTCAAGGCCTCCTGCACCGACCACTACCGACCGGCCTGATCCCGATGAACGGCCAGTGGCGTTAGCAGGCCAGCGCGGCGGACTCGCCGCCATCCGCCGTTCCGACCCCGGACTCCCGTGATCCCCGCAGCCGGATCGCGGTCATGACGAGGCCGGTGCCGCCGCACCGGACGTCAGAGCCGCCTGCACGATGCGGAGCGCTTCGGCCGCGTCGAGGCCGACGCTGGCGATCACGGCGGCGTAGTCGGCGGCGGCCCGGCGGGCCCGCTCCCGGCCTTCCTCGCCGGCGGCCGACACGAACGAGCCCGCCCGCCCGCGCGTCTCGATCAGCCCCGCCTCCTCCAGCTCCCGGTAGGCCCGGCCGACCGTGTTGACGGCCAGGCCGAGGTCGGCCGCCAGATGGCGGATGGTCGGCAGCCGGGCGCCCACGGCCAGCGTGCGGTCCTGGATCTGCCGGGCGAGCTGGGCCCGCAGCTGCTCGAACGGCGGTACCGGCGAGGCCGCATCGATGATGATCATCGGACGCTCATGGCCCGCTGGGCCACCGTCGCGCACGACGGCGTCCTGGCATGGAGCGCGACGCACGCGGCCAGGCTCAGGACGATGTAGGCGACCGCGGCGGCATTCCACCAGCCGGGCGCGGTGCCGAACAGCACCACCGGCAGCGACCACTGCACGTTCGGTGTGGTGAGCTCGCGGGCGTCTTCGACGCGCATGATGACGTCGGCGGTCAGCGACTCCTTGTCCTCCGCCACGACCGGGAACCTGAGCAGGTGGCGCAGCTGCATGGCGGTGATGGCCGTCGCGCCGAGCAGGCCGATCAGCACGACGACGGCCAACTGCCGAACGGTGGGGTCGGGAACGGCCAGGGCGCTTGCGGCCAGCACCATCGCGCCGGCGGACGTGGCGACCGCGAAAACGGCGTACGGCCGGCCGAGCACGGTCCGCCCGCCGGGCTGGATCGGATGGGCGGCCCGGCGCGACAGCGTCGCGCCCGCCCGCTGGTCGACGCGTCGCACCCACCGGTTGAGCAGGGACTGTGCCAGCAGCAGCCCGGCCACCGACGCGGTCAGGGCCAGCAGCGGTAGCGGGCGATGCGGCTGGAGGCCGCTGAAAGCGGAAGTGGCGGCGAGGGCGCTCACGATGATCAGCGCGGCCAGGATGACGTAAGTGGCCAGGCGGGCGCGTCTGCGGACCGCCAGCCGGCTGGCGAGCAGCGGGGTCGGGTGGGTGTCGGCCAGGTCGTGGTGGGTCAGCCACTCGCCCGCCATGCGCAGATCGGTCGTGCGCGTCGGCGGGTCGGTGTCCGGTAGCGGTTCGCGGGTCATGGCGCCCCCTTTGTCGCAAGCTTTGTAGCAATACGATGCGTCATTGGTTGCGACAAAGTCAACGTCCGGGATTCTCGTCGTCCCGATGATGCAAGCCCCGGCTCAGCAGTGGCCGTCGCCCAGGCGTGCGCGAACACTCACAGAGCGTGAAGGCGATTACTCTCGGCCACTTTGCGGCTCGCCGTAGCTTTGGGAGTGCTGGGCCTGGTAGGTGGGGTCGTAGAACCATTCCTTCTCGCGGTCGGTCAGGCAGGTGGCGAGGATGTCGCGGGCGATCTTCGAGGCCGGCTTGCCGAACTCCTTCATCAGCGGCGGCTCCTCGGCGCCGAGCTTTTCCACATGGAGCTTGCCGCCGGTGAACTGCACCGCGCTGTCAGCTCCCAGACCGTTCAGGGGGTGGCACCGGAATACGGCAGATTCGGGCCGCCGCCTGTTTTGAGCTGGGGCTTTGTAGAGCCTCCGGCCAGGCGTCCAGAAATGTACACGTTCTCGGACGACAGGCTCACCTGCACGAATGCCGTCCGAAAACCTACGTCCAAGAAGTTTCTGCCGCCCGACGGCCCATGCCGGCCGTATTCCGGTGGCACCCCAAGCGTGCCGGCACTGAAACCGATCGGCTGAACCGGCTTGCGGTCACCGGGAGGAGTTCGAGTCCGCGGGCGGGCGGGCGAGGACCGCCGAACCCTGCTGGACGTAGTCCGGCAGGGGGCGCACCCGGCCGTCGAGGTGCCACTGTTCCAGGGCCCCGAAGTAGACGCCGAACAGGTAGGCGCGGACGGTGACGCGTGCCTGAGTCGGGGTGACGCCCTTGGATCGCAGCGCGGCCACCAGGCGCTCAGCGAGATCGTCCAGGGCGGTGTACACGGCTTCGCGGACCGCCGGCTCCTCCAGCACGTAACGCATGCCGCGCCAGGGGGTGTGCGCCGCCACCTCACCCGACGGCGCCGCGGCCGCGTAAACGCTCGCGACGATCCGCTGAAGCGTGCCTGGAAGATCGTCCAGGTCGAGCTGCTCTGCCAGCAGGTCCTGGCCGACGGCGGCATGGGTGTCGGTGGCGAACAGGCCTTCCTTGGTGCCGAAGTAACGGTAGAAGGTGCGCGGCGACACCCCGGCGGCCGCGGCCACCTGCTCGACGGTGACCGCGCTGTAGCCGTGCTCGTCGAACAGGTCCATCGCCGTTTCGATGATGTGGTGCATCGCGGCCAGCCGGTTGCGCTGGCGAAGGGTCAAAGGCACCGCCCGAGCCTACCGGTATATGACCCAGACCCGCTATATGGCAGTAGGTGTCATATTGACATTGCATGACAGCAGTTGCAGGATGAATCCCCGTCACCGCCGGGCAGCGGGCCGGCGTCCCCGTGCCAGTCCCGGTGAGCGAACGGCGCCCGTCCGGCGCCGGCGCTCGGTCATCTCCCCGCGCAGCGACATCCGATCTCCAACGTATGAACACGGTGGCCCGCCCCCATCCCGGCGCGGACCCCTTCCAAGAAATCAAGGATGACAATGCCCGCTCACGCCCTCGCAGGGCACCTGTCCTCGCCACCGCCCCGCTGGCCCTCGTCTATGCCTGGCGAGACGCATCACACCATGTGGCAGGGCTGAACCGGTGATCGACGTCCGCATCGCCCTTCGCCGCATCGCAGGGCGGGCCAGGTGAGAGTCCTGGAAACGGTGCTGCTGGTCGCCGACCTGCTGGCCTTCCTGGCCCTGGTGATCCCGATGCCGCGCGCGCTGCGCGGGCTCCGGCAGGCCGTGCCCGCCGCGCCTGCGGCGGCGGTGGCGCAGGCGCTGCTGGAGGGTCCGCGCTGGCAGTTGATCCCCGCTTACGCGCTGGCGGCGGCCGTCACCGCGGCATGGTTGCGCGGTGTCCTCGCACCGGCGCGCCGGCCGGTCCGGCGCACACGGCTTCGGCGGTTGGCCGCCGCCGTCACCGCGGCGCTGGGCGCGATGGGGCCGGCCGCCTCGACGGCGCTGCTGATCCTGCTGCCCGTGTTCTCCTTCGCGCCATCCACCGGCCCGCACCGGATCGGCACCGTGACCTACCACTGGAGCGATGGCGGGCGTCCTGAGATCTTCGCCGCGGATCCGCGTGCCCGCCGCGAGCTGATGGTGCAGATCTGGTATCCCGCCACTGGCGCACCGTCTGCTCCCCGCGCCGCCTATGTGCAAGACGACGACGTCTTCGTGGCCATGGCGCGCCTGGCCGGGGCGCCGGACTTCACCTTCGGGCATCTGCGTCACGTGACGACGAACGCCGCCGCCTCCGCACCCGTGGCCGCACAGCAGTCCCGCTATCCGGTGCTGATCTTCCTGGAGGGAGCAATGGGCTTTCGCCAGATGAACACCTTCCAGGTCGAGCAGCTGGTCTCCCACGGCTACATTGTCGCGGCCATCGATCATCCCTACGCCGCCGCCTCGGTGCGCTTTCCCGACGGACGCCACATCGCCGGACTGCCGGCAGGCCGGCTCAGGGCTCTGATCGACCGGAGCCTCGACCCGGCCGGCGAGGTCCCGGCGCTCAACGGCCGCGCGCTCGACGACGGCCTCGTTCCCTACCTCGCGCGTGACGTCAGCTTTACCCTGGACCGGCTGGCCGCCCTGGATCGGGCGGATCCGGCCGGCGTCCTGACCGGGCGGCTGGACCTGCGTGGCATCGGCGCCTTCGGCGTCTCACTGGGCGGCATCGTCACCGGTGAGGCGTGCCGGGTAGAACCGCGCCTGCGCGCCTGCCTGATGATGGACACCCGCATGACCCCAGGCGTGGTGCGGGAGGGCCTGGACCGGCCGAGCATGTGGATCACTCGCGACGCCGCCACCATGCACCGCGAGGGCTGGGCCGCCGACGACATCGACCAGCATCAAAGCAGCATGCGGGCGGTCTTCGACAAACGGCCCGCGGACGGCTACCTCGTGCGCGTACCCGGCACGTTCCACGCCGATTTCACCGACATCTCCTCCTGGTCGCCACTGCTGTCCCGCTTCGGGATCACCGGCTCGCTCCCCGCGCAACGAGCGCACACCATCATCAACGCCTACAGCCTGGCCTTCTTCGACCGGCATCTGAAAGACCTCCCGACCCCCCTGCTGGACGGCCCTGCACCGACCTATCCGGACGTACTACTCGAAACACGCCGACCCTGAGCGCCTCACGTCTCGCGAGGACATGCGCGAGAACGCACCCGATGACAGGAGAAGAACGATGGCAACCAAGCCGGACCACCCGGAATCGGGCATCCTCGGCCGACTGTACGCGCTCAAACGGTGGATGTACCGTGGCGATCGCCCCGGGCTGCTGGCACGGGCGCTGAACCGCCTGGCCGCACTGCAGTACTCGACCGGACTGCTCGCATCCCACCAGGCGGCCACGCTCGAGGTACGCGGACGCTCCAGCGGCCGCACGATCACCGTCCCGGTGGTGGTGGCCGACCACGAAGGCCAGGAATACCTCGTGTCCATGCTCGGCAACAACGCCAACTGGGTCCGCAATGTCCGCGCCGCCGACGGCCAGGCGGTCCTGCGCCGAGGCCGACGCCAACCGATCCTGCTCCAAGAGGTCGCCCCCGGCGCGCGCGCCCCGATCCTGCGCCGCTACCTGGCGCTGGCGCCCGGCGCCCGCCCGCACCTGCCAGTCACCCGCGACTCCCCGCTGGAAGCCTTCGCAGCGATCGCCGAAGCACATCCCGTCTTCTGGATCAGCTCACCACACACGGCCGGACACACCTGACCCGCCCGCCGACCGCCCGCGATTCGTCACCGTCCTGAACAAGTGGCGTCGTCAGCGAGCGCGCACGGTCAGGAGGATTCGACTCAGCGCCCTCAACTCAAGAACTGTTGTCTACCCCAGTACCTGGAACCGCATTTGTGCAGGTCGACCACCTGGCATCAGCTGAGGTGCCGATTCGGTCTCACGCACCGAACGACAGTCCGCCGCCGGCACCCTGACTCCCGGCCCGTTATCCGACCTGCGGATTACCGGTCGCCGGTCGCCGGACTCGTCATGCCGCCGCGGGCCGCAGGGGTGCCACTCCGGTGACCTCGCGTAATCAACTGTCGCCTATTCGGCTGTGGTTGAGCTCGTGGTCGTCACGGGGAGCGGTCGTCGCCTGGAGGGTAGCGGTTCCAGGGGCTGCCGGCGGCAGTAGCGATGCGGCTGGTCTGCTGGTCGGTGTAGCCGAGCATCCGGGCGATGACCGGTGCCGGTGCCTGAAGAACCAGGTGCCGCAGTGCGGCGGCGTCTGGCATCCGGCCCGAAAAGGTCGTTATCCGCATCGAAGACAGCGGCGACGGCTTCGAGGGCCTGCCGCGCAACTCCGAGCTCGGAGACGACCACGTCCAGGTCGACGACATGGTCACCATGAAGATCGCCTAGGTAGACATCAGGAGGCGCAGGATCGAACTCACCCGTAGGCGCTGAAAGGCCGCGATGCACCGGCACCGACCCGGTTGCCGCGCCGAGATCGACACCCGCCGCAGCGTCCGTCAACTCCCGATCAGACCGGATGGTCCCGGGGCACAGGTAGGGTCGGCGGGTTTTCGGCCGAGACCGCGGACACCCTCTGACGCGCCGCCTGGC
This sequence comes from Streptosporangium minutum, assembly GCF_002149035.1. GTDB lineage: Bacteria > Actinomycetota > Actinomycetes > Streptosporangiales > Streptosporangiaceae > Streptosporangium > Streptosporangium minutum. The sequence goes on from NZ_NGFP01000095.1 coordinate 17,254, forward strand.
GGACGTCGGCCGGGCCCGGCCTGGACCATCTCCACGATCTCGCCGACTCGGAAGGTGCGCGGGTTGCCTCCGGGGGAGTGGAGCGGACCTCGCGCAACACGCGGAGCCGGGCCCGCCGTAACCAGGACCGTTCCGGGAGGTGGTCACGTCGCGCCCGCCGGTACCCGACGCCGATCCCGATGCCGGCGAACAGGCCGGACCCCACGGTCACCTCGCGGGCGTTGAGGGCTTGGACGGGGTGCGGTCGGTCGGGCCGCCCCGGACTGAGACGTCCGGGGCGGCCCGACCGACCGCACCCGTCTTACCGGGAGCCTCATCTCACCTCCACCCGGTCTCCTGCGCCTATGCCCACCAGCGCTGCCAGGTTGGAAAGGGCTCATCGGCGAAGAACGACTCGGCCAGGGCACTGTCCGCGCTGGATCCAACCGCTCTCATCGACCGACGCGCCTCGACCGCGGCGCAGGCCTGAACGAAGGTGGCAGGCGCAGAGCGGGGGTACGTGCACGCCGGAAAGCTGCTCAGCAGTACTTGATGCCGCGGTAGGAACCATCGTTCCAGCTCAGTAGGGCCTTTTCGCCGTGACTCAGGTACGCGCACGCCGGGTCGGGCCCGCTCTTCACGTCGATTGTGAATCCCCTGCCGAATTCCCAGCCGCAATAGATGATGATCGCCCATCCGGAGTTGCCCTGGCTTGCCCTGGCTATCAGGCCCACATTGGCGTAGCCGAGGTCGGAGCACTCGTCCATGGCCGATGCGGAACTGGCCGATGCGGGACTCGCCCCGGCGATTCCGGCTACGGCCGTGGCGGTGGTGAGCGCAAAGCTCAGAGCGGCGATTTTGGCTTTGATGGTTGTCATGTCCATCCTTTCGATTCGTGAACAGCCCACCTTGGTGGGAGTTGTCAGGACCGCCTTGATCTGCGAGTTGCGGCGGAAACTGTTGAGGTGGTCGGCTACGCGCACGGGTGGCGGTCTACTCGTAGCGGGCGATCGGCATGCCGGGCGGCCGTTGATGGGCGCCCGGTAATGGGGTCGGTCATCGTCTGGTTGATTTCGGCCCGTCGCAGAGCTCACCGCGATGGATTCTGGATGACGAGCGGCCAGGCGAACTGGATATTGCTGGAGACAGTCGGTGCAGGAAAACCGGTTCGTCGGCGGGGATTGACATCCCCGCCGATGTGGTCACGGGGATCGGGGATCCTGTGACAAGGCACTATCGGCAGTGGGCGCGCTGCGATCTACGTTCTACGTTCTGGCCTGTGATGAGCGTCGAGCTCACTTGAGTGAGCCTTCATTGTCCTGGCCGGGATTCTTGGGAACCGACGGGCTGGTTGTCGCTTGGCGGACTCCTGGACCGTTGTGGATCGAGCCGTTTCTCGGATGGACGACTTGGTCGCGGACAGGGAGTGTGTATCGATAAACAGGCTCGGCTTGGACAAGCTTCACCGAGTGATTGATTTGTGTCAAGGGTCGATTCCGGAATCCTGCTGTTACGCTTGGTAAACGGCGCCGGCGATCCGGTCGGTACGGCGAAGCCTTCAGGAGGGCCGGCCGATCTGCCTGAGGTTTGGATTCCGCTACTGGAATTGAACTTATGAGGCCACAGCCGTTCGCAATTCTTGGCATGTCAGCTGGATGAAGAGAATTCAGGGGAAGCCCTGGACCGTTGGATCCGAATTCGACCCGGCTCGGTGGACCGCTGATCTCTGGGAACCCCTGGAGTCGTCCGGGGCCGGCTCAGGCGGCGACCACTGCTCCGAAAAGACCGACTACTACGCCCACCGGATCGGCCTGGAACGCAAAACACGCAGCCACCGCGCGCCGATCATGCCCTTATGGAAACGCTCCCGGAAATGAGACGGCGTAGTCGGGGTCTCGGCAGCGACGAAGAGATTTCCAACGAAGCAGCGCCTGACCTGCGGCAACTGAGTGTCCTGCGGATGAGGTCTTGGTTCGATTGCGGTGGTGGGCCACGGACTCAGTGCTCACGTCCGTGTCTTGGCCGGGTCCTGTTCGTCGTGGTCGCGCAGCATGCGCAAGGCGGTGGCGGGTGAGGGGCGCCGGTCCTTTCTTCTTGCCTTGGGTGATGACGAGGCGGGCGGCGATCTCGCGGAGGCTGAGGTCTTGCTCGCGCAGGTGCAGGAGGGTCATGGAGAGCATGGCCGGGGCGGCGCAGGAGGACCTTGGGAAGTCGTGGGCCTCCACGCGGAGGAAGCCGCCGTCGTGCACCCCGATACCGTTTCCTGGGGGCGTTTCACCCGCCCAGGGGTTTGCACCGACCTATGAAACAGTGAACGCCCAGCATGCTCCCCGCCGGGGCGGCTGTTTCACAGGCGAACGCCTGTGAACAGCTCTCTGGTTCGAGGCCGGCCACCGAACCCCCCTTGCGATGTGTCCTGGACGCGGCGGAGCAAGAGCCATGGCAATGGGAGCGAGCTCCGCGGCAGCGTAGGCGCTACCGGCTACCGGCTACCGGCTACCGGGATTGCTGTGGTCGCGGTGACCTGGGGTGGTGAAGCGGATCTCGTGTGACGCTTCGGCAGCGAGGAAGTCCAGCAGGCCGCTGCCCTCGACGGTCAACGCGTCGCGGTCGGACGCGGACAGCGGTGCGAACGGGTGCACGGTCAGTGTCGCTGTGCCGTGTGCGGTGGCGAACGTCCAGGTCGCTGCCGTGAAGCCGTCGAGGAGCACCAGGCGAGGGACGGGGCCGTGCGGTTTGAAGTTCTGCCGGCGGAGGCCGTCGGTGATCACCCTGGAGCGGTCATGGTGTGACAGCAGCAGGTTGTCGAAGTCGTACAGGAACCGGACGGGCGCGCTGACCTGCGGATCAGGCCGGGGCGCGTCGGGGAGGTCGAACAGTTCCGCGCCGTTCTCGTCGCGGAACGTGACCAGGCGGGGCCGGAGCCGGTCGAGCACCTCCGCCAGCCGAGTCAGGCCGCACCAGGTCTGCGCGTCGCGTACGGTCGCCGGGCCGAACGCGGCCAGGTACCGCAGGACCATCCCGTCGATCGGCTGGTCGGTGCGGAGCGGTGCGCCTGCCCACGACTCGAGCGGTGCGTGGACGGGCCGGCCGCCGGCGCCCCACACCCCGCGTGGCGGGGTCTGCACGACCGGCAGGAGGTTGCGCACCGCGTAGGCGAGGCTGGCCGGGTTGCGGTCCGGCCACCGCTGAGCCAGCAGCTGAGCGAGCTCGCCCGGGGTGCGAGGCCGCTCGTTGAGCAGCTCCCGGCCCGCGGCCACCACCTCGCCGGTGTCCAGCCCCCGCATCGACCGGCCGTGCGTGTGGTTGGTGAACAGGTCACGGTCCAGCACCGGCTGCACGAGCGGGCGCAGCAAGAGCGCGTCGTCTGCGCTGACGAGATGGATTGTCGAGCGCATGAGAGCGATCCGCACGGCCCGCCGCCGGGTGAGCAGCGCCGCGACCTCCTCGGGCCGGCACTCGGTGAGCCGGCTCCACAGCCCCACATACCAGGTGTGCGGAGTCTGCGCCTGTAAGCCGACAAGGTGCTCGATGGCCTGCAGTGGGGTGAGGTCGGCGCGGCGCAGGAGCAACTGCCGGTCGAGGGTGGCGCGGTTGAGGGCGCGGCGGGTCAATGTCTGCATGGCGGTACTCCCGGAAGTTCAAACCAGGGGTACGCGCGGCGGTTGCTCGCCCCGCGCACCCGTTCGGCACGGTTTAGCGCAGCTGGCGGAAGAAGCCGCGGATGTCGTCGACCAGCAGGCCGGGCACGTCGTGCGCGACGAAGTGGCTGCCTGTGTCGTAGACGTTCCAGGACACGATGTTCTTGTGGTCGCGTTCGGCGAAGGGGCGGATCGACTGGAAGTCCCAGGCGAAGTTCGCCAGCCCGAGCGGCACGGTGGTGGGCTCGGCCGGCGTGCCGGTGGCGTGGAAGTCCTCGTAGTACAGGCGCGCGGCCGACGCGGCGGTGTTGGTGAGCCAGTAGATCATGGTGTTGGTCAGCACGTAGTCCGCATCGAGGTTCGAGCCGAGCAGCTGCACGTTCCAGCCCAGCTGCCCCACCGGCGAGTCCGCCAGCGCGTGAGCCAGCGTCTGCGGCGCGGTCGACTGCAGCTTGTCGTAGGCGCCGCTGTTGTCCGTCCACCACCGCAGGAACTGGACCTTCTTCTGGTCCTCCTCCGACAGACCGGCCAGCTCGGCCGGGTCGCCGGAGGGGAAGGAGAAGATCTGGGTGACGTGCACGCCGATCACGTGCTCGGGATCGCAGCGACCGACCTCTGGCGAGATCTCCGAGCCGCAGTCGTTGCCGTGCGCGCCGTAGCGCTCGTAACCGAGGCGGCGCATCAGCTCGGCCCACGCTCTGGCAATCCGGTACCGATCGTCCAGGTCAGCCTGTGGGATATCGATACGGAAATCACAGATCTCGGCTGTGTCGATCTCGGTCATGGCGTCGACTCTGCCGGACCATTAGGACGATAACGCTCCTAATGGTCCGGCATGCTTGACGAATGTTGGAAACCTCGGCCCGCCTCCTGCGGCTGCTCTCCCTCCTGCAGACCCCGCGCGAGTGGACCGGCGCCGAACTCGCCGAACGTCTCGGGGTGAGCGGGCGGACCGTACGGGCCGACGTAGAGCGTCTGCGCAACCTCGGCTACCCGGTGCTGGCCACCCGCGGCTCTGCGGGCGGCTATCGGCTCGGTGCCGGTGCCGTGCTGCCGCCGTTGCTGCTCGACGACGAGGAAGCGGTCGCCGTCACCGTCGGCCTGCGGACCTCGGCCGGCGGCGCCATCACGGGGATCGGGGAGGCGTCCCTGCGGGCGCTGGCGAAGCTGGAGCAGGTGCTGCCGTCCCGGTTGCGGCGCCGGGTCAGCACCCTGCAGGCCTACACGGTGCCGGTGCCCCGCGACGACGCCGGCCCCCGCGTCGATGCGGCGATCCTGACCACGTTGAGCGCGGTCTGCCGTGACCGGGAACGGCTCCGCTTCGACTACCACGACCACGCCGGCGCGGCCACCGTGCGCGCTGTCGAGCCGTACCGGCTCATCATCTGGGGCCGCCGCTGGTACCTGCTGGCCTGGGACGTCGAGCGGGACGACTGGCGGACCTTCCGCGTCGACCGGATCCGGCCCCGTACCCCGACCGGCCCCCGCTTCACCCCACGGGACCTGCCCGACGACGACGTCGCCGCCTACGTCTCCCGCCGGGTGTCCGCCGCCGCCTGGCGCTACCAGGCGCAGGTCATCGTGCACGCGCCGGCCGAAGTCATCGCCGATCGCATCGGGCCGGCGGCAGGAACAGTCGAACGCCTCGACGAGCGCACCTGCGTCCTGCACACCGGCGCGGACACCGTCGAGGCCCTCGGCGTCTACCTGGGCCTGCTCGGCGCGGACTTCGACGTCACCGGTCCGCCGGAGCTCCTCATGCACCTGCGCCGACTCGCCCATCGATACACCCGCGCGACCACCTCATCCGCACCCGACGATCCAGCCGGGTGAGCGTCCGTCGTCCGCATGACCACAACACCACCGGCCTCCCGGCTCGGCTCAAAGCCACCGGGAGACCGGCCACGAGTAACCAGGCGGGGCTGGCCGCCGGATGCGGGGTGCCGTCAAGAAACGTGCCACCAGCCGCCAACGGCAACGTTTTCGCAGGTCGGAAAGGGGTGCCTCCATAGAGGCATCGACCTGCGGGGCCCATCTCGGTATCTCCGATGCAAGCCGCTGACCTGTGTCTTCTCTCGCGTCTGCGGCTGGTGACACGTCTCTTGACGGCAGCCCTTGTTCGAGAAGATGTTCTCCGAGAAGCGGCTGGAGCAGCTGCGCTCGTCCCCGAAGATCGTCGGCGATGAGTTGATCGGGTATTTCACACCGGTGGCGGAGGATGTGGCCTTCGTCGATCCGGGGGAGGGGCGGGGGCCGGTAGACCGGCTGGGCATGCTGGTCCAGCTGTGCACCCTGCCCTGGCTCGGGTCCGTGCCCGACGACGTGACCGCGGCGGTGGCACGGGTGGCCGAGCGGCTGGGGGCGACCCCGGCGGCGCTCTGGACCGGGCCATGGAACATGAGTCGCCGACGCTGCTGTTCAACCCGGTCCGCGAGTATCTGACGGCGGCCAAGGTGATCTGCCAGGCGTGCTCATCCTGGCCAAGATGGTCGGTACGGCCCGCAAGGGTGTGCCGATCTGACCTCTCAGCTGGAACGCCGCGTAGCCATGAGTCAGTTACGGGATGCCTTGACTGCTGTGCTGATGATGGCCGGATGAGGCCATACGAGGGCGTTGTTTACGGCTGTCTGGTTCCGAGGCTGATGGGACGGGGCGGCGGAGCCGAGGATCTACCCTCTTGGCGGCCAGGTGGGAGGTCGGGTGCTCGGCGGTCCGGACCTGCGGCTCCGCGCCGAGACGGAGGAACTGCGCCATGGCGCTGCCGATGGTGGCGCGACAGGAAACCAAGGTGAGGGCCGAGGGTATGAGACGGTCCGCAATGAAAATGTGAGTCCCGCTCTGGTTGTTTCGGTCCAACCTGACAGGTTGTGATCTTTTTTTGATCATTGTGGGCGTCAATGCGCTCTTTTAGCGTCATCGGCGTGGGCCCTCAGGGCCTGGCCGGGAGGCGAACAATGGCGTTTATGCGGGCCAAGACCACAGGGTTCACCGGGATCATCCCGACACGGGAAGCCCCGTGGAGGGCGATGTTCCTGCGGGGCGAGCGGGTCGCACAGATCAGCGAGACAGGGCTGGTGTGGGAAGGACCGCTGACAGACATCCACCAGAGGAAACTGACACTGCCCGAGCCGTACGCCAGCTGCACCGAGGCGGCGCTCGACCTCCACGTGCCGTACACCAGCACGCGGATGGTGTTCATCGCCGGCGACCGGTGCCTGGACTGGGAATGGAACGTCGGACAGAAGTACGAGGGGCCGGTCACCGGTCTGCCGAACTTCGGGCCCTACCTCCCGGCCGAATACCGCAGCGACATCGACGCCGCGATGCAGGTGGCGGGCACACCGTGGAAGACTCTCCTGATCAAGGGCGAGCGGTGCGCACTGATCGCCTGGGGGCGGGGCGTCGAGTACGAAGGGCCTCTGACCGCACGAGGTGAGGCGGGGTGGAAGAAGCTACCCGCACACATGCGCGGCGACTTCGACGACGCCCTGATGCTCTATGCCGGAGGCAACAACCGGACCGTGTTCATCAAGGGCGACCAGGCGATGGACTTCCACTGGATCGACGGGCCCACGAAGATCGGCCCGTGGGCGCAGGTCCTGCCCGGCCTCGGCGCCCTACCAGCCGCCTACCGAGCACCCCGGCTGCCGGCCGCGGGGCGTTTCTCCGGCACGACCGACGATGAGGGGGACAATGAGCGGGTCGATCTCCGTATCGATCTGACAGGCCCGGTGCCGGTGATCTCCGGTGACACGTTCTCCGTCTCCACGGGCCAATACCTCAACTCCTTCGTCCTGAAGGGCGGCCAGCCCGTCACGTTGCCCGCCACCATCTCCGGCACCGCGGAGTTCGCCGACTCCACCCAGACGCCGAAGATCTCGGTGGTCGTGGACAAGCTCGCCCCCGGCGGCACCGCCACCCTCACCCGCAGCGCGGACGACGGGACAGACGCCACCACCTTCACCTGCGCCTACGTCTCCCGGTTCCTGCGCACCATCGACTGGGAGGTCGACGCCGTGGCCGGCACCAAACCGGCCCCCCAGTACTTCACCGGCACCGATCCCCGCCCGCCCGGCCTGACCACGAAGCTGATCACCGTCCAGTCGGCCTACGCCGAGGCCGGGATCGAACTACGCACGGCCGGCACCGTCAACGAGATCGGCATCGACAAGGCAGGCGCGGACCTGAAGTGGTCCGACGCCGAGCTCCATGCCGCGATGGAAAGCAACTTCAGCGGCCACCGCAACACCGAGCAGTGGAAGCTGTGGAGCTTCGTCGCCACCCGTCACGTCGACGGCAACCGGGGCATCATGTTCGACTACGACTGGGACGACGAAGGCGAAGGCAAGGACGGCCCCTGGGAAGACGACTTCCAACGCCAAGGGATGGCCGTGTTCTCCGACGAACTGGTCGAAGATGACGGGCCGGAAACACGCAAGACGCTCCGCACCTGGGTGCATGAGATCGGCCACGCCCTCAACCTGCAGCACAGCTGGGAAAAGGACAAGCCCGGGCCGCAGGGCGGCCACGGCGACCTGTCGTGGATGAACTACGACTATCAGTACTGGCGCCCAGGCGATACGGGCAGCGAGGACCGAGAGGTCCGCGTCAAGGCCTACTGGGCGGCCTTCGCCTACCAGTTCACCGACGATGAACTGCGGCATCTGCGCCACGGCTTCTACCGCAACATCGTCCCGGGCGGCAATGCCTGGGCGCAGGGTTCCGCTGATCGTTCCGCTCCGACGGAGTTCACCCCACCGCCGACCGGCCGGTCCGGACTGCGGCTGGAGCTGTACGGCCGCGACACCTTCTCCCACGGCGAGCCCGTCGTCACCGAGATCAAGCTGTCCCTGGACGGCACCACCGGCCAGGCCGCCGCCTTCCCCAACCTCAGCCCCCGCGGCGAGCACCTGACCATCCTGGTCACCGACCCGGCCGGAGCCGTCCGCCCGTTCCGGCCGATCGCCCGCGGCTGCGGCAGCCACCGGCCTATCACCCTCGACGCCGCCACCCCCGCCCTCTACGACAGCGCCTACCTCGGCTACGGCGCCGACGGCCTCACCTTCACCCAACCCGGCACATACCGGCTGCGCGCCCTGTGCAAGGCCCCCGACGGCTCCACCGTCACCTCACCCGAGCACACCATCCAGATCAGCCCCCCGCAGAGCCAACACGACCGGCAGGCGGGCGACCTGCTGATCGGCGCACAACAGGGCACCCTGCTGGCCCTGCTCGGCTCCGACGCCCCCCAACTGGCCAGAGGCAACGCCGCCCTGGATCAGCTCATCACCGCCCACCCCGACCACCCGCTCGCGCTCTACGCGCACATGGTCAAAGGCACCAACGCCGGACGCCACTTCCTGACCCTCGGCAAGAACGGCATCGGCGTGCGCCCCGCCGACACCGCCACCAGCATCGAAGAACTCGGCGCGGTCGTGCAGACCACCCTCGACCCCGGCACCGACGCCGGGATCGACAACATCACCCTCAACGCCACCATGCGCCGCCTGGCCCGCGCGCACGCCCGCGCCGGCGACCTCAAACAGGCCGATGTCGTCCTGGACCAGCTCGTCGACACCTTCCGCGACAAGCACGTCCCGCCGCCGGTCCTGGCCACCATCGCCGAACAGGCCGAAACCACCCGCACCCAACTCCACGACCAGGCCTGACACCGCGCCGCCGCCACCCGCGCCGCCCGCCTGACCGCTACCGCTGATGGTGACTCACCATCAGCGGTAGCGGTGGAGACGCGTCCGGATCCCGGCACATGGCAGCGCGCAAGCCCGGCGAGGGGGCCGGATTTGTTCGATCACACTCAGCAGTCCGGAGTCAGGTCGCGGCCCGTCCGGCCGGCCAGAAGAGGGCGAGGGCGGCCAGCTCGACGCCGACCGCCACGGCGGGCAGCCAGCCGCTTCCGTACCTGTCGAGTACGAGCCCGCCGAGCGCGCCCCCGCCCGACAATCCGACGTATGCCGGTCATGACGAAAACGAACTGTGGCTACTCAAGGCCGTTCCCTGGCGCCAGAACACGGCGGCGGACACGCCTGGAACACTGCGGCGGATCACCGTCCCAGATTCGTGATGCACCAGCTGGCCGGTGACTGATCCAGCGCGTCATCCCGTACCAGCAGATGCTCGACGTCGTCCGCTCGGTCCGATGAGTCCAGCGCCCCGGGTCGGTCAGGCCCGCTACCAGCGGCAACGCTTAGAGGGTGTTGCTGACCTCCGAAAACGCTTTTGATCACTAAGAGCCTGCCGACGAAGGGGTTTGGTATCGGGATTCGTGTCAGGAGACCGCCGCCGCGTCCGGGCCGCGCGGTCCAGCCAAGGGGCAGGCGCAGGTGACGGTGATCTTGCCGAGGGTCCCGGTACGGAAGGCGTCGAACGCCTCGGACGCACGCTCCAGCGGGAACGTCGCGGTGACCGGGACGCGCAGCTCACCGGCGGCGGCCAGGACGGCCAGGGTGGCGGGGGTCTTCGGGGTGAGGTCGGCCATGATCGGGTGGACGGTGACGCCGTCGGTCTCGACGGCCTCCTGGGTCAGGCCGGGGGTGGAGGCGATCCGTCCGCCCTCACGCAGCAGCCCCACCAGCTGGGCGGCGTCGCCCACCAGGTGCAGCACCACGTCGACGCCCTCGGGGGCGAGGGCCCGGACCTGGGCGTCGAGATCGGCCGCGTAGTCCACGACCGCGACGTCGGTGCCGGTCAGAGAGGCGGCGAAGGCGGCGTCGGTACCGGGGCGGGCGGTGGCGATCACACGGGCTCCGCGGGCGGCGGCCAGCTGCACGGCAAGCGCGCCGGCACCGCCGGTGGCGCCGGAGACGAGTACCGTCTCGCCTTTCTCCGGGGCGGCGGCCTCCACACTGTTCAGTGCGGCCGTCCCGGCCAGCCCGAGCGCAGACAGGCCTCCACCGCCTCGCCGTACACCTGGGGCGATCTTGACCGAGGGGGATCACGTCGGCGGCGCCGGCGCTCATGGCGGGGCTCTCCGCCTCTGCCGCAGCGTAGGGCTGCGGCCGGGCTGAGGAGCGATGGACCGCTTCGGACGCCGCCGGGCGAGGCTGTACACCGATCCTTATGATCCTTTAACATCTGTGACTCTAAAGTACTAGCAAGCTAGATATATGGAGAAATCGATGATCGAGTTCCATCTGGACGGCAGGTCGGGTGTTTCGCCGTACCTGCAGCTGGTCCAGCAAGTACGGCATGCGCTGCGGCTCGGCGTGCTGCGCGAGGGCGACCAGATGCCGACCGTCAAGGAGGTTGTGGCGCACCTGGCCATCAACGCCAACACCGTCCTGAAGGCCTACCGGGAACTCGAGCACGAGGGCCTGGTCGCCGCCCGGCCGGGGGTGGGGACGTTCGTGACGGCGACGCTCACCAACGCCTCGCTGGCCGCGCACGGCCCGCTGCGGCTGGAACTGCGGCGCTGGCTGGCCAAGGCCCGCCGGGCCGGCCTCGACGACGAAAGCATCGAGGCCCTCTTCATGACGACCTTTCGGACCGCCGCTCAGGAGGACATAGCGTGAACACTGTCTTACAGGCCCAGGGGCTGGGCAGGAGATACGGCAAGCGCTGGGCGCTGCGCGAGTGCACCATCGACATCCCGGCGGGCCACGTCGTCGGGCTGGTGGGTCCCAACGGAGCCGGCAAGACCACGCTGCTGAAGCTGGCCAGCGGCCAGCTGGAGCCGACGGTGGGCGGCATCACCGTGCTGGGCGGCCGTCCCGCCAGTGGCCCGGCGCAGTTGGCCAGGGTCGGGTTCGTCGCCCAGGACACCCCCGTCTACGCCGGGCTGAGCGTCGCCGATCACCTGCGGCTGGGAGCGCGGCTCAACCCCCGCTGGGACGCCGCCACGGCGCGGGACCGGATCGCGCAACTCGGCCTCGATCCCGCCCAGCGGGCAGGCAAGCTGTCGGGCGGCCAGCGTGCTCAGCTCGCCCTCACCCTGGGCCTGGCCAAGCGGCCCGAGCTGCTGATCCTGGACGAGCCGGTCGCCTCGCTCGACCCGCTGGCCCGCCGCGAGTTTCTGCAGGGGCTGATGGAGGCCACGGTCGAGCACGAGTTCAGCGTGGTGCTCTCCTCCCACCTGGTCCCCGACCTGGAACGGGTGTGCGACTTCCTGATCGTGCTCGTCGACTCCCGCGTCCAGGTGGCCGGGGAGGTCGACAAGCTGCTGGCCACCCATCACCGGCTCACCGGCCCGCGCCGTGATCCCGACCGGCTCCCCGCCGACCAGCATGTGGTCTCCGCGCGCCACACCGACCGGCAGAGCACGTACGTGATCCGCACCGACGCCCCGATCCATGACCCCGCCTGGGCGGTCACCCAACTCAGTCTGGAAGACCTCGTCCTGGCCTACATGGACAAGCGCAGCGCGGACCAGCGAGTCGCCCTGGAGGTGCAGCGATGATCTGGCTGACCTGGCGCCAGTTCCGCGGCTCGGCCGCGATGATGGCCGCCCTGCTCGTCATCCTCGCCACCGCCCTGGCCCTGACCGGCCCCGGCTTGGCCTCCGACTACTCCGCCGGGATCGCAGCCTGCACCCAGGACAACACCTGCGACCGCTTCTACGACCGGTTCTTCGGCGGGCACGAGACCTCGTTCACGGCCCTGACTCTCGTCGTGCTGCTCCTGCCCGCCCTCGCCGGGCTCTTCTGGGGAGCACCGTTGATCACCCGCGAGCTGGAGGCGGGCACGCACCTGATGGTGTGGAACCAGAGCATCACCCGCGGCCGCTGGCTGGCGGTCAAGCTCGGGCTCATGGGCTTGACCGCCATGGCCGTCGCCGGCCTGTGCGGCCTCATGGTGACCTGGTGGTCCGACCCTCTGGACAAATCAGCCGCTGAGAACTTGGCCCTGATGGCTCCCCTGGTGTTCGGCGCGCGCGGCATCGCCCCGATCGGGTATGCGGCCTTCACCTTCGTCCTCGGCGTGACCGTGGGCATGCTGGTGCGCCGCACGCTGCCCGCCATGGCCCTCACCCTGGCCGTCTTCGCCGCGATCCAGCTCGCCATGCCGCTGCTGGTCCGGCCCCACCTGATGCCCCCGATCACCTCGACCTTCGAGCTCGGCAAGACGAACGTGGACGGCATCGGCATAAACCGGGACCGAGGCGGATATGTGGAGATTCAACTGAGGTCGGCTGTTCCCGGTCACGCGGGCGCCTGGGTCCTGTCCGCCAACCTGGTCGATCCGTCCGGGCGTACGCTCGGCACCGGTGCCGAAGGCGCCGCCCGGATCTCCACCACGTCGGGCCCCTGCGCACCGTCGGCGGCCGGCGGGGGCGGCTGCATCGTCGAGATCAACCGGCTCGGCTACCGGCAGCAGGCGACCTACCAGCCCCTTGAGCGCTTCTGGCCCTTCCAGTGGATCGAGACCGGGATCTACGCCCTGCTCACCCTCGCCCTCACGTGGTTCTGCTTCTGGTGGCTCCGCAGGCGCCTGTCATGACCGTCATCAGGGCCGCGACCGCCGGGCTCGCCCTCCTCCTGGCGGCGGCCTGTACGGCACCGGCGCCGCCGCGCAGCCAGGCGAGCACGGCAGCCGGCACGGTCTGCGCAGCGCCCCAGGGAGCTCCCGGGACGGAGACGGCCACCACGATCGACGTCATCGAGCAGGCCTACTTCTGCATCCTCGGCAACTACTACAGCGGCGCCACGCTGGACGCACGCTCGCTGCTGAGCGCCGGATTCGCCGCCCTGACACAGGAGCTCAACCGCAACGGACGCGACGTGCCCGAGGCGGGCATGCCGGCGCTGACCGGCGACCGCGAGACCGACTGGACCGCCTTCGAGGCCGCCTACCGCAAGACCACCGATCAGGTCCCCGACCTCCACGACAAGCTGGCCGTCGTCACCCTCGAGGCCATCGTGGCCGGCCTCGGCGACAACCACGCCCGCTGGGCGCACGACGTCAAGCGGCCGCCCGACTACTACGACGGCGACGGCTACGGCCTGGGTTTCCTGGCGAACGTCAACGGCCCGCAGGTGGACGGCAACCCCGGCGTCGCCCTCCCCCCGCTGTTCGTCACCACCGTGCAGGGCGGCGCGGCGCATGCGGCCGGGCTGCGCCCGGGCGACATCGTCGAATCGGTCAACGGATCGGCGCCCTTCATCGACGGGAAGGCCACTCCCGCGATCGCCGCCCTCTACCCGGAGTACCCGGAGGCGCGCCCGGTCCGGCTGCGGGTCCTGCGGCAGAGCACCGGCCGCCGCTGGAGCGTGACGCTCAAGCCCGGCCTCTACCAGCGGGATCTGGCCGCCCTGCAAGTGGTGCAGTCGAAGCTGCTGGACGACGACATCGCCTATGTACGGCTGCGCGGGTTCGCTCCCGACGCCGCGGACAGGGTTTTCAAGGCGATCTCCAGGCTGCGTACCGGCCGGACGCTCACCGGCGTCGTACTGGACCTGCGCGGCAACGGCGGCGGCAGCCCCGTGGAGGCGACCCGGCTGGTGAGCGCGTTCGCCCACGGCAAGGTCACCGCCTACCAGTGCACCGTGGACGGCAAGTGCGAAACCGGGCGGACCGACGACACCGTCGAGCTGCTCAACCTGCCGCTGGTGGTGCTCACCGACCGCAGCTGCGCCTCGGCCTGCGAGCACGTCAGCTCCGCGGTCAAGGACCTGCGTATCGGTCAGCTGGTCGGCACCAGAACCGCCGGGGTCATCTCCGGCCCGGCGCAGCCGCACCTGCTCAGCAACAACACCACGCTGGGCTTCCCCACGAGGCGCCACCTGGGGCCCAACCGCGAGGTGATCGACCGGATCGGCGTGCCCCCCGACCACCACGTGCCCCTGACCCCGGCGGACGCGGCCGCCGGGCGCGACCCCGCGCTGGCCAAGGCCCTGACCTTGCTGAACAAGTGAACGGACCTCTCGATGAGAAGACAGATCCTGGCAGTCGCCGCAGGACTGGTCGTCCTGGCCGCCTCGGCC
>NZ_NGFP01000096.1 GCF_002149035.1 Streptosporangium minutum
GGCGGGGGGCGTGGCGTGGCGCGGCCGGATGCCCGCTCCAGGTGACCGGAGCGCGATCCTCCCGCCGCGTCGTCCTTCTGACATGCGACGGTTCCGGGAGGGAACTCCCGGAACCGTCACGTCGCGCGTCAGAGTCGGAGTTTCGGCGGAGGCCCCCCTCGCGGCCGATCGTGGCCTCGGTCGCCATCCGCCCGGGGGCGGTGGGCCGCGGTTCAGGCAGTGGATCTGGGCCGGGCCGCCAGGACGATGGAGCGCAGCTCCTGGCGGTCGGGACCGGCCTTCGGGGCCGGCGCGGAGGTGAGCCGGTCGTGGGCGTGCCTGGCCCGCGAGGTGATGTCGGGGTTGTCGAGCACGGCATCGGCGGGGCCCGCGAGGTTGACCCGGCGGCAGAAGGCCCGGCCGACTTCGAGGTCGAAGAACACCCCGGCCGAGACGGCCTCTGCGATGAGGTGCTGGCGTTCCATCTCGGCGCGGTCGTGCTCGGGCACGGCCTGCCCCGTGTGGCGGTAGATGCGGGCCCGGTCCATGGCGGCCGACTCCCGATAGACGGCGTCGGCCTCGCTCGTGGTGGCGGCGTCATAGGCGAGCGCCACCGCGACCGGATCCGGGTCGTGTCGGACGACGGCCTCCGCGGCGGCGAAGGCGTAGGTGAGTGCCATCGACGCCCCCCAGCCGTAGGCGGGGTTGGTGGTGCACAGGGCGTCGCCGACGGCGAGCAGGCCGAGCACGATCGGGCGGCCGTCGACCACGTAGCGCCGGCGGACGTTGTGGTGTCCGCCCATGGTCTGGACCTCGTTCACGGGGGTGGCGTTGGCCGGGTCGATCCAGGGCGCCACCTCCTCGATGCTGCGGGCGGTGGCCTCCCATGCCCACGTGTGGCGCAGGAGCCGCATGTCCCTGTCATCGGGACGGGCTTCGAGGCAGATGGCGAAAGTGTCGTGGTCGCCGGGGAAGCCGAGGTACATGACGCTCTCGAGCTCTCCCCGGAGGACGGCGACAGCGGTCTTGGGCAGGTCGCAGCCGGGGGTGAAGCGGTAGTAGCGGCTGAAGTAGACGGTCTGGCAGTCCTGGAGCTCGGTACGGACGTGAGCCTTCTCGGCCGCGAGCCACCGGGACACGGGTGAACGCCGGCCGCCGCAGTCGAGCACCAGGTCGGCGTCCAGCTCGCGGCCGTCGGCCAGGCGGACCCCCGTGACCCGCGGCGGGCCGCCGGGGGACCGTTCGAAGCACAGCCCGCTCGCGACCTCGGGACTGAGCAGGCGGATGCCCGGTTCGGCTTCGGCGCTGCGCCGCAGGGCGAGCTCGAAGGCCGACCGCCGGGCCCACACGACGGTGAACTCGTCGTCGGAGGGTTGCCAGAGTTCCGGGGCGACGAGCTGCTTGAAGACGTTGATCTCCTCGATGCCGTCGGCCCGGAGCCGTTCGAGGACGTCGGGCGCGTGGGCCGCCAGCAGGCTGCGGGCCCGGGCCGAGAAGCCGTGGGGCAGGCGGAACTGGGGGACGCCGCGGCGTTTCCACGCCAGGAAGGGGTCCTGGTCGCGGTCGGCCGGCGGCGGCGGGTCCCGTTCGATCAGCGTGACCGGATAGCCGCGCCTGGCCAGGGCGATGGCCCCCGCCAGACCGGCGATGCCCCCGCCGAGGACGACGATGCGCCGGTCCGCCGGAGTTGCCGCAACTTTCCTCACAGTTGTCACTCCCTATCCGATGATGTCCCTGGGCGCCGCCGTCCCGGCCCGGCCCGGCCTACCGGCGCCACTCGATGAGCTCATCGTTCGGCTTGCGGAAAACGGCGTTCGCGGGGATGGGCAGGGAGCGGCCGTCGTCGGGGTGCCCGACGGTGAGGACGCCGGCGAGGGCGACGTCGTCCGGCAGGCCGGCAACCTGTGCCAGGGCGGCCAGCTCGTCGGTGTAGACGGAGCTGAAGTACCCGGTCGCGAGCTGCTCGTTGATCGCGGCGAGCTGCAGCAGCATGAACAGCGCGCCGCAGTCGAACCACCAGAACGGCACCGGCCAGGGAATCTCCGTGTATCCGGGCCGGACCTGCTCGGCTCCCCCGTAGCGCTCGTGGTAGGAGTTCTCGCGCGTGCCGACGTAGATGTGCACGGGCGCCTCGGAGATCCACGGGGGGAAGC
The DNA here is from genome assembly GCF_002149035.1 of Streptosporangium minutum. Classification (GTDB taxonomy): domain Bacteria; phylum Actinomycetota; class Actinomycetes; order Streptosporangiales; family Streptosporangiaceae; genus Streptosporangium; species Streptosporangium minutum. The sequence goes on from NZ_NGFP01000096.1 coordinate 2,133, forward strand.
CCAGCTCGACATACCGGCCCTCGGCGATGTCGGCGGCCTGCTGCCGGAGCTTGGCGTCGGTGACGACGACCAGCCGGTGCCCCTGGCTGAACCCCGCGCTGGGCGCGCGGCGCAGCGCCTGCAGGATGCGGTTCAGCGCGTCGTCGGACACAGGCTCATCGGTGTAGCTGCGCACCATCTGGCGCCTGCGCAGCACATCGGCAAAATCCATGCTTGACCACCTCGCGGATGTCAGATCGCCAGCTCTACGTTGTAGTGCCTCAGCCATGTGTTGAACTGCAGTGCCATCTCGATGTGCATCCTGCTCACCCACTCGTGAGCGATGCTCGAGGGATGGTCGAGTGTGTGCCGTACCGCGTCGGTGTCCAGGAACGGCAGGGCCGGTGACGAGGCGTCGGCGACCAGGGCGGACAGCTCGTCGTGCAGCATCTTGGTGTAGGCCGGGTCCTGGGTGACCGGCCAGGGGCTCTTCGTCCGCTCCAGGACGGACGGCGGCACCAGGTCGCGCACCGCCGCGCGCAGGATGCTCTTCTCCCTGCCGTCGAAGGTCTTGAAGCTCCAGGGGGTGTTGTACATGTACTCGACGAGCCGGTGGTCGGCGTAGGGCACCCGCAGTTCGAGGCCGTGCGCCATGGAGAGCCGGTCGTCGCGGTCGAGCAGCATGGGCAGCCACCGCGTCAGCGTGACGTAGCCGACCGAGCGCATCTGCCGCTCCTTGGCGTCCTCCCCGTCCTGGTGCGGCGCCTCCGCCAGCGCCTGGCGGTAGTGGTCGGCGTAGTAGTGGTTCATGTCGAGCTTCCGCATGAGCCCCTGGTCGAAGAGTCTCCTGCCCTGACCCGTGGGAGAGCCCTGCTGGCGGGTCTCGTTGGCCACCCACGGGAAGACGTCGGCGTTGAGCAGGTCCGGGTTGTACATCCAGTTGTATCCGCCGAAGATCTCATCCGCCACCTCCCCCGCCAGTGCCACGGTGGAGTGGGTCTTGATCTGGCGCGAGGTGAGATAGTTCGAGGTGTCCATGTCGCCGAGCGTGGTCGGCATGTCCTGCGCCAGCAGCACCGCCAGGCGCGTCTCCGGATCCATCAGGTCCTGGGTGTTCAGCATGATCTTGACGTGATCGGAGCCGAGGTGCCGGGCGACCTCCGCCGCGTACGGCTCGTCGGGGGAGAACCGGACGTCGTCGGGCTGGAAGTTCCTGGCGTAGTCGTCGAAGGTGGTCACGAAGGTCCGCACCCGCTCGCCGTCCAGCTCCCGGCGCCACTTGGCGGCGATCGCGGTGATGGCGCTGGAGTCCACGCCGCCGGAGAGCGCCGTGCACAGTGGGACGTCCGCCTCCAGCTCGCGGAGCACGATGTCCTCCAGCAGCGAGCGGACCTTGGTGACGGTCCCGTCGAGGTCGTCGGTGTGCGGCCGCGCCTCCAGCGTCCAGTACGTCCGGTCCACCACGCCCCCGCGGCCGACGGTCAGCGTGTGACCCGGCAGCAGCGCCCGCATGTCACGGAAGACCGACTGTCCCGGTTTCTTGGCGGTGGCGAAGAGCTCCTGGAGCCCTTCGACCGCGACGACCGGGCGGACCAGCGGGTTGGCCAGCAGCGCCTTCGGCTCGGAACCGAACAGGATGCCCTCGGGCAGCCGGGTGTAGAACAGGGGCTTGACACCCAGCCGGTCGCGGACCAGGACGAGCTCCTCGCGGCGCAGGTCCCAGACGGCGAAGGCGAAGATGCCCTCAAGCCGCTTCGCGCAGTCGGGCCCCCATTCGAGGTAGGAGCGCAGGACCACCTCGGTGTCGCTACGGGTGCGGAAGCGTCGCCCCCGCGCCTGCAGCTCGGTCCGCAGCTGCTTGAAGTTGTAGACCTCGCCGTTGTAGACGATCACCGCGACGGGACGGCCGTCCTCCTCGACGGTCAGCGGCTGCGCGCCGCCGGCCAGGTCGATGACGGCGGTGCGCGTGTGCCCGAGCGCGACGTCGCCCCGCACCCACAGCCCCTGGTCGTCCACACCCCGTTTGGCCAGCGTATCGGTCATTGCCTGCAGTGTCGGCCGCTCCAGCGTCAAGTCGCGCCCGAAGTCCACCCAGCCGGCGATGCCGCACATCCACGTCTCCTTCGGTTGGTCCCGCAGCTCTCCACAGCATGCGGCCGGTGTTTCCAGACGCCCTCGACGATCACTCGACGTGTATCGACCTGGTCGGGCAGCCGCGCGCCGCACTCCGGACGTCTTCGTGCAGCTCAGCGGGGGGATTCGGGTCGATGACCTCGACCGTGCCGTCCTCGTCCTGATCGAAGACCCTGGGCGCGCGGTAGACGCACATGCTGCTCACCGCGCACGTTTCCTTGGTCGCGCTCACGTGCATCGCCATCACCGTTCCCAAGGTCGTCGGTACGTTGCCAGGAGTACTGTGCGACCGGATCTTCGTGCCGGGCTCGAGAACCGGTGTAGCGGCCGCCGGAGGCGACCGCCGGCCTTCGAGTGATGTTCCAAGGTGGTGCGGCACGATCGCGACGTTGTGGTCGGCGATGGGAAAGGAGGCCGCCGATGGTGAGCACAGCTCCCGGCATCGGCTCTGTGCACGGCATTCTCCGGCTCGGTAATGCTTTCTGCCAGGCGCAGGCGTTGCTCACGGCGGTCGAGCTCGATCTGTTCACCGTGCTGCACGGCGGCCCTGCCACCGAGCAGGAGATCATCGGGCGGCTGGGGCTGCACGGCCGCGGGCTGCGCGACTTCCTTCGGCTGCTGGTCGCGCTCGGCCTGCTGGAGGAGGAAGAAGGCCGTTACCGCGCGACCGCCGGCCCGGACCGCTACCTCGTCAGCGGCCTGCCCGGCTACGTCGGCGGCGCCCTGCTGGGGGCCAAGGCGAACCTGTACCCGGTCTGGGACGGGCTGACCGAGACGCTGCGCAGCGGCCGGCCGCGCTCGGCGGCCGACGGTTTCGCCGCCATGCTGGACGATCCACAACAGTTGCGGCGCTATGTGCGCATGATGGAGGGCACCCTGCGGCCGCTCATCCCGCTGCTGGCCGAGGCGGTCGACTGGTCGGGATACCGTTCGGTGCTGGATGTCGGCGGATGCCGCGGCGGCCTGGCGGGGCAGCTCGTCATCACGCACTCCGGGCTGGCCGGGCACGTGTTCGACCTGCCGCAGATGGAGCCGCTGTTCCGGGAGCACATGGCCGAGCTGGGCACGGCCGGGGCGGTGCGCTTCCACGCCGGAGACTTCTTCCGCGACCCGCTGCCAAGCGCCGATGTGCTGATCCTCGGGCACATCCTGCACAACTGGCCGCACCGGCGGCGGGAGGAGCTGGTGCGCAAGGCCTTCCAGGCGGTCAACCCCGGCGGGGTGCTGCTGGTGCACGACCGGATGCTGGACGACGAGCGCCCCGACATCGACAACCTGCTGGCGAGCCTCATCATGGCGCTGGTCACCGAAGAGGGCTCGGAGTACACGATCGGCGAACTGACCGAACTCGCCGGGTCCGCCGGCTTCGCCTCCGTGAGTCACCGGCGGCTCGACGACAACGAGACGCTGGTCCTCTGCCGCAAAGCCGGCGGCCGTCCTCCCTCGCGCGGCTGATCCCCTCGGCTCACGCGGCTGATCCCCTCGGCTCACGCGGCTGATCCCCTCGGGGAGTCAGCCGCGGAGTTCCGTCAGGTGCCGGGCCAGCCAGGAGTCGAACGTCGCCGGTGGGCGGCCGGTGATCTGCCGCACGGTGGGCTGCGGCGTGCCGCCCCGTAACGGACCGGGATCCGCCATCGAGGAGAGCAGCCCGTCCACGAGCTCCGGCGGCATCCCCGCGCGGATCATGCCGTTCCTGGCCTGCTCCGGATCGACGTCGACGAACTCCAGCGGGCGGCCGAGCGCGGCGGAGACCCTGGCCGTCTGCTGGGGTGCCGTCAGCGCCTCGGGTCCGGTGAGCTGGTAGGCCTTCGCGTGATGGCCGGCCGTCGTCAGGCAGGCGACCGCGACGGCGGCCACGTCCTCCGGATCGATCACGGCCCGCCGGACCTTGCCGTAGGGCTGGTAGACCCTGCCCTGCGACGTGATCGACGCTCTCCACTGCAGCACGTTCGACATGTATCCGGCCGGACGCAACGCGGTCCATTCGGCCCCCGACTCCATGAAGGCGTTTTCGGCGGCCGCGTGCGCCGCTCCGTAGGAGTCGGTCACCGGCGCGTTGGCGGCGACGGACGACAGCTTCACCACCCGGCCGACGCCGCACCGGCGCAGCGCCGCGGCCACGGTGAGTTCGTGGGCCAGCGCGTCAGGGCTGGTCGCCACGTAGACGCCGTCCGCACCGGCGAGCGCGGCGAGCACGGCGCCGGGGTCCTTGAGGTCTCCCGTGACGACCTCCACGCTCTCATCGAACCGGGCGCGGGCGGGATCACGGGTGAAGGCGCGTACCCGCTCGCCGGCGTCCACCAGCCCGGTCACGACGTGCCGCCCCACATTGCCGGTGGATCCGAACACCACAATCATCGGTCGCCTCCTTCGGCGGAACTCTCCAGACAGGTCCTCGGCCGGCCACGGCGGGCACGCCGCCCTTTCGGGGTGGACGGTCACGGCGGGCACGCCGCCTTCCCACGATGGACGGCCACGGCGGGCACGCCGCCTTCCCGCGATGGACGGTCACGGCGGGCGAGGCCGCGTCTGCTCGCCCGCCGTGACCGGGTTCCGCGGTCAGCGCGCCTTGCGGGCCACCACGAGCGTGTCATCGTCACCGAGCGGGCGGTCCTCGACCGAGGTGAATCCGGCCCCTTCGGCGTGTCCTCGCAGCTCGGCCACGGTGTACTCGGAGCCGCCGTCGGTGACCAGCAGCATGTCCAGGCTGATCACCAGGTTCTCGACACGGCTGGACTCACGGTCGAGCATGCGGTCGTAGACCAGCAGCACGCCCCCGGGGTTGACGCTCCGGTAGGCCTGTTCCACCAGGAACTTCCGCTGCCGCAGGTCCCAGTCGTGCAGCACGTGCCCGAGCATCACGATGTCCGCCGACGGGAGCGGGTCGGTGAAGAAGCTGCCACCGTGGAATGTCACCTTGCCCGCCAGGCCCTGCTCGGCGACCTTCTCCTCGAAGAAGGGCGACATCTGCGGCAGGTCGAAAACGGCACCGGAAAGATGCGGATACGCCCTGACGACCTGCGACACCAGACCGCCSCGGCAKCCGCCGACRTCCAGCACGGACTGGTAGCCGGACCATCCGTCGTAGGCCTCGATCAGCTGCGGGCCGAGCACGCCGGTCAGCGCGTCCATCGAGTTGATGAACTGGGCCAGCACCTTCGGGTTGTCCACCACCGCCTCGAAGTCGCTCCCGGACTGCTGCTTGCCGCTGCGCAGCGCTTCGGACAGCCTGCCCCACGCCGGATACAGGTTGCGGTTGGACCGTTCGATGAACCCGCCGATGTAGGAGTCCGCGCCGCGCACCAGATGGCGGTCGGCGCCCGCGCCGTTGCGGTAGCGGGCGCCGTCGCGCTCCAGCAGGTTCAGTTCGACGAGCAGGTCGAGCCAGTCGGAAAGGCCCCGGCCGTGCAGTCCGAGGCGGCGGCGGATCTCCTCCTCACTGGCCGGGCCGGCGTGCAGGACGGTGAACAGGTCGAGTTCTACGGCGGTCAGCAGCGCCTTGGCGTCGCAAAAGGAATTTGCCAGCCGCAGGATTCCGGCTGGACGGCTGGTGTCCGTGGGAATGCTCGTCACTTGCGTGGCTCCTTTTACGCTTGGGAGAGCTTCTTGTCATTGAGGTCGATCTTCTGCATGGACCATTTGGCGATCTTCAGCGACATGTTCGTCGCCTCGGTCGCGTACTGGACCATCTCCGCCTGGTATTCGGCCACGGCGTCCAGCAGCGGCCGCTCGCCGCGCGTCACCGCGGTCAGCGCGCGGCACAGCGAGGCGGCGTCGCGCAGGGCGGTGTTGGCGCCGACCCCGCCGGTGGGCGGCATCGTGTGCACCGCGTCGCCGAGCGGGATCACGTTCCCCGGCGCCCAGGGCTCGACGGGCAGCGTGGCCCGCAGCGCGAGCGGGTAGGTCTCCTCCGCCTCGGCGTGGGCGAACACGCCGTGCAGGTGCGGGTGCCAGCCGGCGGTGCGCTCGAGCACCAGCTCGCGGAGCTCCTCGCCGGTCATGGCGAAGAACGAGTCGTCGGGCAGTCCGAGCACCTCGCGGTGCACGCTGAACACCGACATGTAGTAGTCCTCGGTGTCGTCGAATCCCAGGCCTGGCCAGAGCCGCTCGGCGGCCTCCCGCGGCGGGGTGCGGAAGACCATGGGCATCAGCGCGAGGCGGAGTCCGTTCGATCCCGTCACGTTGACGAACCGGTCGCGCAGGACCTCCGGCAACCCGGCCTCGATCGCGCGGACCCTCGGGGTGCGGGACAGGATCGCGCGCACGCCGAGGTCATGGGCGCGGTCGGCCGGCCGTAGCTGGGCGCGCACCTGGGAGTTCGCCCCGTCCGCGGCCACCAGCACGTCGCCGGTGTCCGAGCCGCCGTCGGCGAAGTGCGCCACGACCCGCCCGTCCACCTGCTCGTAGCGGGTGAACCGTTTGCCGAAGCGCACCACGCCGTCGAGATCGGCGAGCAGTATGCGGCGCAGCGTCACCCGGTCGACCGCGTCCACCTTGTCCGGCGCGTCGCCGCGCGGATCGTCGAACGCGGGGGCCCACTGCGGGTTGAGCTGCTCGTCGTAGGCCGCCAGGCCCTCCTCCTGCCGCGTGTTCGACGTCGCGGTGAGCAGGTCCTGCGCCTGGCGGGGCAGGCACTGCCGTAGTGCCCGCTCCCCCTCGGGACTGATCCGCAACCGGTATCCCTGCATCCGCCCCCGGGCGGATCCGTCACGTTCGTACACGACGATGTCGTCGATACCGGCCTGCCTCAGCCCTTGAGCGAGGCACAGTCCGCCGATGCCGCCGCCGATGATGATGATCCGCAGCGGCCGGCCTTGGTCGCGAGGGGTGTCCATCAGGTCCTCCGAGTCAGCGCAGCACCACGTCGGCTATCCGATCGAGGTGGTCGGGGTCGGCCGTGCACGACAGCAGCAGCAGCTCGTCGCAGCCGTTGGCCGCGTAGCCGTCCACCACGTCGCGCAGCCTGCCCTCGTCCGTGACGGCTCCCGCCGCGAGATGCTGCGCCATCGTGCCCATGTAGGAGTAGTAGCTGAGCATGTGCTCGGTGGCGTGCTCCTTGCCGTCCGGGCCGAGCGACACGTAGCAGTTGGCGCCCATCCTCGGTGAACCGGCGCGGCCTTCCTCGGCCCAGAGTTCCTTGATCTTCGTCACCAGCTCCGGGTACTTGTGCGGCGGGCCGCCCGGCGAGATCCAGCCGATCCCGTACTTGGCCGCCCGGCGGAGACCGGCCGGCGAGTGGCCGCCGGCCCAGATCGGGATGTCGCCGTTGGTGGGGCGGGGGCCGACACCCGGTACCGGGCCCTCCCCCTTCCATACCTCCCTGATCTCCTCGATCATCGCGTCCAGGCGCCGGCCACGGGTGTTGTAGTCGGCGCCGGTCGCGACGTAGTCGTCCTGCCGCATCCCGGCGGAGACGCCGAGGATGAGCCGGCCGCCGGAGAGGCGGTCCAGGCTGGCGAGCTGCTTGGCCAGCTCCACCGCGCTCGGCCGGTAGGCGGCCAGCAGGATCGCCGTGACGAGTTTGATCCGCTCGGTGACCGCGGCCGCGGCGGAAAGCGCGACGATGCCGTCGTAGTTGTCGTAGACCACCCGGTCGACCACCGTCAGGCTGTGGAATCCGAGGCGATCCGCGCGGCGTGCGAACTCGATCAACTGGCTGCCGTCAGCACCGGGGATGGTGGTCGGCAGGCAGACTCCGATATCCATTACGCTCCTCTTGGGCTCTTACGCGGCCGACGGGCAGGTCTCACGCGGCATGCCGCGTCAGCAGCCGGGCTACCAACGTGAGCAAGTGTCCGGGCGGCCGCTGGGGCCGTGGTCGAGCCCCGGTCGACACGCGTCGCCGGAGCGTCCCGGCGAGGCCGCCGTCACCCGCCGGGCAGCGCGTGCGGACCTCCCGGGTACGGCGGGCGGCGCGTGCGGACGTCCCCGCGACTCCGGGGCATGTGAATCCATATCACTGGAATAGGGCATTCACCCGCCGGCGGCCGTCATCGAGCGCCGCTTGACGGCACCTCGAACCATATTGCGCGCGCCATATCGATTTATTTATGTTCCTCGTGAAACCGAGCGTGATTATTGCGTGGAGGAATGATTCGTGAAACTGGGCGCGATCATAGAGTGGATGGACGACCTCTCCACATTCCGAAATCTGGTCCGGCTGACCGACGATCTCGGATATGACGTCATCGGGGTCGGGGACACACCGGCCCGCGCATACGAGTTGTACGTGTCGCTCACGGTGGCGGCGCAGGAAAGCCGGAACGCGATTCTGACGCCGATGGTCACCACGCCGTTTCTCCGTCACCCGGCCGCCACCGCCACCGCGATCTCCACGTTGCACGAGCTGACGGGTGGCCGCGTCATGCTCGCCGTCGGGAACGGCGGCAGCACCAGGCGGGTCGTCGGACGGTCCCCGGTCGGGACCCCCCAGGAGCTGCACGACTACGTCACGGCGGTGCGGGCGATCCTCGGCGGCGGCACGGCACAGGTCGACGGCTACACCACCGAGCCTCTCACCCGGGTCCATCCCATGCCGGTCTACCTTGCCGCGGACTACCCCAGAAGCCTGCGCCTGGCGGGCGAGATCGCCGACGGGGTGGTCACCACCGTCGGCATGTCGGCCGAGCTCGTCGAGCGGAAGGTGGCGACGGTCCGGGCGGCGGCGGAGAAGGCCGGGCGCGATCCCGAGGCGATCGAGATCTGGGGCTTCAGCTTCATCTCGGTCAAGGACACCCGTGCCGAGGCGAACGCCGAGCTCGGTGCGGCTCTCGCCTCCGACGTCGCCCTGCGCCTGAAGGCGCCGCACATGCGGTCGATCATCCCCCCCGACCTCCTGGGCGCGGTCGAGGAGATGGAGCGCCGCTACGACGTCTGGGACTTCGCCGTCGGGGGGAAGAACGCGAGGCTGCTGGAGGAGCTGGGACTCGTCGACTTCGCGGCCGGGCTGACCGGCGTGACCGGGGACGTCCCCGGGGTGGCCGCCCATCTGAAGCGGCTGGAGTCGATCGGCGTGTCGGGGGTGTTCGCCGCGCTTCCTGTTCTCGCCGACCCCGAGGGGACGCTCCGCCGGCTCGGCCAGGCGGCGGCCTCCACCTGATCCCCGCCGGGCCGCTCATGCCACCGGCCCCGCAGACGACGACCGGGACGCCGTCGCAGCTGACGGCGTCCCGGTCAACGTGTGGGCCCTCGGACCCGCAGGCCGTACAAGAACGTGAGCCCTCGGATCCACCGGCCGTACGGAACGCGGGCCTGCGGGCCCGCCGGCCGCGGGGGCGGCTCGGCGGATCCGGTGCGTTCAGGAGGGGCCGGGCGGCGGCGGGGCCTCGCTGGAGCGCAGGCCGAGCCGGGGCTCGGTCACCAGGTACAGGCCGCCGACGGCATTGGCCGGATCGAACGGCGACTGCTTGATCTCGTGCACCCGGTTGAGGTTGTTCAGGGGGTTGGGATCACCGCTCTCGGCCCCCTGCAGGTGGTCCTGGACCAGCCGGTAGGCCTGTTCGGCGTCGTTCAGGTCGGCGATGCCGGTGATGATGCGGTCGAAGGCCGCCTGCAGGTTCAGATGATCGCGCTCGTCGGAGGTCAGCCGCTGCGCGTTGTAGAAGTGGTGCTCCTTGCCCCGGTAGCTCTCGTAGAACACCGACACCAGGATGAGGAGCCGCTGGTAGGCGTGGTGGTAGATGGTGTTGTAGAAGCGCCAGGCGTCCTGCTCGGCGACCTCGCCGCGCAGCACGCTCGACAGGCTCGCCGCGCCGAGCATCGCGCTGTAGGTGGCGAGATGGACGCCGGTGGACAGCAAGGGGTCGAGGAAGCAGGCGGCGTCGCCCGAGAGCAGGTAGCCGGGGCCGGCGAAGCTCTCGGCGACGTAGGAGTAGTCCTGCTCGACCTTCATCCCGCTCACCTGCTCGGCGCCGTCGAGCAGTTCGAGGACGGTCGGGCACTTCGCGAGCGCCTCGTCGTAGACCGCCTGGATGTCGCCGTTCAGCCGTCCACGGCTGTCGTTGAACAGGTCGCGTCCGGTCACCAGGCCGACGCTCAGCGTCCCGTCGTGGAGGGGAATGGCCCAGAACCACCCGTCCTCGACGGAGCACACCGCGATCGCGCCGCTGGGTCCCTTGCCGAGCGGTTTGGCGTTCTTCCAGTACGTCCACGCGGCGACGTTGCGGAACACGTCGTGGAACCGGCGGTTCTTGAGATGGCGGGTGGCCAGCACGCCGCCGCGGCCCGAGGCGTCGATGACATGGCCGAACTCGATGCGGCCGCCATTCTCGGGATCCTTGGTGTCGTACCAGCGGGCCGCGACGGCCCGGTCGCCGTCGAACTCGATGTCGCGGACGCTCACCCCTTCGATCACCTCGGCGCCGAGCTCGCGGGCGTGGTCGAGCAGGAGCTGGTCGAACTCGCTGCGGATGACCTGCCAGGCGTTGGGGGTGTCGTCGCCCAGGTTGCTGAAGCGCACCTCCCATTCCTCGGGACCCCACTGGAAGAACGCGCCGCCCTTGGGCTGGAAGCCGTGGGCCTCGACCTTGTCCCAGACCCCGAGCATCTCGAAGATGGGGCGGCAGGACGGCAGGATCGATTCGCCGATGTGGTAGCGGGGGAAGCGGTCGCGCTCGAGGAGGGTCACCTGGAAGCCCTCACGGGCCAGCAGGCCGGCCGCGGTCGAGCCCGCCGGGCCGCCACCGATGATCAAAATCTGGGTCGATTCACGCATGACCGCATGCTCTCCGCTCCGGTTGGAAGACCGCTCGAGCACCGTTCAACGGCGACGCCCCCGACGCCTTCAGGCGGTCCCGCCCGCGTTGCGGACCTTTTCGACCTCGTGGCTCTCCTCGCGCAGCCGTTCCTCGGCGGTCTGCTCGACCCGTGCCATGGTCAGGCGCAGGAGAGGCGGCGCCATCACCGACGTCACGATGGCCACCAGCACGATGACCGTGTACATCTCGGCGCTCAGCACGCCCAGCCGGAGACCGGCCATCGCGATGATGACCTCGATGACGCCGCGGGCGTTCATGCCCGTGCCGAGCGCGAGGGCCTCCCAGTGACCGAGCCGGCTGAGCCGGGCTCCGAGGTAGGCTCCCGCGAACTTGCCCAGGATCGCGGTGACCAGCACGCCGAGCCCGGCCAGCAGGACCGTCGGCTGGGCCAGGGCGGTGAGGTCCATCCGCAGCCCGGCGGTCGCGAAGAACAGCGGGGCGAGGAAGGACAGGACCGTCGTGCGCAGCGGCGCCAGCCGGGCGGGGTTCAGCGTGCCGCAACTGCTGATCACGATCCCGCACACGAAGGCGCCGAACACCGCCTCCAGTTTCATGGCCTGTGTCGCGGCCGCCGCCAGCAGCACCAGGATGACCACCAGCGTGACCGTCACGCCGCCGTCCCGCCTGCTGTCGGAGCGGTCCGCCGCCCGCAGCGCGGTCCGTACGAGCGGGCGGGCGAGTACGGCGACGGCGACGACGGCGGCCACACAGCCGATGGAGAGGGCGATGTTCCCCGTCCGCACCCCCGTGGTCGCCATGGCGGAGACGACGGACAGCAGCAGCCAGCCGACGATGTCGTCGACCGTGACCGCGCACAGGATCAGCTGCCCGATGTTGCGGTGGAGCAGGCGCATCTCCATCAGCGTCTTGGCGATGACCGGGATGGCGCTGACGCCCATCGCCACCCCCAGGAACAGCGCGAACGTGCTGCGGTCGGCGGAGCCGGGGACGAGCGAGTCCGGCAGCAGGAGCCCGACGGCCACGCCGAGCCCGAGGGGGATGACCACTCCGGCGAGGCTGATCCGGGCCGCGGTGACCCCCCGGCGGCGCACCAGCCGCAGGTCGATGTGGATGCCGGTGATGCCGACGAGCAGCAGCACGCCGACCTGGCCGACCGCGTCGAGCATGTGGAACTGGGCGGTGTCGCGGGGCAGCAGCCAGTCGCTCAGTCCCGGCGCCACCCGCGCCAGCAGCGAGGGGCCGACGAGCACGCCCGCGCACAGTTCGCCGACGATGGCCGACATCCCCAGCCGCTGGGTCAGCCGTCCGAGCAGCAGCGCGCAGAGCAGCAGCAGCCCGACCTGCATCAGGAAGATCAGTAACTCGTCCGGGCCGATCAGGCCGACCGGCGAGGTCACGGGCGTCATGGCGGTCTCCGATCTCAGGGGTCTGCCGATGTTGACCGACCCGGATCGAGAACTCCTCGGGTGCCGGGCGAGCGTGGCGCGGCGGCCCCGTCGTCTCCGCCCACGGTCCGCGGCCGGACAGCGGACGGGCAGCCTCCCCGGACGGGGAGGCTGCCCGCTGTGAGTCGCGCGGAGCTAGCGGTCGGCGCACGGCCCCTGGTAGGCGCCGATGTTCGGCGCCGCGTCGCCCGGCACCCGGAAGCCGTAGAGGTCATGGCCGCCGTTGTCCGGGATGACGGTGCCGGCCCCGATGGCCGGGGAGCCGCACTTGAGCCGGAATCCGAGGACGCCGGCGGTCCCGGAGGCTCCCGGCCTGGTGAACAGGGGGTCGCCGGTCACCGCGTGGGTGTCGCCCGGCTGCACCGAGGTGATGTTGCGGTAAAGGTTGTGGTCGTACACCCCCACCGTGTCGACGATCGTCGACCCTTCCGGCCGGCCGACGAATATGTTGTTCTTCACCGTCATCGGGGTGGGGTGGAGGGTCCCGACGAGCGCCGTGGCGGATGTGCTGTGGACCACGTTGTTGTAGATCTTCACATCCGTTACGGGGACGTCGCAGCCGTTGGCGATGACGGGGATCTGGAATGTCCCCAGCAGGAGGTCCTTGTCGTTCTGGCTGACGTTGTAACGGATCGTCGCTCCGTCGGTGTTCGTTCCGGTGAACGCGCACAGGAGCATGAACGGGCCGTTGTTGTCGTGGCTGTAGTTGTACTGGTACACGATGTCGGAGTTGGCGGCGTCGACGCTGAAGGCGAAGGACGGCGGGAAGGCGGCTCCGCCCGTCACCTCGTTGTGCTGTATCACCGGGCGGTCGGAGTTGAACGCGAGGATCGCGGCGTGGGAGGCCGTCGCGCGGCGGCCGAACCCGTTGACGATGTTGAACTCCGTGAGCGAGTCCACGCCGTTCTGCACGAGGATGCCGTCGCCGCCCATGTCGCTGAGCTTGTTCGCGAATATGTGCACGTTGGTGATCGGGACGAACGAGTTCGAGCCGGACGGATACAGGGGCGTACGGCGCGACCACTGCGACAGGGTGCCGATCCCGATGTTGTCGACGCCGGAGACGACGTTGCGGGACACCCGGATCTCGTCGAAGCCGGTGGGCGTGCTCGACCCGGCGGCCTTGAACAGGATGCCGCCGCTGTTCTCGAGCTCCGGCTGCAGGCAGTCGCAGCCGGGCACGTCATGGACCTTGACGTCCTCGACCACGTAGTGCTTGCCGGTGCCGTAGTCCTCCAGCAGCACGTAGATTCCCGTGCGCGGGGTTCCGTCGGCGGCGCCCGGGTTGGAGACGTCGAGGTTGCGGATCTCCCAGCCCTGGACGTTGCGCAGGAACACGGCCGCGCGGGCGCCGCCCCCGACGATCGCCGGGCGGGCCCCGCTGCCGTAGGCGCTGACCCTGATCGGCTTGCCGGCCGTACCGGACCCCTGCGGCTGCAGGACGCCGTTGCAGGTGGTGCCCCTGCGCAGGAGGATGGAGTCGTCGGGCTGGAAGGTGACCGTGTTGACGCGGGCGAGGGTCCGCCACGCGGTCCCGGCCGACGTACCGGTGGCGGAGTCGTTGCCGGCACCGCAGTCGAGGTAGTACTTCTTGCCGCTCGACGCCTGCGATCCGGCCTGTGCCGAGGCGCCTGGCACGACGGACGCGATTCCGACGCTCATACCGGCAGCGAGTATGAGTGCTCGAATGGCTCGTGTCCGATACCACGCACCGCGATTTCTCCGTGTCGAACTCGGTGTGATACCCATGCCGCATACTCCAAGAATGTGCTGGTCACCGGATAAACCGGGAGTTGTCGGGCCGAGTCTGGTCCGGCAGGCTCGACGCCTGCTCGAAACGCCGCCCCGAAGCATGGTCCTACACCGACCACCCCTTCCGCTGCCACGCTGCGTCAACGAACGAAAACTCATAGCGAGCGCCGAGCAGGAAATGGTCGACGAGCCGGCCCCGCTCGCCGGCCGAGCACTGCCCGCCCACCTCGTCGACCAAGTCCAGGTACGCCGCGACGTATTCCCGGTAGAAGCCCCCCTCGGGGCAGTACTGGTCGATCCAGGCGGCGTAGCGGGATCCGGGCTCGTGCCGTTCCCTCAGATCGTCGGACACTTCGAGATGGAACCAGGTCATGGGCAGGAGCCCGCCGACGCCGGAGGCGAACGAGGCGGCGGGCGCCGCGAGCATGAAGGAGGTGTGCGCGTGGATCGGCGGGGCGGGTGTGACGGCGGCGGCGCCCGGCGGCTTGCCGAGCGCCTCCGCCAGCTTGGTCAGCTCGCTGTCCAGCCGGGAGAGCGAGCCGAACGTGGCACTGGCCGCCGAGCAGAGCAGCGCGCCGTGCGCGTCGTGGTCGGCGACCGCGCCGCAGCGGGCCAGTGCCCGCGCGTACGTGGGCACGACGTGGCGGGCGTCCTGCTCGGCGAAGTACCACAGTGAGGCCGACGGCAGCGTGCCGTCGCGCAGCCCGGCCCAGAAGGGATGCTCCCTGATCCGGGCCAGTATGGGGCCGGCGATCGCCGACAGCTCCTCGCGCATCGTCGCGCGCTCCCCGGCCGGCGCCGTCATCGTCAGCGCGCCATCGCGGCCACGGTCGCGGTGCCGGCCGCCTGGTCGAGGACGTCGGCGAGCACCTTCTCGGGTTCGGGCTGGCCGTCGCCGCTCCGCCAGGCCACGAACGCGTCCGGCCGCACCAGGACCGCGCCGCGCGCCGAGACGCCGAAGGCCGCGGCCCAGTCGCCGTCCACCGCGGCGTAGTCCCCGCCGGCGCCGATCCGCACGACGCGCAGCGGCACCGCGGTGCGCCCGGCCAGCCGGGCGGCCGCCTCGTGCCACGCCGCGCCCTCGGGCCCGGTGAGGAGCACGAAGGAGTCCCAGAACAGGTCGATCGTGGACAGCCGCTCACCGTCGCGTTCGAGCCAGAGGTGCGGCGCCCGGGTGCCGGGCTCCCCGGTGAGCTCCAGCGGCGCCGTCAGCACCGGCCGGTGCTCCTCGGTCACGACCGCCTGGGAACGGTACCGGTAGCCGAGCGTGATGATGATGTCATCGACCATCCGGGCGCGGACCTCGTCGCCGGCGTGCCCGTGCCGGATGCGGTTGCGGACCATCGCCTGCTCGGCCATCGCCTCGCCCACCGCGTGACGCTCGTCGTGGTAGGTGTCGAGCAGTTCGGCGCCCGCCCAGCCGTGCAGCGTGGCCGCGAGCTTCCACGCCAGGTTGTGCGCGTCGTGGATGCCGGTGTTGGCGCCGAACCCGCCGGCCGGCGGGTGCACGTGGGCGGCGTCCCCCGCCAGGAAGACCCGGCCCACTCTGAAGTGCTCCGCCACCAGCTGGGAGCCTTCCCAGGGGACCTTCGCCATGATCTCGACGTGCATGTCCGGCTTGCCGGACGCCGTGCGGACGATCTCGACGCAGCGCTCGTCGGTGAAGTCGGCCGGGGACTCGCCCTTCTCGGGGTGGTAGACCGGGGCGGCCAGCCACGGATCCCGCCCGTGCAGGCGGGACAGCCCGGTCATCGTCCCCCCGGCGGTGGCGTAGCACAGGATGAACGGCCGGTCCGCCAGGATCTCCTCCAGCTCGGGGGCGCGGAAGTAGATGCTGAGCGCGTTGAACACGGTGCCCCGGCCGGAGCGGGAGACGCCCAGCGCCCGGCGGACCGAGCTGCCCGCGCCGTCCGCGCCGACCAGGTAGCTCGCCCGGACCGTGCGGACCACACCGGTCCCCACGTCCTCCACGTGGGCGGTCACCCCGTCGTCGTCCTGCTCGATCGACCGCAGCCGGCTGGCGAAGCGCACCTCGCAGCCGAACTCCCTCGCCTTCTCCGCCAGCACCACCTCGTAACGGTCCTGGCCGCACCCCATGACCCGCTCCGGGCTGATGTCCGGGCCGTCCAGCGACGGGGCCTCCAGGACCTCCGCGTCCATGATCTCCGAGAAGGTGCTGACCCGCAGGATGCCGCCCTCGAAGAACGGGTGCGAGTCGCCGATCTCCAGTGCCCGGATCTCCCTGCCCAGTCCCGCCGCCCGGAACAGCTCCATGGTGCGCGCCTGCAGGCCGGGGGCGCGCGGCAGCAGGGAGGTGTCGGCCCGCTTCTCGACGAGCAGGGACCTGATGCCGTGCCGGCCGAGGAAGACCGCGGTGGACAGCCCCACCGGGCCGCCTCCCACGATCAGTACCGGGACGCTCTCGTCGTACATCAGATCCCTCCGTCGACATTGATCGTTTCGCCGTTCACGAACCGCGACAGGTCGCTGGCCAGGAACGCCACGACCCCGGCCACGTCCTCGGGGGTGCCGAGCCGGCCGAGCGGGATCATCTTCTGATAGCGCTCCCGCACCTCAGCCGGAGCGGGTTCCTCCGTCTCGATCGGCCCCGGCGCCACCACGTTGACGCGCAGCCCCCGCGGGCCCAGCTCCTTGGCGAGGGAGCGGGTGAGCCCGACCAGGCCGGCCTTGGTGGCGGTGTAGTGGGAGCGCAGCGGGATCCCGACGGTGGCCACCCTGGAGCCGATGAAGATGATGGAGGCACCGGCCGACAGCAGGGGCAGCGCCCGCTGCGTCACCAGGTACGGCCCGCCCAGGTTGTTCTCCACCACGCGCCGCCACTCCTCGACCGGGAGCTCGGCGAACGGCACGTGGCTGATGACGCCCGCGTTGTGCACGACCACGTCGAGGGAGCCGAGCGAGGTGCGGCAGTCCTCGACGAGCGCGTCGACCTCGGCCGGATCGCTCACGTCCGCCTTGACGAGCTGGTGGTTGCCGCCGATCTCCTTGAGCTCGCGGGCCAGGCTCGTGACGGCCTCGCTCTCGGTGCGGTAGCACGTCACCACGTCGGCGCCCGCGCGGGCGAGGCCGAGGACGATTCCCCGCCCGATACCGCGTGAGCCTCCGGTCACGAGCGCCTTCTTGCCTGTCAGCTTGAGTTCCATCGTCCCTCTGCCATCTCTGTGACGTTTCTGGATCGGCCGCCGGGGCGGCTAAAGGAGGACCGCCGCTCCCGCCAGGTTGGCGATCAGCGCGGTCATGGAGAGCACCACCCGCACGTTGTTCCAGTTCTTCCAGCTGGCGCGTGGATCGCGCTCGGGCCAGTCGTCCGGCGGGCTGGCCGGATCGAGCGCGGTCACGTACTTGTTGATCGGAACGTTCTTGACCAGCGAGATCGCCATGAGTACGGCGAGCAGCGCCGCGGCCAGCCCGAACAGGCCGGAGGCGCCGGTCCCGCCCCGCTCGCCGTGGACCATCACCGCGATGGCGACGTCCAGCCCGAACCCCAGCACGTTCGTGATGGGCAGGAACGGGTCGTAGCGCGGCCACATGAACTTGATCAGATCGACGTACCCCGCGTACGGCAGCCGGAGGGCGTGCGCCGCCAGCCCTATCGCGTTGCCGAGCATGACGCCCGCCGCGATGCCGTTCGTGAGGAGCGCCAGCGGGACGAGCGCCCGGATCATTCCACTGCCCTCCGGCCCGGTCCGGCGAACGCCGCCGCGGCCGCCTCCACCAGCCCTCTGATCCGGTCCATCTGGATCGCGGTGTTGCGGTTGAGGTGCTCGGTCATCCCGTCGTCGTCCGCCGGCGCCTGCGGCTTCATGTGGAAGTCCTGCACCCAGCGCATCCGCACGCCGTCCTCGACCTCGCGGTACTCCCAGTAGATGTTCATGAACTCGAAGGGGCCGGTCTCGATCCGGTGCGCGCGCACCTCGCGCTTCACCGGGTCGGTGGTCCGCTGCGAGACCCAGCTCCACACTCTGCCCTCCTCGTCGGGATGCATGGTGAGGCGGAAGGTGACCGTGTCGCCGCCGCGTTCGAGGATCTCCGCCGCGGCGTACTCGCTGAACAGCTGTGGCCACGACGCGACGTCGTTGGTCATGTCCCAGACCAGCTCCATGGGCGCCTTGATGACGATCGCGTTGTCGGTGTGTCCTGCCATGAGGTTCTTCCTTGTCTGGCCTCCGCGGCCGCTGCGCGACGCTGGCTCGGCCCTGCTCTCAGGCCGCCAGCCGGACGTTCACGTACTCGGCCAGCGCGCGCGGCGTGGGCAGCTGCTCCGCCACGTCGTCGGGGATCACGACGCCCAGGTGGTTCTGGAGCTTCGCCGCCATCTCCAGAACCGCGAGCGAGTCGTATCCGAGATCCTCGAACGTGACGTCGGCGATATCGCTGTCGAGGTCCACGGATTCGGTGACCCCGGCGCAGGCGCGCATGACCTCTTTCAGGTCGTCGAGGGTGAATGAGCCAAGTTGTGCCATGGGTTGCTCCGTCAGTCGGTCTTCGTTACGACGATTGCCGCGTTGAATCCGCCGTAGCCGCGGGCGACGACCATGGCGGTGCCGACCCGCGCCTCGCGTGCCGCGCCGCGGACCAGGTCGAGATCGCAGCCCGGCGCCAGTTCGGTGACGCCCGCCGTGGGCGGGATGACACCGTCGCGGATGGCCAGCAGCGCGCCGGCCAGGTCGAGCGCCGCGCCGCCGGCGTAGAGCCGGCCGGTCATCGTCTTGGGCGCGGTGACCGGCACCCCGGCCGGGCCGAAGACCGCGCGGATCGCGGCGGCCTCCTGCAGGTCGAGTTCCGGCACCCCGGCCGCGTCCGCGAAGACCACGTCGACCCCGCCGGCGGCGAGGCCGGCGTCGGCCAGCGCCAGCTCCATCGCCCGGCGCAGCCCCGGCTCGCGGCCGGACCCCGGTCGCGGGTCGAAGGTCGCGGCGTAACCGGCGATCTCCCCGTAGATGACCGGCGCGGATCGGGCGTGCGCGTCGGCCGCGTTCTCCACGACCAGCATCGCGCCGCCCTCACCGGGCACGTAGCCCGCCGCGCCGACGTCGAAGGGCAGGTAGGCCCGGCCGGGGTCGTCGCCCTGGCTGAGCCTGCCGCTGCTGTACTGCGCGGTCAGGCCGTAGGGGCACAGCGACGCGTCGGCGCCGCCGGTGACCACCAGCCGGGTCCCGGTCCGGATCAGCTGGCGCGCCTGCCCGGCCGCGTCCAGGGCCCCCGCCTGTTCGGCGCAGACGACCCCGCACGAGCCGCGCATCCCGTGGCGGATGGAGATCTGCCCGGTGGTCGCGGCGTAGAACCAGGCGATCGACTGGTAGGCGCCGACCCAGGAGGGCCCCTTGGTCCACAGCCGCTCGATCTCCCGCTGCCCGAACTCGGTCCCCCCGGAGGAGCTGGCGGTCACCACCGCCATCTCGTACTCGGGGAACGCCGCCGGATCGGCGCCCGCGTCGTCCAGGGCCCAGGCGGCCGCGGTCAGTCCGAGGTGGGTCCAGTTGTCGGTCTGCGGGATGAGACGGCTGGGCACGTGCTCGGCGGCGGTGAAGTCGCTCACCTCCCCTGCCACGCGGACCGGGTAGCCGGCGGGGTCGAACCGGCTGATCGGCCCGAGGCCGCTGCGCCCTTCGAGCGTGGCCGCCCAGTACGCCTCGGTCCCGAGCCCGTTCGGCGCGGTGACCCCGATCCCGGTGATGACAGCCCGCCTGCTCATGCCGCCCGGTCCCGCACGATGACCATGGCGGTCTGGAAGCCGCCGAATCCGCTGCCGACGCTGAGCACGGAGTCGATCGGATGCTCACGCGCGGTCAGCGGCACGTAGTCCAGGTCGCACTCGGGATCGCGGGTGTGCAGGTTCGCCGTCGGCGGCACCACCTGGTGCTCGATGGCCAGCGCGCAGGCCGCCACCTCGATCGCCCCGATGGCCCCGAGCGAGTGCCCGATCATCGACTTGATGGAGCTGACCGGCACCTCGTAGGCACGCCGGCCGAGCGCGCGCTTGAAGGCCGCGGTCTCGTGCCTGTCGTTCTGCTTGGTGCCCGAACCGTGCGCGTTGATGTAGTCGATGTCCGCGGCGTCCACCCGCCCCAGGTGCATGGCCTGGCGGATCGCCTCGGCCATCTCGCGCCCGTCGGGCTTGAGGCCGGTCATGTGGTAGGCGTTGCTGCGGCCGGCGAACCCGACGATCTCCGCGTAGATGTGCGCTCCGCGCCGGCGCGCGGCCTCCCGCTCCTCCAGCACGAAGACGGCGGCGCCCTCGCCAAGCACGAACCCGTCCCGATCGGCGTCGAACGGCCGGGAGGCGTGTGCCGGGTCGTCGTTGTTCGGTGAGGTCGCCTTGATCGCGTCGAAGCACGCCGCCGTGATCGGCGAGAGCGGCGCGTCGGTGGCTCCGGCGATCACGACGTCGGCCCGGCCCGTCCAGATCAGCTGGCAGCCGTTGCCGACCGCGTCCAGCCCCGCCGTGCACCCGGTGGAGATCAGCGACACCGGCCCCTCGGCCCCCGCCGCCCACGCAACCTCGCACGCCATCGTGCTCGGCACCATGTAGCCGTAGAGGTGCTGCACCGCGTAGGCGGGATCGACGAGCCAGCGCCGGCCTCCGTCGCTCAGCACGACGTACTCCTGCTCCAGGCCCATCGTGCAGCCCACGGCGCTGCCGATGCTGACGCCGATCCGTTCCGGCGGGACGGCGCCCTCCTCCAGTCCGCTGTCGGCCAGGGCCTCCCTGGCGCACACGACGCCGAACTGCGCGGCCCGGTCCATCCGCCGGATCTCCTGCGGGCTCAGGCCCTCCGCTGCGGGATCGAAGTCGCACTCGGCCCCGATGCGGGAGCGGAACCCGGACGCGTCGAACAGCGTGATGTTACGGGTGGCGGTACGGCCCGCCGTGAGCAGCTCCCAGAACGCCTTGGTCCCGATGCCGCCCGGGGCCGTCACGCCGATCCCGGTGATGACGACGCGCCTGTCGTTGACCATCAGCGCGGCCCTCCCACGTCGGGTACGGCTTCGGCGATCCCCGACCTCGGCAGCGGCTCGGTGTCGACGTGGCCCAGGTCGGGCCGCGGCGCCAGCGGGCTCAGGTGGAAGACCGCGTGGGTCTCCTCCTCACCGTCGTTCCAGACCCGGTGCCGCAGCCCCTTGGGGACCATCAGCCCCTCACCGGCCGCCAGCTCGATGATGTGCGCGCCGTCGATCCGGGCGGTCAGCCGGCCACGCACCACGTAGAGGAACTCCTCCGAGTAGGGGTGGTAGTGCTCGGCCACGTACTCGCCGGGCGCGAGAGTCAGCGTGCCCATGAAGCCGGAGGTCGAGGCGACGGTCTTCGGGCTGAGCACCACCCGGATGTCACCGCCGCGGCGCCGGTTCGGCGCGACGTCGCACGCGGCGACCTTCGCCGGCGCGGACAGCTGGTCCACTGGCTCACTCACCGTCTGCCTCCCAGACGTAGAAAGGGCTGGCCATCGCGTCCTTGGGCTCCCGCCAGTTCGGGTCATACGGCCGGATGTGCTTGGACAGCCGCTGGTTGATCTCGTCATAGAGCGGGTGACTGCGTGCTCTGTAGAGATTCGGCGTGATGTCCTCGTCCGCCTCCACCAGGTGGAAGTAGAGGTCGTGGAAGCGGAAGAGCGTGCGCCGTGACACTCCGACCATCCGGGGCAGGTCGCTGGCGTCCGAGTCCGCGAATATCTGCGCCACGTTGTCTGCCTCGGCCGGTTCCATCCGGGCGACGATCAATGTCCGATGCACCCCGGAACTCCTCTCGTTCGGTGCCGCCATGCTGAGGCCCTTGTGTCTGGTTCCGGTCGAATCCGGCTCGAAACAGCCGCCGGACCGTCTCCCCGGGGCGCGGACGTCCGGCGGCGGGCCGGAGGTCCGGCGGGCATGCCGGTAGGCGGCCGCCGGGAAGAAGGCCGGGCGGACGTGCCACGGGCCTCGGTGTGCGGCGCCGCCCCGGCGGGGACCGGCCGCCGGCGCGGCCGCGAGGTCGCCCGAACACGCCCTGGACCGCGCTCCGAGCGCAGCTCGAGTACGGGGCCACAGGGTGACGGCAGGCACATCAGCGCCAACGGACCGTCATCGTCGAAGGGTGACCGTGGTGAGCAGCGACAACGAGCTGGCGTTCGTCGGACTCGGCGGTATGGGCGCCGGCATGGCACTGTGCCTGCGCGGCGCCGGATTCCCTCTCGTGGTGCACAACCGCACCGCGGCCAAGGCCGCGCCCCTCGCCGAGGCGGGAGCGCGCGTCGCCGCCTCCGGCGCCGAAGCCGCCCACGGCGCGCGGATCGTCGTCCTCAGCCTGAGCGACCAGGAAGCGGTCGAGGAGGTCCTCTTCGGCGAGCTGGCCGGGCGGCTGCGTCCCGGCGCGCTCGTCGTGGACACCTCGACCGTCTCTCCCGCCTACTCCGCGGACGCGGCCGAGCGGCTGGCCCGGACCGGCGCCCGGCGCGTGGAGGCCTGCGTGCTCGGGAACCCCGCCATGGCGCGGGCGGGCAAGCTGCGGATCTTCACGGCCGGACGGCGTGAGGACGCCGCCGAGGCCCACGACGTCCTGGAGGCACTCGGCCAGGACGTGCTGCACGTCGGCCCGGCCGGCTCGGCGTGCGTGCTGAAGCTGTCCTTCAACATGATCCTCGGCAACCAGGTCGCCGCGCTCGCCGAGGCGGTGCTGCTGGCCGAGAGCGCCGGGCTCGACCGGGACCTCCTTCTCACCGCCGTCACCAAGAGCGGGTTCAGCTCGCCGACGCTGGCGTTCCGGGCGGAGCTGATGCGGACCCGCCACTACGAACCCCCGGCGTTCCGCAGTGCCCTGATGGAGAAGGATCTGCGCCTCGCGGTGGGCGAGGCCGCCCTGCACGGCCTTGAGCTGCCGGTCACGGCGGGCGCGGCCGACCGGTTCACCGAGGCGGTCCTCGCCGGTGACGGCGACAGGGACGCCGCCGTCGTCGCCGAGCTGCGCTCCGCCGTCCGCTGAGGTCAGCCGGTCTCCGGCAGCGGCGGGCGGCCACGGGCCCCGCGCCTGCCGCGGCCGCGTGAGACCGCCGGCGGATCCCAGCCGGCCGGGCGGGCGGGCAGCAGGGACGGATCGCCGAGCGTCGCGCCCGCGTGGACCTCCGGCAGCAGCGGACGGCCGGCGATCCGCGACGCGCACATGATCCCGCTGACCGCCACACCGGTGATCCCGCTGCCGAAGTGCGTGCTCTGGCCGACCACGTACAGACCGGGCACGCTGGTGCCGACGCCGGGGCGCCTGTCGGGCCGGCGGCCCGGCGCCCCCCAGCTGTTCAGCCCGTAGGGGGTCCCGCCGCTGCTGAGGGTGTACCTCTCGTGGGTCAGCGGCGTCGCCGCCTCCAGGTGCACGATGTGGTCGCGCAGCGGCCCGACCGCCTTCTCCGCGGCCGTCAGCATCGCCTCGGTCAGCCCCCGCTTCGCCGCCAGGTAGGCGGGATCGCGCCGGTAGCGGACGCCGTCGGCGGGGCCGCCCGGCATCCCCCACCACCCGTGGCCGGGCGGGCACACGGTCATCACCTGAAGGCTGCTGTGCCCGGCCGGATGGGCCCGTCCGCCGTCCTCGGAGGCGAAGGAGACGAACACGAACGGCAGCTCGTCGCGGGCGCCCTCGTGCAGGCGCGCGTAGCTCCGCTCGATGTCCTCTCCGGGGAACCACCAGACGTTGGCGTCAGGGGTGTACGGCTTGGCGACGTCGAGAGCGATGTACAGGACCGCCCACGGCAGGCGCATCGTCGAGGCGCTCGCCCGGGCGAGGAGTTTCGGCGGGAACCCCGCGCCGTCGTCGCACAGTTCGAGGATCGTGCGGCGGTAGTCGGCGTTGGAGACGACGACCGGCGCGGCGATCCGGCGTCCGTCGGCCAGTTCGACGCCGCGGACGCCGCCGTCGTCGAGCGAGATGCGCCGGGCCGCGCAGCGCGTCCACAGCTCTCCGCCGTGCGCCTCCAGCACCTCCACCAGCGACGCGACCAGCGTCTGCCCACCACCGGCCAGGCGGTAGGCACCTCTCAGGTAGTGGTCGGTGACGGCCGCGTGCGTCGCGACGGAGACGTCACGCGGTGCCGCGCCGTAGTTTCCGGACTGCGCGGCGAGCACCGTGCGGGCGACGGCGGAGAGCCCGCAGTGGTCGAAGAGTTCGGCGAGCGAGCGCCGGGCCCAGTGCAGCTCCCGCCATCGCTCGGTGACGTCGTCCAGGCCCTGCGCCAGCAGGCTCCGCCGGCCGGCGTCGGCGACGCCTTCGCAGATGCCGGTGAACCGCGTTATCCCGTCCGCCTCCCGGGGCAGGGCGCTGACCAGACGCCGGCGGTAGCGCGGCCATCCGGCCGGAACGTCGACCGTCAGGCTCGGCGTGACGATCCGGTCGAAGCCGTCCCGGTCCATTTCGAGGAAGCGGACGCGGTCACGGAGGCCGAGGCCGTTCAGGATGGCGGGCAGGATGCCGTCCGGCCCGCAGTCCCCCAGGTAATGCACGCCGACGTCGAACCGGTAGGACCGGCGGCGGAAGGCGTGGCCGTTGCCCCCGGCCACGTCGTGCTGCTCGACGACGAGGACCCGGCGGCCGATCGCGGCGAGGTAGGCGGCGCACACCAGGCCGCCCACCCCCGCCCCGACGACGATCACGTCCCATGCGGGCGGGCGCCTCTCGACGGGGACGTTCATGTCGTGTCGCGCATTCAGATCGCGATCCCGCCGTGGATCTCGACGACGCTTCCGGTGATGTACGCGGCGCGATCGGAGGCCAGGAAGGCGACGAGTTCGGCCACCTCCTCCGGGCGGCCGAACCGCCTCAGGGCTGTCGCCTCCGTCAGCCGCCGCCTGGCCTGCTCGCTGAGCTTGTCGGTCATGTCGGTGTCGATGAGCCCCGGCGCTACCACGTTGGCCCGCACTCCGCGGCCGCCGACCTCCTTCGCCAGCGCGCGGGTGAAGCCGATGACGCCGGCTTTGGACGCCGAGTAGGTGGTCTGCGCCGCGTTGCCGTAGACCCCGGACACCGAGGAGATCGTGATGATGCAGCCCGACCGGCGCTTCATCATGCCGAACACCGCGGCGCGGCACAGGTGGTGGACGCCCCCCAGGTTGGTGCGCATCACCTCCTCCCAGTCGGCCTCCTCGGTGAGCACGAGCGGCCCGTCCCTGGTGATGCCGGCCGACGTCACGACCGCGTCCACGGGGCCGAGCTCCTCTTCGGCGCGGGCGACCCAGGCGCGCATCTCCTCGCCGCGGGACACATCGGCCCGCACCGGGAGCACCCGTCCGCCGAACTGCCGGGCCTCCTTGACGAGCTGCGCGGCCGGTCCTTCGGCGCTGCGGTAGCAGAAGCTGACGTCGAACCCGTCCTGCGCCAGCCTCAGCACGATCGCGCGGCCGATGCCGCGCGATCCACCGCTGACGAGCGCGACCTTGGCGCCGGTCATCGCGACCGCCGGTGACCCGGAGCGGACGGCGGCCGGCACCGCCGGCGGGCTTTCCGTGTGGTCGTCATCGGAGGACCTCCAGATGATGCGTCGTCAGGGCGTACGGCCGGCCGGTGGGGGTGCGTGCCGCAGAAGACTCCCACCGGTGGTGCGGGGACGGCTCGAGGGTGGCTTGAGGGGGCCCTCGGTGGATGGGCCGGAGGGTGCGCGGAGTCAGTGAGCTGCCAGCGATCGACCAGCGGCACGGGGTCTGCTTGTCGATGACGGCCCACGCCACGGCCGCCCGCTGGAAGGCATGCGCTCACCTGCCGGATCCGGCAGCCCGAGAGAGGAACACCATGTCCACGCCACAACCGGCACCACCGCCTGAGACACCGTCCGCGTCACCATCCGGATCACAACCCACACCACCGTCGGGGTCACCGCCCGAGACGCCGTCCGCACCGCCGTCCGCGTCACCGCCCATACCGCCGTCGGGGTCACAGCCCGCACCACCGTCCGAGGCGTCGTCCGAGGCGGGGCCGGGATCGTCCGGGCCGTCGTCCGAGGCGTCGTCGGTGTTCCGTGTGCTGTTGCGAATGCAGATCCGTTCGGGCATGGAGCGGGAGTTCGAGCGGACCTGGTTCCAGGTCGGCAGGGCGGTCACCGATCATCCGGCCAACCTGGGCCAGTGGCTGTCCAGGAGCGAGGAGGAGGAAGGGGTGTACTACATCGTGAGCGACTGGGCCGACGAGCGGCGTTTCCGGGAGTTCGAGCACAGCGAGGGGCACCTGGCGCACCGCACGAGGCTGCACCCGTTCCGCTCGGGCGGATCGATGACGACCATGCGGGTGGTGTACGCGATGACCGGCGCCGGGACGGGCCTGTGACGCCCGGCGGCCCCACCCCCACCGCAGCGGACGGCGCCGGCGAGCCCGGCGCCTCGCGGGCCGACCGAGCGGGACTCCAGCCCGTCGCGAGTGACCCGGACCATCTTCGTCAGGTATCTGCCTGACGGAGGTTAATCGTGGATCTTGGACTGGCCGGCAAACGTGTCCTCGTCACCGGCGGCACACACGGGATAGGCCGGGAGACCGTGCTCGCGTTCGCCCGGGCCGGGGCCTGCGTCGTGGCCTGCAACCGCAGCCCGGGCGAGGCGGCCGACGCCCTCGCCCGTGAGCTGAAGGGACTGGGCGACGGCCACCGCGTGGTGCAGGCCGACGTCACCGACACCGCCGGCGTGGCCGCGCTCGCGGACGCCTGCCGGGAGGCGCTGGGCGGGCTCGACGTGGTCGTCAACAACGTCGGCGTCGACGGCCGGTCGCCGTTCGGGGAGCTCACCGGGGAGAAGTGGCACCGGGTCATCGAGACGAACCTGACCAGTTGCTTCCTGGTGACCCAGGCCGCGCTCGGGTTGCTGGCCGACAACGGCTCGGTCGTCAACATCGGAGCTTCGGCCGGCATGCGCGGGCGGCCGGAGAGCGCGCACTACGGCGCCTCCAAGACCGCGCTCATCGGGCTGACCCGGTCACTGGCCAGGGAGCTCGGAGGTCGCGGCATCCGGGTCAACACGGTGGCGCCCGGCGTGATCGTGACCGAACCCGGTGGCGGGCCGCCGCCCCCGGTCGCCGACCTCATCCGCGCCGTGACCGCGCTCGGCCGCCTGGGCACCGGCGCCGACGTGGCCGCGGCCGTACTGTTCCTGGCCAGCGATGTGTCCCGGTACATCACCGGTGTCACTCTCAACGTGGACGGAGGCATCTGATGCCGTTTGCTGCCATCACTTACCGCGTCAAACTCGGGTACGAGGACGAGATCGCGGAAATCTTCGCCGGATTCCAGCGGGTGGACACCCCTGTCATGCGCGACGAGGAGGGCGAGCAGGCCGGCCGCCTGCTCGGCACGGCCGTCTTCATCAAGGACGACGTGATGGTCCGCGTGATCCACTACGAGGGCGACTTCAGGGCCGTGGCCGCGCACATGGCGGGACAGCGGGGCGTGCACCTGGTCGAGGAGAAGCTCGCGCCCTACCTCGCCGAGCAGCGCGACACCTCGACGCCGGGGGCGTTCGGAGCCTACTTCCGCGACGCGGTCATGCGCTGCGTCTCCCAGCTGTCGGTGGACACCCATCCGGTGGAGCGGTGAGGGCACAGCCGTGACGGCCGAACCGCCGGCGCGAGCCGGCCAGGGCGCCCAGCCGGGCTGAGACATGGAGGGTGGCATGGAGGTTGGGATCGGGCTGCCGACGATGATCCCCGGGATCACCGGCCGGGACGTCCTCGTCTGGGCCCAGCGCGCCGAGGAACTCGGATTCTCCTCCCTCGGCGTGCTCGACCGGCTGATGTACGACGGTTACGAGTCCCTGATCGCGCTCGCCGCCGCGGCCGGCGCGACGAACCGGATCCGGCTGGCCACGACCATCCTGATCGCCGCGTACCGGGGTGACAGGGCGCTGCTGGCCAAGCAGCTGGCCAGTCTGGACCGGCTCTCCGACGGCCGGCTCGTGGTCGGCGTCGCGGCCGGTGGGCGGCCGGACGACTACGAGGCGTGCGGGACGCCGTACGCCGGGCGGGGGCGCCGGCTCGACGACCTGCTCGGCGAGCTGCGGCGGTCCTGGGACGGGACGGCCGCCGGCCCTGTCCCGGGCCCGCGCTGGGCGAAGGGCGGCCCGCCGCTGCTCGTCGGCGGCCACTCCCCCGCGGCCATGCGGCGTGCCGCCGCTTTCGGCGACGGCTGGATCGCCGGAGGCAGCTCGGCCGCGGGCTACGGCGAACTGGCCGAGCGCGTCCGCACGGCCTGGCGCGCCGCAGGCCGCGCCGACCGGCCGCGCCTGGTGGCGATCGCCTATGTGGCGCTGGGGCCGGGCGCGCGCGAGCAGGCCGAGCGCTACCTGCTCGACTACTACTCCTTCATCGGCTGGAAGGCCGAGATGGCCGTGCGCGGCGTGCTCACCGACGCGCGGCAGCTCCAGGAGTTCGCCGCCGGTTACCGGGCCGCCGGCTGCGACGAACTGATCCTGTTCCCGTGCGTCCCGGACCCGGCTCAGGCGGATCTGATCGCCGGTGCGGTCTGGAGGTGATCACGATGATGCATGTGCTCAGCGTGCTGGCCCTGCTCGGCAGCGGAACGGTGGCCGGCGTGCTGTTCGCGGTGGCCCTCAGCACGGTACCGGCCCTGGCCGCGATGTCGCCGGATCGCTATGTCTACACGCACACGTTGCTGGGCAGGAACTGGGATCCCACCATGCCGGTCATCGTGCTGAGCACGACGCTGCTGGACATCGTGCTCGCCGTACAGGCGTCCACGGCCACGGCCCGCTCTCTGATCATCGGCGCGGCCGTGTGCCTGGCCGGGGTCTCGCTGGTCTCCCACCTGCGCAACGTGCCGATCAACAGGCGGGTGCACCGCACCGATCCGGACGCGATCCCGCCCGGCTGGCAGGATCCGCGCCCGCTGTGGCGGCGCTGGCACATGCTGCGCACCGCACTCGCGATGGTGGCGCTCGCGGCCAACAGCATCGCCGTCACCCTGCTCTTCTGACACCGCTCCCGTCCGTTCCGCACTTTCCGTGCTTTCCGTGCTTTTCCGGAACGGTCCGTACGGCCCGGCGGCAGTGGGAGTCCAGCGGTTCTCGAGCGGCCCGAGAGGAACCGCGGCCAGTCTCGGACGCGGGATCGACCACCGGAGGCCCGTATGCGCGACAACACCCCGGAGAGAGGGGCTCTGCGGCGGATGAAACACCGCCTCAGGCGAGGTCTGACCTACCTCGGAACAGGTCTGATGTATCTCGGAGCGGCCTCGTGGCCAAATCCCGAGGTCCTGGCCGCCCTGCGGGCGGAGGCCGCCAAGCTCTCCACCCGGCCGGCGCGTCACGGGCCGGAGCGGGCACCCGGCCGGCCACCGCACCCGGAGCGGATCACCTCCCACGAGCACCTGCCCTACCGGGAACGCCGCCTCTTCCTGAAGCTTGAGGAGCAGTTCGGGCAGGAGAAGGAGAAATGACGGGAAAGCTGCCGACGACCGGCCCTGGTGCTCCGTTCCTTAATGAGGGCTGATATCCCTGTTGGTCTCAAGGGATGGTCACGCCGAAGCTGCTGTATGCGCGTCCGCCGGTGGACGCCGAAGAGAGGCGGCAGATCCGCGAGCCGGCCGGGGCGGGTG
>NZ_NGFP01000097.1 GCF_002149035.1 Streptosporangium minutum
GCCGCCCGAGATCCGTGACGTCGGCGCGGCCCTCAACCATCTGGCCGCCCGCATCCGCGAGCTGCTGGCCCGCGAGCGCGAGGCGGTCGCCGATCTCTCCCACCGGCTGCGCACCCCCGTCACGGCGCTGCGGCTGGAGGCCGAGACCCTGCGCGACAAGGACGAGGCCGCGCGGGTGGGAGAGGCCGTCGACAGCGTCGAGCGCATGGTCAGCCAGGTGATCCGAGAGGCGCGCCGGTTCGACCGGGGCGGCACGCCGAGCTGCGACGCGGCCCAGGTGGTCGGCGACCGCGTCGCCTTCTGGTCCGCGCTGGCGGAGGACCAGGACCGGCCGCTCCGCCTCGGTCTGGCCGACGGCCCGATCGCCGTGGGGGTGAGCGGCCCGGAGCTGGCGGCCTGCGTCGACCTGCTGCTGGAGAACGTGTTCGCCCACACCCCCGACGGGACCCCGTTCACCGTCGAGCTGACGGCGCGGCCCGGGGGCGGGGCCCTGCTGGTGATCGCCGACGAGGGGACCGGCTTCGCCCTCCCGGACCCGGTCGGCCGCGGGGCGAGCGGCGGATCCTCCACCGGCCTCGGCCTCGACATCGCACGCCGTACCGCGGAGGACTCGGGCGGGCGGCTGCGGGCCGGCTCGTCGCCCTCGGGGGGAGCCGAGGTCATCCTCGAACTCGGCCCCGGCCTGACTTAGCGATTCTTTAGGAACCTCGCAGCATCTCGCTATCGCCCGGGCGGGCACTCTCGAAGAGTCATCGCGAATCCCCCGGAATCGCGGCTTTCCCCGGACAACGGAGCACCCCTGATGCGCAAGCCAGTGATCATCTTTACCGGAATCGCCCTCGCCGCGCTCACGGTCGGCGGCGGCGTCGCCTTCGCCGACCGGGACGACAGCGGCCCGGCTCTCTCCCCGCCCGCCGGCACGGCCACCGCCACCCCCGGCACGGCCACTCCCGCCCCGGACACCGACGATGACGCGGACGTCACGCGCAAGCCCGCCGTACTGGCGGAGCAGGCACAGCAGACCGCGCTCGCCCGGGTGAGCGGCGGATGGGTCACCTCCTCCGACCTGGAGACCGAGGGCGGCACCACCTCGTGGGAGATCGAGATCGCCGACGGCGCGGGAGCCGGACGGGAGATCGTCGTCGACGCCACCACCGGCAAGATCCTCTCTGAGGCGGCCGACACCCACGACGACCAGAACGACGATCAGGACGACGACTGACCGGCCGCCCGAGACGGCCGGTGACCAGGACGTGCCCCCGCCCGGCTGACGGTCCGGCGGGGGCCGGACCGCCGGACATCGGCCGCCGCGCGGTCTCCGGCCGTGCCGGCACCCTCCCGCTGACCGTGGAAGCCGCCTAAGGAGACCGGTCCTTTCCGAGGACGTCTCCGCGGGCGCTACCGGGCGCGGAAGGGCGCCGGCGACGAGGCGCGGTTCAGCGTGTCGGCTCCCACCCGCGCCGCGGTTTCCGGGAGCCACGCTGGTCGTCGCGGCTGCGGTAGACCACGTACGGCCGGGTCAGGTACCCGACCGGGGCGGTGAGCATGTGCACCAGCCGGGTGAACGGCCAGATGGCGAACAGCAGCAGGGCGCTGAGCGCGTGCAGCTGGAACAGCGGCGGGGCGCCGGCCATCAGCGCCGGATCCGGTTGGAAGTAGAAGATCGACCGGAACCACGGCGAGATGGTCGTGCGGTAGTCGTAGCCGCCGCCGATGATGTTGGCCGCGACCGTGGCGGCCAGGCCCAGCACGATGACCAGGGCGAGGACGGCGTACATGAGTTTGTCGTTGCGGGTGGTGGCGGTGAACACCGGGCCGACGGTGCGGCGGCGGTAGATCAGGATCGCCAGGCCGCCCAGGGTGGCCACGCCCGCGACGGTGCCGAGCACGACGGCGGTGATGTGGTAGGCCTCCTCGCTCACACCGGCCGCCTCGGTCCAGCTCTTGGGGATCACCAGGCCGCCGATGTGACCGAGCAGCACGACCAGGATGCCGAAGTGGAACAGCGGGCTGCCGATGCGCAGCAGCCGCGACTCGTACATCTGCGACGAGCGGGTGGTCCAGCCGAACTTGTCATAGCGGTAGCGCCACACGTGACCAAGCACGAACACGGTGATGGCCAGGTAGGGGGCCACCACCCACAGCACCACATCGAGGGCGTTCACCGGCGTCCTTCCATTACGGCGAAGGGTTCGAGCCCGACTTCCTCGGCCGGCGGCCCCTGGGTCGCCAGCCGCAGCGCGGCCTCCTGGTCTCGCAGACTGGCGGCGGGGAGCGTGGCCAGCACCGCGATCACGACGTCGACGTACGGCGACCTTTCCGACTCCAGGGACTTGCGCAGCAGTTCCAGGCCGGCCCGGTTCTCCAGCAGCAGACGTCTGGCCTGCTTGACGGCCCCGCGCGCCAGCAGCTCGCACACCACCGGCAGGTGGTCGGGCAGCTCGCCGTCGGTGAGCTCGAAGCCCGCCTCGCGGAAGGCGTGTTTGAACCGCAGCAGGGCGGCGCCGCGTTTGCGGGTGTCACCGTAGGCGTAGTAGGTGAGATACAGGCAGCAGCGCCGTTTAAGGTCGAACGTCGCCACGTAGTGGGCGGCCAGGTCGCTCTGCGCCGTGGCGCCGAGGTGGTCGAGGAAGGCGGTCAGCCGGGTGCGGACCTCGCCTCCGGGAAGCGCGGCCACCGCGTCGGTCAGGGTCCGCCGCTCGCCGTACAGCGTGTCGTCGGGGTAGCTGAGCAGTACCGACGCCACCAGGTGGGCGCTGCGCAGCTCGCTTTCGCTGAGGGTTGTCATGGTTCCTTCCTGCCGTTCTTGTCCGGGAAGAGACCGTCGGGCGTCCCCTTGCCGTCCCAGTTGAGGAGGTTGACCCGGTTCTGCCGGTCCTCGGGGTCGACCAGGGCGCCGGTGGTCTGCCGGTCCTTCAGCGCGTGGAAGTTCTCCACCGCGACCGGGACGGGCATGCCGGAGGCCTCACCGAACGGGCCGCCCATGCCGGGGCCGCCCTCGAAGTCGAGGCTGCAGCCGCTCATCGACTCCTCCAGCCGCGCACCCTGCTCGGCGTGCGCCTTGGGGATGACGTAGCGCTCGCTGTAGGCGGCGATGGCCAGCAGCCGATACATCTCCTCGACCCGTTCACCGGTCATGCCGACCGCCGTGGCGATCGACTCGTCCCGCTCCCGCCCGAGGTTGATCTGCCGCATGTAGGACCGCATCGCCGCGAGCCTGCGCAGGACGTTGCGTACCGGCTCGGGATCCCCGGCGGTGAACAGCTCGGCCAGGTAGCCGATCGGGATGCGCAGCGCGTCGATCGCGCCGAAGAGGTTGTCCGCGTCCTCCCCGTCGTGCCCCGTACCGCTCAGCACGTCGACGACCGGCGACAGCGGCGGGATGTACCAGACCATGGGCATGGTGCGGTACTCCGGGTGCAGCGGCAGCGCCACCCCGAAATCGAAGATCAGCTTATAGATGGGGGAGCGCCGCGCGGCCTCCAGCCAGTCCTCGGGGATCCCCTCCGCCCGGGCCGCGGCGATCACCTCGGGGTCGTTCGGATCCAGCAGCACGCTCCGCTGCGCCTCGTAGAGGTCCTTCTCGTCGGGGACGGAGGCGGCCTCGGCGACCCGGTCGGCGTCGTAGAGGATCAGCCCGATGTAGCGCAGCCGGCCCACGCACGTCTCCGAGCAGACGGTGGGGATGCCCACCTCGACCCGCGGGTAGCAGAAGGTGCACTTCTCGGCCTTGCCGGTCTTGTGGTTGAAGTAGACCTTCTTGTAAGGGCAGCCGGTCACGCACATCCGCCAGCCGCGGCAGCGGTCTTGGTCGACCAGGACGATGCCGTCCTCGGAACGCTTGTACATCGCCCCCGACGGGCAGGAGGCCACGCACGAGGGGTTGAGGCAGTGCTCGCAGATGCGCGGCAGGTAGAACATGAAGGCCTGCTCGAACTCCAGCTTCACCTGGTCCGACAGCTTGCGCAGCACCGGGTCGGCGGGGGCCAGCTCCGGCCCGCCGGCCAGGTTGTCGTCCCAGTTCGCGCTCCAGCTGATCTTGGTGTTCTCGCCGGTGATGAGCGACTTGGGACGGGCGACAGGGGTGTCGTCCTGCATGGGGGCGGAGAACAGCCTGTCGTAGTCGTAGGTCCAGGGCTCGTAGTAGTCCTGGATCGACGGCATCAGCGGGTTGGCGAAGATCGAAAACAGCTTGCGCAGCCGCCCGCCGGCCTTGAGCTGGAGCCGGCCACGGTGGTTCAGCTCCCACCCGCCCCGCCACTTCTCCTGGTCCTGGTAGGTGCGGGGGTAGCCCTGTCCGGGGCGGGTCTCGACGTTGTTGAACCAGACGTATTCGGTGCCCGCCCGGTTCGTCCAGGCCTGCTTGCAGGTGACGGAGCAGGTGTGGCAGCCGATGCACTTGTCCAGGTTCATCACCATGGCGAGTTGGGCCATGACTTTGGTCATTGGTCGTTCACCTATCCTTGTTCGCCTGGCGGACGGCCCTGTTCCCCGGCCTGCCGCTCCACT
The DNA here is from genome assembly GCF_002149035.1 of Streptosporangium minutum. Taxonomy (GTDB): domain Bacteria; phylum Actinomycetota; class Actinomycetes; order Streptosporangiales; family Streptosporangiaceae; genus Streptosporangium; species Streptosporangium minutum. The sequence goes on from NZ_NGFP01000097.1 coordinate 4,510, forward strand.
CACCGCTTCGGATGTGTCCGCGCATCAGTAGTCGACCTCCTGCGAGCGACGGCGGATCACGGTGATCTCGTCGCGCTGGTTACCGGTCGGCCCGAGATAGTTGAAGGCGAACGACAGCTGGGCGTAGCCGCCGATGAGATGGGTGGGTTTGATCATCAGGCGGGTGAGGGAGTTGTGGATGCCGCCGCGCCTGCCGGAGGCCTCGGTCTTGGGCACGTCCACGACCCGTTCCTGGGCGTGGTACATGTACACGGTCCCGGTGGGCATGCGGTGCGAGACGATCGCCCGCGCGACCACGACGCCGTTGCGGTTGAGCGCCTCGACCCAGTCGTTGTCGCGGATCCCCGCCCGAGCGGCGTCGGCGGGGCTCATCCAGATGGTCGGGCCGCCCCGGGACAGGGTCAGCATCAGCAGGTTGTCCTGGTATTCGGAGTGGATGGACCATTTGGAGTGCGGGGTGAGGTAGCGCACGGTGATGCCCTGTTCGCCGCCCTCGCCGATGCCCGGCTCGCCGAACAGCACTGTCATGTTCAGCGGGGGCCGGTAGATCGGCAGCGCCTCGCCGGCCTCGTGCATCCAGTCGTGGTCCAGGAAGAAGTGCTGGCGTCCGGTGAGGGTGTGCCAGGGCTTGCGGTGCTCGACGTTGATGGTGAAGGCCGAGTAGCGGCGCCCGCCGGTCTCGCTGCCCGACCATTCCGGCGAGGTGGTCACCGGGACCGGCCGCGCCTGGGTGTCGGCGAAGGTGATCTTCTTGTGCTCGTCGGCGAGTCCGTCGAAGCCGGTGCCGGTACGGCGGGCCAGCGTGGCGAACCCCTGGGCGGCCAGATGCCCGTTGGTCGTGCCCGAGAGCGCGAGGATGGCCTCGCACATGTCGGTGTCGCGGGCCAGGGACGGCCGGCCGTCGGCCACCCCGCCGTGGACGGTCCCGTTCATGCCGCGCAGCCGGTCCATCTCACCGGCGACGTCGTACGTGATGCCCTTGGTCGTGGCGCCGAGCCGGTCCGCCAGCGGGCCGAGCGAGGCCATCTTCTCCGCGACGGCGCCGTAGTCCCGCTCGACCGTCACGATCTTGGGGAAGTTCCGGCCGGGCACGGGCACCTCGCCGGTCTGCCGCCAGTCCCGCACGTGACCGTGCGGGGTGGCCAGCTCGTCGGCCGTGTCGTGCAGCAGCGGCACCGCGACCACGTCCTGGCGCACCCCCAGCCGGGGGCCGGCCAGCGCGCTGAACTTCTTGGCGATCGCCTGGAAGGCGGCGAAGTCGGTGCGGGTCTGCCAGGGCGGGTCGATCGCCGGGGAGAAGGCGTGCACGAACGGGTGCATGTCGGTGGAGGACAGGTCGTGCTTCTCGTACCAGGTCGCGGCCGGCAGCACGATGTCGGAGAACAGCGTCGTGGACGTCATCCGGAAGTCCAGCGACAGCAGCAGGTCGAGCTTGCCCTGCGGCGCCTCCTCATGCCACCGGACGTCGTCCGGCCGCTGCTCGGGCGCGGCCTCCTCGGCCCGCACGGAGGAGTCGGTGCCGAGCAGGTGACGCAGGAAGTACTCGTTGCCCTTGGCCGAGGAGCCCAGCAGGTTGGCCCGCCAGACGGTCAGCACCCGAGGCCAGTTGCCCGGCGCGTCGGGGTCCTCGCAGGCGAAGCCGAGCTTCCCCGAGCCGGCCTGTTCCGCGACGTAGGCCCCGGTCTCCTGGCCCGCCGCGGCCGCCTCCCCGGCCAGGTCGAGGGAGTTGCGGTCGAACGTCGGGTAGGACGGCATCCAGCCCATCCGGGCCGACTGCGACAGCAGGTCCGCGGTCGACTTCCCGGTGAACGCGCCGCCGCCGAGCGGGGAGGAGACGGTGTCGGCGCTGTAGGTGTCATAGCGCCACTGGTCGGTGTGGAGGTACCAGTAGGCGGTGCCGATCATCTGCCGGGGCGGGCGCACCCAGTCCAGCCCGAACGCCATCTGCGCCCATCCGGTGATCGGCCGGCACTTCTCCTGGCCGACGTAGTGCGCCCAGCCGCCGCCGTTGACGCCCTGGCAGCCGGTCAGCGTGGTCAGCGCCAGGAAGCAGCGGTAGATCGTGTCGGAGTGGAACCAGTGGTTGGTCCCCGCCCCCATGATGATCATGGAGCGGCCGCCGGACTCCTCGGCGGTCCGGGCGAACTCGCGGGCGATCTTCACCGCCTTCGCCGCCGGCACGCCGGTGATCGCCTCCTGCCAGGCCGGGGTGTACGGCGCGGTCGCGTCCTCGTAGGAGCTCGACTGCGCCCCCGGCGTCCCGGTACGGCTGACGCCGTACTGGGCCAGCATGAGGTCGAAGACCGTCGTGACGAGGCGGCCCGCGATCCGGCGGGCGGGAACGTCACGCCGCAGCACCCCGTCGCCCTCCGGCTGGTCGAACCTGGGCAGCGCGACCGTCACGCTCTCCGCATCGCCGGTCCCGTCGAGGGTGAGGAGCGGGTCCACCTCGCCGAGGTCCAGGTTCCAGCGGCCCTCGCCCTCGGCGGAGTAGCGGAAGCCGAGCGAGCCGTTGGGCACGGCCGGCTCACCGGTCACCCGGTCGACCAGCACCGTCTTGAAGGCCGCCTCCGTCCCGTCCTCCCCGAGGTCGGCCGCGGTGAGGAACTTGGCGGGCACGTGGACGCCGTCGCGCTCGTCCAGCGTCACCAGGAACGGCAGGTCGCTGTGGCGCTTGACGTAGTCGGTGAAGTACGGCACCTGCCGGTCGACGAAGAACTCCTTGAGGATCACGTGGCCCATCGCCATGGCCAGCGCGCCGTCGGTGCCCGGATGCGGGGCGAGCCACTCGTCGGCGAACTTGGTCGCGTCGCTGTAGTCGGGCGAGACCACGACGACCTTCTGCCCCCGGTAGCGGGCCTCGGTCATGTAGTGCGCGTCCGGGGTGCGGGTGACCGGGACGTTGGAGCCCCACAGCATCAGGTAGGCGGCGTCCCACCAGTCGGCCGACTCCGGCACGTCGGTCTGGTCGCCGAAGACCTGCGGGGAGGCGACGGGCAGGTCGGCGTACCAGTCGTAGAACGACAGCATGGTCCCGCCGATCAGCGACACGAACCGGGCGCCCGAGGCGTGGGAGACCATCGACATGGCCGGGATGGGGGAGAACCCGGCGACCCGGTCGGGGCCGTGGGCCTCGATGGTGTGCACGTGCGCGGCCGCGATCATCTCGGTGGCCTCGTCCCAGCTGATGCGGACCAGCCCGCCCTTGCCGCGCGCCGACTGGTAGCGGCGGCGGCGCTCGGGGTCGGAGGTGACGTCGGCCCACGCCGCCACCGGGTCGCCCAGCCGCGCCTTGGCCTCCCGGTACATCTCCACCAGCACCCCGCGCGCGTAGGGGTAGCGGACCCGGGTGGGGGAGTAGGTGTACCAGGAGAAGGCCGCGCCCCGGGGGCAGCCGCGCGGTTCGTACTCGGGACGGTCCGGGCCCACGCTGGGATAGTCGGTCTGCTGGGACTCCCAGGTGATGATCCCGTCCTTGACGTAGACCTTCCACGAGCACGAACCGGTGCAGTTCACCCCGTGCGTCGAACGGACCACCTTGTCGTGGCTCCAGCGGTCCCGGTAGAAGGCGTCCCCCTGACGTCCACCGATCTGGTGCAGCGTCCGCAGATCCGCGGAGACCTCACCGGGACGAAGGTGGCGGCCCAGCCGGAGCAGAGCGTCGTCGATCGGCCCATCCATGCCAGCCATATGTGTACCCCTCTTATTGTTTTCATGGATCGGACTGTTCCCCGCCGGCGTCAAGACCGCTCGCCTGCCCGCAGGACGAACCAGCAGTAGACGAAGGCGGCCGAGGCGACCACCGCCAGCAGCATCAGCCCGATGGCGTAGGAGCCGGTGGCCTGGTAGATCAGTCCCATCAGGATCGGCGGCAGGAACCCGCCGAGACCACCGGCCGCGCCGACCACCCCGGTCGCGCTGCCCACCATCCGGGCGGGCACCGCCCGCCCCAGCAAGGCGAAAACCGCGCCGTTGCCCAGACCCAGCGCGGCGGCCATGGTCAGGAAACCGACCGTCGCCAGCGGCATCGCCGGAGCGAAGGCCACGATGATCGCGCACACGGACACGGCCGCCAGCGCCCAGCCCAGCACCGGCCGGCCCCCCACCCGGTCGGCCAGCCAGCCGCCGACGGGACGGGTCAGCGTGGCCAGCAGCACGAACCCCGCGGCCCGGGCCGCCGCGTCGGCGGTGGTCAGCCCGTAGGCGGCCTTGAGATACAGCGGCAGGTAGACGCCGAAGGCGACGAACCCGCCGAAGGTCAGGGCGTACATCGCCGCCAGTTCCCGGGTGATCCGCAACCGCGCCGCGGCGAGGAAGCGGGTGAGGAACGGCTCGGTGGCCGCCTGGGTCCCCGGGGCGTCGCGGCCCACGGTCAGGAAGGCCAGACCGACGAGGACCAGGGCGGCGGCGACCACGAAGAACGGGATCCTGTGCCCGAACTCGACCGCCAGCCAGGGGGTGGCGAAGCCGGAGACCGCGGTGCCGACGTTGCCCATGCCGAAGACGCCCAGCGCCAGGCCGCGGCGCTCCGGCGGGAACCATCCGTTCACGTACGGCACGCCGATGGCGAAGGTCGCCCCGGTCATGCCCAGCAGCAGTCCGCCGACCAGCAGGGTCGGGTAGCTCTCGGCGAAGGCGAGGAACACCACGGGGACCACGCCGAGCAGGCTCGCCACCGCGAACACCGACCGCCCGCCGTAGCGGTCGGTCAGGCCGCCGAGCACGATCCGCCCCAGCGACCCGACGATGACCGGTACGGCCACCAGGACCGACACCTCAAGCGGACTCAGCCCCAGGAGGTCCTTGTAGGTGGGGCCGAGCGGGCTGAGCAGGGCCCAGGCCCAGAAGTTCACCGCGAAGGCGGTCGTCGCGAGCACCAGTGCGGCCGTCCTGCCGCCCCTGGTCACTTCGCGTACGGGCTGTCGGACGGTGGTCATCGGGCCGATCCCTCCAGGGACAGACGTTGCGTGAGTCACTTGCTAAGGCGCTCCCAGCTTTGTGTGACGAGATATGCCCGCATCAGAGTCTTTAGTCCTATCGAATCCGTCCAAAGGCCCGGACCGGAATAGCGGCCGGCTGCGCGGGCGTGCCGCGGCGCGACGTCGACCTGACGGGCCGGCTCGCCCTGGAGGCCAGGTCAGCCGGGATGGACCCGGCGGCCGGACACCTGTTCGGCCACGATGACGATGAAGTGGTCCCGGGCCCCCGGCGCCCACGGCAGCAACGGCAACGCGGCCAGGCCGGCGATCTCCGCCGGGTCGTCCACGGCCCGCGCGTGCCCCACGACGGTCACCGACCACCCGGTGCGTGTGTCCGGATCGAAGTCGTCGGCCTCGAAGGCCACGACGGTCCGGCGGGTCGCGGCGGCGAGCTTGGAACCCGTCGTCGTGCGGATGACGATGTCCTCACCGCGGAGGTGGAAGTTGACCGGCTGAACGGCGGGGAGAGCGCGGTCGGTGAAGACGATCCGCCCGATGGGGGACGTGGCCAGCAGATGCATGCACTCCTCTCGGGAGAGCACCTGCAGACCGGCCGAATCACATTTCATCCGTACAGCATCGTGGAGCGCTCATGCCTTAGGGCAGGGCCGAAAGTCCTTTTCTCCTCTCCCGGCGGTCGGCGGCTTTTCTCTCCCCGCGGTGTCCATGAGAGGACGTTCGCCGGGGCCGCCTCCCTGCCGTCCCGCGACGTGCTGAAACCATGGGATGTGCTGAAGCCACGGGAGGAGGAACGTCATGATCCTGGTGGGAGTCGATGGTTCACCCGCCGCGCTTGAGGCCGTGAGCTGGGCGGTACAGGAGGCCGCGCTCCGCGACGCCGGGCTGCGCCTCGTGCACGTCATGCCGGCCTGGCCGCTGGAGATGTCCGAGGACGCGCCGTACGCCGACGTGGGCCGGTGGATGCGCGACGGGGCCGCCTCCATGCTGACGGAGGGGGTGGAGCGGGCACGGGAAGAGGACGGCCGTGTCAGGGTGGAGTCGCAGTTGCTCCCGGGTGACCCCCGGCTCGTCCTGATCGAGGAGGCGAAGGACGCCGACCTCCTGGTGGTCGGCAGTCACGGGCTGGGCGGGTTCTCCGGCATGCTGCTGGGGTCGGTCGCGCTGGGCGTGGCCGGCCATGCCTCCTGCCCGGTCGCCGTCGTGCGGACGGTGCCCGCACAGCCGCGCGGCGAGGTGGTCGTCGGCGTCGACGGCTCTCCGGCCGGTATGGCCGCCGTCGGATTCGCCTTCGCCGAGGCGTCCCTGCGCGGCGCCGCTCTGCGGGCGGTTCACGCGTGGAGCCGGCCCGTCGTCGGGGGCGGCCCGTTCGCCCGGACGGCCGCCGAGGAGAGGGCCGAGGGGGAGCGGCGCCTGCTGGCCGAGGTGCTGGCGGGCTGGGCCGGGCGCCATCCGGACGTCAAGGTCACCGAGCAGGTGGAGCACGGACACCCGGTGGAGGTCCTGAAAAGCGCCTCGCGACAGGCCGACCTGCTGGTCGTGGGGTCACGCGGACGAGGCGGCCTCGCCGGACTGCTGCTCGGCTCGGTCAGCCACGCGCTGCTGCATCACGCCGCCTGCCCGCTGGTCGTGGCGTCCGGAACGCCGGCATGGAGGCCCTCCGTCTCCTGATCTCGTATCGCCCCTCGACATCACATTAGGTAAGGCTGCCCTAATATTACTTAGGTTTTACTTGCCTAACTTGTGGAGTGAGATATGAGATCCCCGATCCGCCGTCGCTGGGCGATCACCGCGGTCGCGCTCATGGCCGTGCTGGGACCGGCCGCCTGCGCCTCCGGCGCGGGCACCGCCGAGAAGGCGGAAGCCGCCGGGGCGAAAAGCGAGACGCGGAGCGTCCAGCACGAGCTCGGCACGGCGGAGATCCCCCTCGAGGCCAAGCGGATCGTCTCGGTGAGCGTGTCCATGACCGGTCACCTGCTGGCACTGGACGCGCCCGTGGTGGCCTCGCAGGCCACGGCGCCCGGACCGTTCACCGACGGCAACGGGTTCTTCAAGCAGTGGGCGGACGTCGCCGCGCAGCGGGGCGTCCAGGTGGTCTACCAGGGCTTCGAGGCGGACATCGAGAAGGTCATCGCGGCCAGGCCCGACCTCATCATCGGCTCCGCCTCCGGCGCGGACAGCACGGCGAAGGTGTACGAGCGGCTCAAGGGCATCGCGCCGACCGTACTGTTCCGGCACGACAACCTGACCTGGCAGGAGCTCATGACCAAACTGGGCGGCGCGCTCGGCCTGGAGGAGAACGCCGAGAAGGTCCTCGCCGCCTACGACCGGCGCGTGGCCGAGGTGAAGGGCAAGATCAAGACGCCCGAGCAGGAGGTCGTGGTGTTCCGCGACAACAACACCGACATCCCGGTGTTCACCGCCGAGTCCGCCCAGGGCGGGCTGCTCGCCTCGCTCGGCTTCACGATCCACCCGGTCGAGGCCTCCCTCGCCGCCGAGTCCACCAAGGAAGGCGGCGGCCGCAAGGACATCGTCAACCTCGCACAGGAGAACGTCGTCAGGGCGTTCGGGGACAGCTCGATCTTCTTCGCCGGTCACAGCCCCGAGCAGATCGCCGCCACCCAGGCCAAGCCGCTCTGGAAGGACCTGGCCGCCGTCCGTGACAAGCGGGTCCACGACCTCGGCCTCGACGCGTTCCGGATCGACTACTACAGCGCGTCCAACATCATCGACCGCCTCGAGCAGCAGTTCGCCGGCTGATGCGCACCATCCCGCCGCAGTTCCCGCGTCCCGCCCCGCCCGAGATCGTTCCAGGCCCACGCGTCCAGGCGCTGGCCGCCGAGCTGAGGGCGGGGCGGCCGGAAGCGCTCGGCGCTTTCTGGGAGGAGGCGGCCTCACGGGGAACACCCCTGGTCGAGGAGATCCCCGGCGACCCGGGCCACCGCGCCGTGACGTTCCTGTGGCGCGGGGACGCGCACGACGTGCTCGTCATGGCCAACAAGCTCACCGACCCCAGCGTGCTGGACGAGAGCCTGATGGAACGGCTCGGCGGCACCGATGTCTGGCACCGCACCTACCGGGTCGGCTCAGGCTGGCGAGCCTCCTACCGGCTGGCGCCGCGCGGCCGTACGGCCCCCGGGCCGATCGGCGACGAGGCGGCGCGGCGGCGGGACGCCATGCTCGCCGCCGGGTCCCCGGCGTCGCGCGCGGCGGTCGAGCGCTGGTGCCTGGGGCTCGCCCAGGCCGTCGCCGACCCGCTCAACCCGCGGACCTGGCGCGGGCACTCGGTCGTGGAGCTACCGGACGCGCCCCCGCAGCGGTGGCTCGCGCCCGGGCCCTCGCGAGGCGAGCTGAGCCGTCACACGATCGCCGGGCGGACAGTGTGGCGGTACGAGCCGGAACTGCGGCCCCGGGGAACCCTCGTCCTGCTGGACGGCCAGGACTGGACGGAGGACCTGCCCGTCATTCTCGGCAATCTCGTCGAGGCGGGAGCCGTACCGCCGCTGACCGCCCTGCTGCCTGAGTCGGGCACGCCCGGTGACAGGGCCCGCGACCTGACGTGCGACGACCGCTTCCTGTCCTTTCTGGCGGACGAGCTGCCCATCGGGGAGCATCCGGCGTCCCGTACCGTCGTCGCGGGCCAGAGTCTCGGCGGGCTGGCCGCGCTCCACGCCGCGTACCGCCGGCCGGACCGGTTCGGGGCGGCCGTCTCGCAGTCCGGATCCTTCTGGTGGCCCAACGAGCCCGCCGAGCCTGGCGGGCCGGACGAGCCGGACGAGCCGAACGAGCCCAGCGGGCCCAGCGGGCCCGCCAGGCCCGCCGGCTCCGGCCGGGAGTGGCTGACCGGCGAGCTGGCCGCCGCCGGCCGGGTCCCCGCGCGCTGTTACGTCGAGGTCGGCACCCAGGAGTGGGCGCTGCTGGGCCCGACCCGGCGGCTGCGCGACGTGCTCCGTGCGAAGGGCTGCGACCTGACCTACCGCGAGTACGAGGGCGGCCACGACGGCGCCTGCTGGCGCGGCTCACTCGCCGACGGCCTGATCGCCGCCTTCGGGGGCGGAGGTCAGGAACGTCCGGACCGCCACTCGCGGTGGAGCAGCCAGGCGAGGTAGAGACCGCCGAGTCCCCCGGTCAGCACGCCCACGGGAAGCTGACCGGGGGTCGGCAACCGCTGGGCCAGCAGATCGGCGGCTCCCAGCAGCAGGGCTCCGGTCACCGCCCCCGCGGCGACGCCCGCGCCGGGCGCCCTGGTCAGCCGCCGGGCGAGCTGCGGGGCGGCGAGCGCGACGAAGGTGATGGGACCGGCGGCGGAGACCGCCACGCCCGACAGCAGCACGGCGACGACCAGCAGCGCGAGGCGGCGCCGCTCCACCCGGAGGCCGAGCGCGGCGGCCGTGTCGTCCCCCATCTCCATGGGGCCCAGCGACCGGCTCAGCGCCACCGCCGCGGGCAGCAGGACGAGCATCGCCGCGGCCACCGGCCAGACCCGCTCCCAGCCGGTCCCCGCCAGGCTGCCGATGAGCCACACCTTCGCCCCCTGCGATTCGTACAGGTCGGCCCTGGTCAGCAGGTAGGCGATGAGCGAGTGGAGCATGGCGGTGACGCCGATGCCGACGAGCACCAGCCGGGTGCCCTGTACCCCGCGCCTGAAGGACAGCGCGTACACCCCCAGGGCCGCGGCCAGGCCGCAGGCCAGCGCGCCGGCGGCGAGCGTCGGCGCGTCGGTGGTCCCGACGACGAGGATCATCAGGACGGCGCCCGCGGCGGCGCCCGCGTTCACCCCGATGACGTCCGGGCTGCCGAGCGGGTTGCGGGTCAGGCTCTGCACGACGGCGCCGCCGACGCCGAGAGCCGCCCCGACCAGGAGGGCGAGCAGCACGCGCGGGGCGCGCAGCTCGTAGACCACCATCTCGCTCGTGGCGTCGCCCTGTCCGAGCAGGGTGCCGACGACGTCCCCGACGGAGATCGCCGAACCGGTGCCCATGGCGGCCAGCCCGACCGCGAGGGCGGCGGCGAGCAGGACCGCGACGACCGCGGCCGACCGGAGGTGGACCCGCAGCGAGATCCGCCGGGACGGGGTGCTGAGGGTGCGGTGGGCACTCATGTACGGGCGACCTTCCGCCGGCGGAGGAGATAGATGAACACCGGGGCGCCGATGAACGCGGTGACGATGCCGCTCTCCAGCTCGCCCGGCCGTACGACGACCCGGCCCACGACGTCCGCGGTGAGAAGCAGCGCCGGGGCCAGCACGGCCGAGTAGACCAGCACCCAGCGATGGTCGGGCCCGGTGAAGGCGCGGACGGCGTGCGGGGCCATGAGCCCGATGAAGCCGATCGGCCCGGCGGCGGCGGTGGCGGCGCCGCAGAGCAACATGATCGCGGTGGCTCCGGTGAGCCGGACGCGGGCCAGGCTCACCCCCAGCCCCTGGCCGGTCTGCTCGCCCAGGGCGACGGCGTTGAGGCCGCGCCCGAGGGTGAGGGCGAGCACGGCGCCCACCGCGACGAACGGCGCGATCTGCCGGACGACGTCCGCGTCCCTTCCGGCGAGCGCGCCCACGTCCCAGAAACGCCACTGGTCGAATACCCCGGAGTCCAGGGTGAGCACCCCGTTGATGACCGCGATCAGCGCGGCGCTGACGGCCGTTCCGGCGAGCACCAGCCGCGCCGGGTTCGCGGCGCCGCGCCCCGTGGCGCCGAGCGCGTAGACGGCGACCGTGGCCAGGGCGGCGCCCACCAGCGAGAACCACACCCAGGTCCGCACGTCGGTGACGCCGAAGAACAGGATGGAGCAGACCACGGCCAGTGAGGCGCCGGAGTTGACGCCGAGCAGGCCGGGATCGGCGAGCGGGTTGCGGGTGAGTGCCTGCATGAGCGCTCCGGCCAGGCCGAGCGCGGCGCCGACGCAGACACCGAGCAGTGTCCGCGGGATCCGCAGGTCGTGGATGATCGCGGCGGTCTCCCCGCCCGCGGGGTGCCACAGTTCCCGCCAGAGCTCTCCGAGCGGGATCGTCTGGGCGCCGATCGCGATGCTGAGCACGGCCGCCACCGCCAGGACCGCACATGAGACGGCAAGCCCTGTCCACCGCATCGAACCCTCCGTAATTTTAGGGAAGGCTTACCTTACCTTTAGGTAACACGGGCCTCCAACCCGCCCTGGACCGTTCTCCGCCCGATCCGGATCGGCGGCGGGCGGGTGCGGCCGTCTGCAAGCGACGCGCAACTCGCGCCTGGCAGGCTGTACCCCATTCGCACTGAAGGGGTTATATGTTTGGGATCGTCCGTCCGTGTCGCCATGGGATGTGCAGCGGGCTTTTCAAGGAGTGGATGGCGCACCTGTGCGGTCTCTGCCTGGCGCTCCGGGATGAACACGGTCACGCCTCCCGGTTGGTGACCAACTACGACGGCCTGCTCGTCTCGGTGCTCACCGAAGCGCAGACGGTCGCCTCCTCCCCGCAGCGCCGGGCGGGGATGTGCGCTCTGCGCGGGTTCAAGGGCGCCGACGTCGTCGAGGCCGAGGGAGTGCGGCTGGCGGCGTCGGTCTCCCTGATCCTGGCCGCGGGCAAGATCAAGGACCATGTCGCGGACGGGGACGGCGCCTACGCGCGGAAGCCGGTGGCCGCCGCCGCCGAGCGGGTCGCCGCCCGCTGGTCGGTCGCGGGACTGCGTACGGCCGCCGCCCTCGGCTTCGCCCCGGACCCCCTGACCAGGGCGGTCGAGGATCAGGCCAGGCTGGAGAACACTCCGGGCCTGAGCCTGCTGGAGCTCACCGCTCCCACCGAGGCCGCGGTCGCCGCAGCCTTCGGCCACACGGCCCTGCTCGCGGGCAAGCCGCGCAACCGGGATCCGCTGGAGGAGGCGGGACGTTACTTCGGCCGTCTGGCCCACCTGCTCGACGCGGTGGAGGATCTGGCGCGGGACCGCGCCGCCGGCTCCTACAACCCGCTGATCGCCTCCGGCGCCGACCTGGAAACCGCCCGGCGGCACTGCGAGGACGCACTCCTCGGCCTGGAGCTGACGGTGGCCGAGCTCGATCTGGAAAGGCGGAGGCTGGTCAGGGCACTGCTGGTCAAGGAGGTCGGGCACTCCGTCACCCGTGTCTTCGGCGAGGCCGGGACGGAGGCCGGGAGCAAGAAGAAGAACCCGCAGGCGCCTCCGGACGACCCCCGGCTCAAACCGGATCCGGGTGGCCTGCTGTCGTTGATGTGCGTCGCGATGGCCTGCTGCACCTGCGGTCTGTACCGCCCCCCGTGGGACGAGGACCGCTACAAGTCGTGCGGCGAGCGGTGCGACCCCGGCGGCTGCGACGCCTGCGGCTCGTGCTGCGACGGCTGTTCGGGCTGCTGCTCGTGCTGCGAAGGCTGCTCGTGCTGCGACTGCTAGACGAGTGAGTACGATCATCTCCGGTCAGTGGTCATGGGCGATCAGTGACCGGGTGATCGAGGTGCTGGTCGCGCCGGATCGCGGCGGCCGTCGCCGGTACGCGCTGAGCGACCCGGACGGCGACTCCTTCGACGCTGCTGTCAGGCGATGCCCAGCACCAGGGCGGCGATCACCGGGCCCATGTACAGCAGGGGGAAGACGACGGTCGAGTACGAGCGCGCCCGCAGCACGGTGACGACGGCTCCGGCGAAGTACAGCACCAGGCCGATCCCGGCCAGGACGCCGACGATCGGCACGAACAGGCCGACCAGCAGGCCCGCGGCCCCTACGGCCTTGACTGCGCCGAGCCAGGTCCACCACGAGCGGGGGACGCCGTAGTCCATCAGCGGCTTCACGACCCACTCGGCGCGGCGAAGGAGGGAGAAGGCGGAGAAACCCACCCAGAGGGCGGCCAGGACGGTGACGACGGTGGTGACGGACATGGGGGACACTCCCTAGCTGGTGCTTTCTTGTGACACCGATCCTGCGAGCCCCGATTGATAGAACCGCGATGCGTCCACGATGCGCGGCTTCCCGACCGACCTGTGACCCAGCGGTGGACCATCCCGCTCGAAAGGCTCCGGACTCGCCCGTCCAGGAATCGGGCCGGGCGGGCGAGCTCGGCATGACCACCAGGACACTGCCGGCCGGACCCGCCCCTGGATCTGTCGACCGGACATGGCGAGCGTGGCGGAGGAGTCGGCGGCCACGCGGCGCATCCAGGTCGACACCCGAGGCCGTGAGGTCACGCGGTTCCGCGCCGAGGCGGCGAAGACGCCGAACGTGAGCGGTCAGGAAGACAGTACTGACTGCAGCACCCGCGGGACGGAGTCCGGCCGGAAAATAACGGAATAGATGATTCTGTTCTGCTATGATGGAGGCATGACGACCCGCCCCCGAAAGGTGACGGGTCGGGCCGAGCGGAGAGATGGGGAACAATGAACGACAACACCGCGACCGAGTGGACCGTGCTGAACGACGCGCACGAGGCGCTGCGCACGGCTGTCCGCGGCGTGGCCGCCGGTGACTGGGGCCGGCCCACCCCCTGTACGGCGTGGACCGTGACCCAGGTGCTCCAGCACGCCGCGGGCGACCAGCTCGGCTTCGCCGCCTTCATCACGGGAGGACCGGGGCCGTCCGAGGACCCGTTCGCGCCCTCCGGCACGCTGAGCGCCTCCCCCTCGGCGGTGGCGGAGGAGGCGATGAAGGCCTCCGCCGACGCCTGGGCGACCGTCGGCAAGGACGTCCAGGAGGTCGCGGTCCCGGTGCCGCCGGGCAAGCTGACCGCCTCGGTCGGGGTCGGTGCCTGCGCCCTCGACGCCGCGGTCCACGCCTGGGACATCGCCGTCGCCACCGGTCAGTCCTCGCCGCTCACCCCGGAGCTCGCCCGGCAGCTGATGCCCGTCGCCGCCGCCATCGTCGAGCCGCTCAGGGCGTACGGCGCCTACGCGCCGGCGCTCGGAGCCGAAGACGGGGACGACGACGTCACCGCGCTGCTCCGCTACCTCGGCCGCCGCCCCGACTGGACCGCCTGACCGGCGATCCGCCGTATCTCCCGCGGTCACCCGGAGGAGGTGCGGCGACGCGGACGCGCAGCCGGAAGAAACCGCCGCCCCGGCAGGCCGGGCCGGCGGCCCGGCGGCGCCCGGCGCCGCCGCGCGGGCCCGGTCCAGCGTGGCGAACGGCCGCTCGGCCGTACCTGGACCGGAGTCGTCACCTGAGGGATCGACGAAGAACACGGAGGTGGCCTCTCACGTGTATGGCGTATACATCTGGTATACAGCATATACATAGAGGGGGTCAGGATGGTGGATCCGGAGCGCAGCACCGAACTGCTGTGGGGGGCGAGATCCAGGCGCGGTCTCAGCCTGGAGCGGATCGTGCGTGCCGCGATCGAGCTGGCCGACGCCGAGGGCCTGGCGGCGGTGTCCATGCGGCGGGTGGCCGAGCGGCTCGGCTTCACCACCATGTCGCTCTACCGTCACGTTCCGGGCAAGGCGGAGCTGGTCGACCTCATGCGCGACGAGGTGGCGGGCGAGGAGCCGGCCGCCGGCGCCGATCGGCGGCCGGGCTGGCGGGCGGAGCTGGAGGCGTGGGCGCGGGACGGGCTGGCGCTCTACCGGCGGCACCCCTGGCTGGCCGAGCCGTCAGGGACCCGGCGGGTGCCCGGGCCGAACGCGGTGGCGGGCTTCGAGCGGGCGCTGGGCGCGGCGGCGCGGGCCGGGCTGCCGCCCGCGGAGGTGGTGGCGGTGGTGACCCTCGTCGGCGGGTTCGTCGAGAGTGCCGCCCGTCAGGTGCTGGAGACCGCCCGGGCCGAGCGGCGCACCGGTGTCAGCGAGGAGGAGTGGTGGGGGGCCCGCGACTCGCTCTTCCAGCACCTCGACCGGTATCCGACGCTGAGCCGCATCTACCGGGAGGGGGGATACGACACGCCGCTGGACCCGTTCGAGTTCGGCCTGCAGCGGGTGCTTGACGGGGTAGAAGCGCTAGTCCGTGACGGAACACGTGATGAAACGCGTGATGAAACTCGATGTGCGGTGTGCGGCAAGACCGTTGAAGCCGCCGCCACGGGCCGGCCGCGGGACTACTGCTCCCGGGCCTGCAGGCAACGCGCCTACCGGACGCGTAAGAGCTGACCGGTCCGGTACCGGGGCGTCCACCGAAATGATTTCCCGGTGGACGCCGTACCGCCCGCCGGTCCCGGCGGAGAAGATCCGGTGGCCGATCGGGCGGTGTTCACCGGCCCGTCACGGCCGCACCGTGAGGCGGCGCGGCCGCGGCCGCCCGGTCAGGTGGCGGTGCTTTCGGCCGCGTCGGCCACCGGCGGCGCCGGGGGGAACGGGATCTCGGCCAGGACGGGGAGAAGCGACTCCTCCTCGTAGTCGAGGTGCGCCGTCAGCTCCTCCGACATCCGGTCCAGCTCGGTGCGGAAACGCCGGGGATCGGCGGTGCCGACGTCGGCCAGCAGGGCGAGCAGTTCGCCCTGGATGCGAGAGACCGTCCGGTGCTCGTCGCGGAGCCGGTCGAGGGTGTCGCGCAGGTGGGGGTGCCAGCTCGCCAGGGCGGGGAAGATGTGCGCGTCCTCGCCGGTGTGGTGGAACTCCAGGGACTCGCAGAACGCCAGGCAGTGCTGCCGCAGTTGCAGTCCCAGGCCCGGCGCGGGCGGTTCGCCGGGCCCCTGGTGGGCGGCCCGCGCGGCGAAGTGGGCGTCGGCCTCGGCGCGCACGTGCCGCAGCTGCGAGCGCAGCCAGGTGTGGATCTCCAGGAGCTTTTCGGCGAGGTTGGTGACCTCGCGGCCGTCCTGCCCCGCCTCGGGTTCGGAGCGCTCCAGCACCACGACCGGCAGGGGCCGGGCGGTGCGGGTCTGGTAGTCGGCGTAGCCGGGCGCCGTGCGCACCACGTGCTCGAACAGCCGCTCGCGCCGTGCGCCCTCGGCGGGCACCGCGATCGCCGCGAACATCTCGGTGCCGACCTCCACCCGCACCATGGGATGGGCGAGCAGGTTGTGGTACCAGGCGGGGTGACGGGGCGCGCCGCCGGCGGACGCGACGATCAGCAGCAGGTCGCCGTCGCGGACGTAGCCGAGGGGAACGGTGTGCTCGTGCCCCGACTTCGCGCCGGTGGTGGTCAGCAGCAGGAGGTCGCCGCCCTCGAAGGGGCCGCCGACCTTTCCCCCGTTGGCTCGGAACTCCTCGATGATCGGCTCGTTGAAGGATGTGGACATACGGTGTCTGGTCTCCAAAAAGGGTATGGCGATGGTGGATGACGGTGATGCGCGCAGCGCGCGATGACCGCACGTGAACCCGCCTGGAGATGGGCGCCGGTCGAGCACACGGAGCCGTGGACGGTCGCCGGGACGCGGCGACGGCCGGGGCGGCATGATGCACCGACGTCACACGGCGGTGCCGGGCAACCGCGGAGGACAGGGGACGACGTGCGGAGGCGACTACGTCAGACGCAGGGCGCGGAGTATGAACTCATGGCATCGTCCCTCAGTGAATGGTGCCGCCCGATCACCGGCCTGCCCACTGCTCTCGGCCGGTGGCACGCGACACGCGGACTATTACAGCCATCCGGTAGCCGCCTGTCAACACAGAAGATCTCCCGCCGACCGGCTGACAGCGGCCTCGACAAACAGGAAAGCTCAAAGTTGCATGGTGCGCGAGTCCGGGTATGGACGGACAAGGACGCACCATTCACAGTGATCCGCCACAGGAGCGCCGATGACCCGTTCCACAGCCGAGGTCTCCAGTGTCGAGCAGCCCCCGTCGCCTGATCAGGCCCCGATGCGGGTGGCCCTGCCTCCCGAGCTGATGGCTCGGCAGTGCCCGTTCGACCCGCCTCGGGCACTGGCCGAGGAGCACGGGAAGGCGCCGGTCGGCCAGGTGAGGCTGGCCACCGGGGAAAAGATATGGCTGGTCACCGGCCTGGACGAGGCCCGCGCCGTGCTGTCCGATCCCCGGTTCAGCGCCGACCGGTTCAACCGGCGCAACGCCCTGGTCTCGGTGCCCGAGGAGATGCGCGAGAAGCTGTTCGACGCGCGCGCCAGAGCCGGGCAGTTCCTGGCCATGGACCCGCCGGAGCACACCCGCCTGCGCAAGCTGGTCATCGGCCAGTTCACCCTGCGCCGGATGCGTGCGCTCATCCCGCGCATCACCGAGATCGTCGATGCCCACCTGGACGCGATGGCGGCCGCGGGCACCTCCGCGGATCTGGTCGGCGCCTTCGCCCTGCCCGTGCCGTCCCTGGTGATCTGCGAGCTGCTCGGCGTCCCGTACGAGGCACGCACCGACTTCCAGCGCCGCACGTCGACCCTCATCCGCATGGACACGCCGCTGGAGGAGGTGGTGCGGGTCCGCGACGAGATGCGGCAGTTCATGCACGAGCTGGTGGCCGCCAAGCGCGCCCGGCCCGACGACGGCCTGATCTCCGGGCTGATCCACGGCGACCACGCTGGGGAGCTCACCGACGACGAAGTGGTCGGCATCGCCAACCTGCTGCTCACCGCCGGGCACGAGACCACGGCCAACATGATCGGTCTGGGCGTCTTCGCCCTGCTGGAGCACCCCGAACAGCTCGAACTGCTGCGCCGCGACCCCGAGGTGGCCGGCCAGGCCATCGAGGAACTGCTGCGCTACCTCTCGATCGTCCACCTGGGCCCCTTCCGCATCGCCACCGAGGACGTGAGGGTCGGCGGCGAGCTGATCCCGGAGGGCGGCACGGTGATGATCTCGACGCCGCAGATCAACCGGGACCCCGCCCACTGGGACGACCCGGCCGCCCTCGACCTCGCCCGCGAGCGCAACCCGCACCTGTCCTTCGGGCACGGCGTCCACCAGTGCCTGGGGCAGCAACTCGCCCGCGCGGAGATGGCCGTCGCCCTGCCCGCCCTGGTCCGCCGCTTCCCGCACCTGCGGCTGGACTGCCGTCCAGAGGAGGTGCCGCTGCGCGACAACATGTTCGTGTACGGCGTGCACTCCCTGCCGGTCGCCTGGGACGCCCCCGAGGACGCCACGGCTACATGACCTGCCGGTTCCCGTCTGCTGGTGCGTCGCTGATCAGGATTCGGTCATGGTGATGTAGAGGTCCAGGGCTTCTTGGGGCGTGCCGGTGAACCAGAGCGCCTTCCGGCGCCGCCCGCGTGATGCCCTGCCCGCGGTCGACGGACGTAGAAGCAGGTGATCCGCCGGTCCGGCAGCGGTGGCGCGCCCTTGCCGTAGACACGTCTGTGCTTGATGTTCGACAGTTCTTCCGCGCTGCCGTACTGGCACCAGCCTTGTGCGACACCGTACTCGGCGAGGACGAGCGCGGCGTGGGCGCGGTCGGTCAGGACCCGCTCCTGCTCGACCGCGCGGAGGCTGATCCCCGCTCGCCGCACTCCGGGTGGTAGCCGATGCCCCAGCACCCGCCGAAGATCCCGTTGTTGCGCTCGACCAGCTCCGCGAACCCGTCCCACGTCGAGGCGTCCAGGGGGGCGGATGGTGTACGGCATCGCGGTCAGGCCTCGGCGAGCAGCCGGGCGAGGTCGGTCGGCCGGGTGACCATGGGCCAGTGGCCGGAGTCGATGTCGACGAAGTCGATGTGCTTGACCCTGGCGAGCTCGGGCACGTCACCGGCGTCGATCCACTCCTGCGCCTGGGCGGGGGTGAACTCGGGGCACACGATCACGACCGGGACGTCGAATCGGCGCTCGTCCGTCAGCGACACCACGGCCTTGGCCACGCCCTCGGGGACGGGGACCCAGGCGGCGGCCATGCGCCGCCTGGTCTCCTCGTCGAGGTCGGCGGTGTCGGGTCCCTCGAACGGGCCCCAGCCGGGGAAGGGCATGACGCCCTCGTCGATGGGGAAGAAGTCGGCGTAGGTTCCGCCGTCGGTGGCGGGGAAGCCGCCGACGAAGACGACCTTGGCCACCCGTTCCGGCCGGGCGTCGGCGGCCAGCCAGGCCAGCGTGCAGGCGGCGGAGTGCCCCACCACCATGACCTTGTCCTGCGCGGCGTCCAACGCGGCGAGCACCGCGGCCACCTGGTCGTCGAGGGTGGCGGAGGTGGATCCGTCGCCCTGGCCCGGGAGTGTGATCGGCACGGGGCGGTGGCCGAGCGGCCCGAGGGCGGCGGCGACCTCGTCCCAGGCGGATCCGTCGAGCCAGAGACCGCCGATGAGCAGGATGTCCATGATCTGTTCGCTTTCTTCCGTGAGGTGCGGTTCCCAACCGTAGAGCCGATTCCGGACGATTCACTTCCTGTATTCTCCGAGCGTGCCGAGCGATCTCAGCCCCACCGCACGAGCCCTGCGGACCCTGGAGATCCTCCAGAACCGCCCCGGCACGACGGCCGCCGAAATCGCCGAGCGGCTGGAGGTCACCGACCGCGCCGCGCGCCGATACATCGGCATCCTCCGGGAAGCGGGCATCGCCGTCGATTCGGCCCGCGGCCCGCACGGCGGCTACCGGCTACAGCGCGGCACACGGCTGCCTCCGGTCGTCTTCACGCAGGCAGAGGCGCTGGTTCTGGTCATGGCGGTGCTCGACGGACAGCCGGCCGACGACGACCTCGTCGGCACCGCGCTGGGCAAGGTCATCCAGGCACTGCCCGAGAGCGTCGGACGGCAGGCGGCAGCGCTGCGCGAGCATGCGGCGGCCGCGCCGGACCGGCACTCGACCCGCCCCGATCCCGCGACCATCAGCGCACTCGTCGCCGCCGTCGCGATCCGGCGCCGCGTGCTGGTCACCTACCGGAGCGGCGCGGGCCAGGAGTGGGAGGCCGAGGTGGACCCCTGGGCGGTCGTCGTTCGCCACGGACGCTGGTATCTCCTGTGCCACTCCCATCGCGCGGCCGCGCTCCGCACCTACCGCGTCGACCGGATCCTGGCCGCCCAGCAGACTGGTCACGGCTTCGAGCCGCCCGACGGCCTCGACCCGGTCGCGACGCTGGAGGAGCACCTGGGAACTGGATGGTCGTTCGCCACCCGCGTGGTGTTCGACGCCCCGCCGGCCGAGGTGGCGCCGTGGATCCGGCCGCCCATGGGGCGCCTGGAACCGGTGGGCGAGGGGTGCGTGCTCACCGGCAGCACCAACAACCCGGCCATGTACGCCCAGGAGTGGCTGGCGACCGTGCCTTTCGCCTTCCGCGTCGAAGGCGGACCCGAACTCCGCGCCGCGGTCGCGAAGCTCGCGGCACGGCTCACCACCGCCCTGGCGGACCGGGACGACCAGACGATGGCTTAGTGGTCGAGTCTCGAAGTCCTTCGGGGGGCTGATCATGCCGCCTACGGGATCGAGGATGGTTCGCGCCGGTCGGCTGCGTGTCGGTCGAGCCTGGCCAGCAGACCGTCTAGGTCGGAGGTGGTGAACCTCCACTGGAGCGGCTGTGCCACGGCGTTGTAGCGGTCTTCGAATACTCGGAGCCGATCCCGGACCTGGGTCAGGTCCGGGAAATCGTTGGGTGAGACGACCTTGCGCTGGACGGATGGTTGCCCGCTGCCGGGCCTGATGCGGGGTCTTGTGGCGGTGGGCCGTCTTCTTCAGCCGGTGGCGTTCGCAGGCGCTCAGCACGACGGGCACGGCGAGGGTAACGGGCACCGGGGTGCGTGTCTCAGTTCATCGTGTCCGCTGGCTGTCTTCCGCTGTTTCTCGGAGTCGCGTGCTCGTTGCAGCGCCGGAGGGAACGGGATGACCTCGCTGCCGAGTTCCAGCTGGTGGCGTTTCAGCGTGAGGGCTTCGCCGTAGCGGTGTCGGGCGGGGCTTGGCCCATCATTGCCCGCATCGCCTGCCATGGTGTTCCGTCGAAGATCAGCATGATCGATGTGATGCCGACACCGTCGATGCGGAAGTGTTCGGCGGTGCGCTGAGTGCCAGCCGGCGTGGCGGTATGCACGTCGTAGACGAGTGTGGCCTCGGACTCGCCGTACAGTTCGCTGATCATGTCGACGCCGGTGACCGCCTGAAGGAAGCCGGGGAGCCCGGCCAGGTGGCCGGCGGGGTCCGCAGAGCTCATGAGCGGGCTTTGGAAGGTGAACGGCTCGGCGAAGTGGGCGACGGCTGCGGGCACGTCCCACTGAACCCGGCGTTGTGATAGCCCCGCACGACCTGCCGAGTCTGGGTCTCGGTTGTCATCGCGGTTCGATCCTTCGGTCGTTTCTTCGGGCGGTGGATGTTCGGTTCACCGCTGGGTGTTCGTGCCGTCGACCTGGTTCAGGTATTGGTCGAGTCGATGCTGGTTCTCGACGAGGCGCAGGCAAAGATGCCGCAGCTGGGTCAGCTGGGCGGGCGTGAATCCGCGGAAGACCGCCGCCATGGCGGCCTGGGTGGGCCGCCGGAAGGACTCCAGCCAGGCCAGCCTGCGGGATTCGCGGCCGCCAGCGTGACAGCCCGAAGGCGAAGAGGTCCCTGCCCACTTCCTGGAACCACTTATTTAGTGCAGTAGACCGTCCCACTCACGACGTTCGACTGGATTGCGATCGCACTTCCCATGCCTTTCATCGTCCCGGCGCCGTGTGCAGGCCGTCCAGGAGCGGGCGGTGGGTCTGTTGGATCTCCAACCCGCGCCCGTATGCTGCGGCGCATGTCGACATTGCGCCAGTTGCTGCCGGGGAGCCAGACAGCGATCGATGTTCCTTTCGACCACATCGAGGCAGCCTGGAGGGACGACGCGACGTTCAGAGTTTCCTACACCTGGGTGGTAGGCGGTCATCGACGCGATGTCGTGACTCATGCTCAGGGGGTGGTGGACATCGCAAACGACCTGGAAGCCTACGAGGCGCAGTCCGAGGACGGGTGTGTCACCGTCTTTCGGGTCGGCCCGCAGTTCTACCACCTGCTGTCCGATGAGGAGCGGCAACGGACCGGCAAGAGGTGGCAGTGGGTCGAGGAGGATCTTTGGAAGTGGGAGTACACACCTGAGATCCGGAGCATTGCCCGGCTGAAGGCCTTCGCCGTGGAGACGCTGGGCGGAAAGGAGCTGCGCCGTTACACCTTGGTGGTTAAACCACGGCAGAGCGAAAAAGACCCCGTGCTCGCAGAGTTGCACCATGCTCTCCATCGGCTGGGAACCGATCGCTTCACCCTCGACATCTGGATGACCGAAGACGGCGATGTGCGGCGTACCCGCAGGCACCTGTCCATGTTCCGGACCAGGCGGGGTATTGGGGAGCTCACCTCGGTCACCATCGAGTATTGGGATCCCGGCGTTCCCGATCGCCTCATCGCGCCCTCCTCGAAGGAGATTGTGCCTCGACCCGCGTAGGTGTGACCGAGCCAGGGAGAACGGCGATCACCGTCGGCTGTCGAATGCGCGCCGCACGAGCGCAGCGGTCGGCAGTGCAAAGGCCACTTCGGCCGGCGCCTTAGTGGTCGACGCCGGACGTCCTTCGGGGTTGATCACGCTGCCAGGGCGGTGGAGGCTTGCTCGTGTTGGTCGAGCCGGGCCAGCAGACCGTCTAGGTCGGAGGTGGTGAACCTTCACTGGAACGGCTGTGCCGCGGCGTTGTAGCGGTCTTCGAACGCTCGGAGCCGGTCCCGGACCTCGGCGAGGTCGGTGAAGTCGTTGGGTGAGACGACCTTGCGCCGGACGATGGAGAAGAACACCTCGATCTGGTTGAGCCAGGATGCGTGCACCGGGGTGTGGACCAGCATCGCGTTCGGGAATGCCGCCGTCAGCCGGTCGACGGACCTCTTGCCGCGGTGAGAGGAGTCGTTGCCGACGATCCAGTACACACGGGTGGCGCCGGCGCAGGACTCTCCGGCCGTGACCTGGGGGACCAATGCCATGAACGGGTCGATGCCGGTGGTCTTCTCGCAACGGCCGAACACGCGTGCGTGGTGGACGTCGTAGGCGGCCAGGTAGGCCGGCGCTCCGCCGCGCCCGTAGGTGTGGTTGACGCGCATCACCCGCGCCTGCCCGGCGCCAGGGTGCAGCCGGGGCCGCAGCGACTGGCCGCAGACTTCGAGCGTAGAGCACCTGGCCAGAGCGCGCCTCCGGCGGCGTTCTCCACGGCGACCGAGGATTCCGGACATCCTCTACCGCCGCCGCTCCCACCCCGGWCCGGGGTGGGAGCGGCGCGCGGGGTCCTCAGCGGCCGGGGCCCGGGCGGTTCGGGTCGGTCACCTGCTGGGCCTGGTCGCGGGCGTGCTCCCCGGTGGTCCTGGCCGCCTCGGTGGCGGTCTCCTTGACCTGCTGGGCGGCCTGCTGCGCGGTGCCCTTGGCCTCCTTGCCCAGCTGCTGGGCTGATTCCCGCACCGCCTCCTTGACCGGTTCGACCATGTCGCCGACCTGCTCCTTGACCTGCTCGGCGGTCCGCTGCTCGGTCTCGGTCCCGGGGATGAGGGTCGCCGCGAGAAGCCCCGCGCCGAAGGCGATCAGCCCGGCTGCCAGCGGGTTGCCCTGCGTGCTCCGCATCGCCTGCTCCGGCGCCTCCCGGACCGCTCCAACGGCCTGCTGCGCGCCGTGCCTGACGGTGTCCGCGGTCTCCGCGGCGGTGTCGCGGACGGTGCCGGCCGCCTGCGAAGCGGTGTCGCGGACGGTGCCCGCCGCCCCCGTGGCGGTGTCGCGGACGCTGCCGGCGACCTGGCCGACCTGATGCCGCGCATGATGGGCGGCGTGGGACGGCGTGCCCATCACCCGCTCACGCACGGCATCGATCTTCTGGCGCATCCGGTTGGTCCGGCGCTGCATGATCCGTGACGGGACGGTGCGATCGGCCAGCCGGTCCACGTCGGCGGCCAGCTCCGCTCTGGTCACGGCGATCTCGTCTCTTATTTCTTCAGGTCCCGAGCCCATTGCGCGTCCTCCTTGAGCGTTTCCACGGTCTGTTCCGGTTTGGGGGAGACCAGGCGGAGCCTGTTGCGTCCGGTCACGTACAGCACCGCGCCGATCACCGCCCATATCACGGCGACGATGAGGGCGGCCCAGCCCAGGTCGATGAGGTTGCCCAGGCCGAACATGACGGCGAGGGTCACGAACAGGGCGGCCATGTGGCCGGCCACTCCCGCTCCACCGAGCATCCCGGCCGCCTTGCCGGCCTTGGAGGCCTCCGTCCGCATCTCGCTCTTGGCAAGCTCCATCTCCTGGCGGAGCAGCTTGGACAGATCTTCACCGATCTCGCCGACCAGCTGTCCCAGCGACGGCTCGACAGGTTCGGAGCCGGGAGAACTCACCGAGGCTCACCTCCCCAGCCTCCGGGCGGAGGGGGCTCTGTCGCGGGCGAGTACGGCGTGGACGGCTGACCCGGGGCCGCCGGTGTGGACAGGCCGGCCGGCGGGGCCGCCGTCCCCGGTGCGGGAGGCGTCGTGGTGGAAGGGGTCTGCCCCGCGCCCGTGGTGGCTTTCGCCATCCGTCCCACCAGGAAGCCTGCGGCCACCGCTCCCGCCAGGAAAACTCCGGGACGGCGGCGGGCGAAGTTCTGGACCTCCTCCGTCACCCCGGACAGACCGTGCTGCTCCAGGTAGTCGGCGGCCCGCCGTCCCGTGTCGGCGACCTGTTGCACCACCCCGCTCACCGGGGAGTCGGGTTTGGCGGTCTCGCCCATCGAGGCGAGCTCGTCGGCCCACTGGCGGATTCCCTGAGCGGCGCGCCGGCTCTGCTGCTGGGTCTGCTCACCGACGCGTTCCCGTAGCTGTCCCACCGCTCTGCGCGTCTGGAGCCTCGCCTCCCCGGCTACCGCCTGTGCCTGGTCCTTGGCGGTGCCGGCGACCTCTCCCGCCGCGGCTTTCGCCTGTTGCCCCGTCCCCGGCCTGCCCTCCTGATCGTTCTGCTGCGAATGTGCCCCTACTCCGGTAGGAAACTCACTCATCGATGCCTCCAAAGGGTCCCCGACCTCAGATTCTGAGGATGGGGTGGCGTTACCCGCACTGACCCCTCACACCCGCGGAATCACGAAAAGATGCCTTGGTATAGCGATCGATGAACATATTTATATGCAAGCTGCCCAAATTCACTAAATGGTTGAACATTCGGGTGTAATGGGGTGCCGCCATGAGGGGTAAATCTGGCTTTTCGGACGAGCGGCCTGTGGATGTGTCTCCGCTGGGCCTGTTCGCCCCGGTGCTCGGTCAGGGCCTCCCGCACCGCTGCGACCAGGGCCGCTCCGGCGATCTCCAGAGGCCGCGTGCTCGCCGTGGAACGGCCGGTCTGTTCACGGCCCGCCGGCCGGCCCCAGCTCGTCGAGGGCCGCGCGGATCCGGGATGTCAGCTCTCCGTCTGACAAGTCGCCGGGCTCGCGGAGGCTCGGGTCGGCGGTGTAGTCCTCCAGGTCGTAGAGGGCATCCGTCAGAACTCGATCCACTGCGTCACCCGGACGGCGGGGAGCGGGGCCGCGGGTAGTGCCGCACGGGCGGCCCGGGGGAGTGCCCATAGGAGTGACGACCGGCCGGCCCTCCACCTGGGGCTCAGAGCGACCCGGTTGTTGTGAGTGTTCCGGAGGGAAACGTTCGGAACCGGCCCTAACATGCGGACCGTGACCAACGACACCGTCATCAACGAGCCGTCCCTGACCGCCGGCGAAGTCGAGATGCTGCTGTTCGCCCTCGACCGCTCCCGTGCCACGTTCGCCTGGAAGACCGGCGGCCTGGACGCCGCCGCCCTGAACCGGCCGCACCCGCCGAGCACGATGACCCTGGCCGGGTTGATCAAGCACCTGACCCGGGTGGAGGAGGAGACGGCGGCCTGGCGCCTGTTCGGGGAGCGGCCCACGCCGCCCTGGGACACCGCCGAACACGGCTGGGAATGGGAAGCCGCCGCCGACGACACGCCCGACGAGCTCTACACCCGTTGGCGCGAGGCCGTCGCCCGCACCCGGGCTGCGGTGGCCAAGGTGCTGGCCGACGGCGGCCTCGACCGGCCCGCCGGGTTCACCGTCACCGAGGACGGCCGATCGCCCAACGTACGCCGTATCCTGGTCGACGTCCACGACGAATACGCCCGGCACGTCGGCCACGCGGACCTGTTCCGTGAGGCGATCGACGGTCTGGTGGGCGAGGATCCGCCCGAGCGGGTTCAGTCAACGGGACCCTGACCGACCCGCAGATCAAGCCCCTCTGTTCGCAGTTGGACAGTGTGCGTGCGAAAACTCCGTCCGTTTTATGGTCGTGCACGCCGGCACCCAGGTCAGCCACAGGTTCCCGCTGTGATCCGCACCGTGATCGTTGACTCCGAGATCACCGATTGGTATTTTTGTCAGGACAAACCTATGTCCTGACAAATCCCCCTTGGAGGATTGCCGTGGCTGCCAGGGTGACCGAGATTGTGCAGACGCGGGTGCACAACCCCGAGGCGATTGTCCAGGCGGCGAAGCAGCGTGTGCCGGCGCCGTCCGTGGTGGGGGAGCACGGCCGGGTGATGATCATCGCTGCGGACCATCCGGCGCGCGGCTCGCTCGGCGCCGGCGGTGATCCGATGGCGATGGCCGATCGGGGTGATCTCCTGGACCGGCTCTGCCGGGCGCTTGAACGCCCCGGGGTGACCGGGGTGATGGGCACCGCCGACATCCTGGAGGACCTGCTGCTGCTCGGGGTGCTGGACGGCAAGTCGGTGTTCGGATCGATGAACCGGACCGGCCTGGCCGGATCGACGTTCGAGATCGACGACCGCTTCACCGGCTACGACGCGGAGACCATCGCCGCGATGGGCTTCGACGGGGGCAAGACGCTGACCCGGATCGCGTTGGAGGACGCCGCGACGCCTTCGGTGCTGGAGAACAC
>NZ_NGFP01000098.1 GCF_002149035.1 Streptosporangium minutum
GCCCTGCTCGGGCTGGAGCTGCCCGACCGCCGCCCGCGCCGGTACGGCCTGCGGCGGCACTACCGGGTGGCGCCGTGGACGGACTTCGTCGAGGTCCACTGGGCCGCGGAGGGCGAGGCGTACGTGACCCCGGTGGGCGACGACCTGGTCGGCGTGGCCGTGCTGAGCTCCCGGCGCCGGGGATACCGGGAGCACCTGGCGGACTTCCCGGACCTCCTGGCCCGGCTGGAGGGACCGGCCGCGACTCCGGTGCGCGGCGCCGGTCCGCTGCGCCAGCGGGTGCGCGCCCGGGTCGCCGGACGGGTGCTGCTGGTCGGCGACGCCGCCGGATACACCGACGCGCTCACCGGCGAGGGGGTGTCGCTCGCCCTGCTGTCCGCGCAGGCCCTGGTGGGCTGCCTGCGGGCCGGGGCTCCGCAGGCGTACGAGGGCGCCTGGCTGCGGCTGTCGCGGCGCCACCGGCTGCTCACCGGTGCTCTTCTGGAGACTCGCCGGCACCGGGCGTCCGCGCGGCTGATCGTCCCCGCGGCCCAGCGGCTGCCCGCCCTGTTCGGCGCGGCGGTGCACGCGCTGGCCTGAGCCCGGCGACGCACGCACGCGCCTGAGCGCGGCGAGGCACGCGCCGCTCCGGACCCGGCGGCGCGCCCCCGGCCCGGGAGCGGCCGATGATCGGGGGTCACTCGCGGGAGGCCTCGTGGACACGGCTGTGCCTGAGGGCGTAGTGCGCCGTCCCCGCGAACCGGGCCCGCCACTCGCCTCCCCGGCGACCCGTCACGGTCTGGAGGAAATGGCCCTGCAGGTCGGTGGTGGCCTCGGCCGTCTCCGTCCACTCCTCCTGCTCCGTCATCCGGTGCAGGATCTCGACGGTCTGGCCGGGGAAGGGCGCGTAGTCCAGGTAGCCCTGCGGGTCGACCCGGTTGAGCACCCCTCTGACCTCCACCCCCGTCGCCTTCCTGACCGCCTGGACGGCGCTGAACTTGGCCTCGCGTCTCAGCCAGAACCCGGCGTACTCGGTGACCGTGCCGCCGTCCGCCCCCCTGGCGGTCACCGCGACGGTCCAGCGCCCGGCGGGGTACCAGCGGCTCAGCCTCTTCTCCGGCCTGAACCGCCAGGTCTCCCACTCCCGGGCGGCACGCGCGGCCGGCCCGGTCGCGTGCCGGCGACCGGCGCGACCGGGGGCAGCAGGCGCCCGGCCGGCCGGCCCCACGGGGGTGAGGTACGTCAGGGCGGGCGGCACGGGGATCTGGGCCGGCTCGGAGAACGGCTCGGAGACCGTCTGGACCCCGGCCCCGGGGAGAGGGCCCGTCCCGGACTCGGGCGGCGCGCCCGGTTCGACCTGGACCGTCATCCCCTGCGGGCCCGAGACCCCGCGGGCGACCACCTCGATCACCAGGCGCACCGTGTCGGACGGTCCGACCACGGGGGCTTCGGGGTCCAGGGTTATGGAGCGGATCGCCAGGTCCCTGACGGCGGCGGGCGGCTCGGCCCGCACCGGCAGGGCGGCGGCGGCCCCCGCGGGCAGGGCCGCGGCTCCCGCCGCCAGGACGGGAAGAAGGACTCTCATGGTCATGGGTAGGAGGCTAGGAACCACCCGGTAATGACCGAGGAGACGACACACGTCTGGTTGGGCAAAACGCCGCCCGAGCGACGCCGGCGATGCGACGCCCCAGGTGGGGACGGCCCGGCCGGCGGGACGTCACGGCGGGCGATGAGGGCCTCCGGCCGATGCGAGTCCCGGCCGGCTCGCAGCCCGCCGCGAGGCCCTCGCCCGTTTCGAGATCCCCGGACCGGGCCGCCGTCACCGGCGTCCACGGCCGGTACGTCTAGCTGTCGTACATCCCGTCGATGATCTCGGCGTACTTGGCGTGGATGACCCGGCGCTTGAGCTTCAGGCTCGGCGTGAGCTCCTCGGTCTCGGCCGTCCACTCCGCCGGCAGCAGGCGCCAGCGCTTGACCTGCTGGACGCGGGCGAGCTTGTCGTTGGCCGCGGCGACCGCGGCCTCGACGACCTTGAGGACGTCGGGATGCCCGGCGAGGTCGGCCAGGGTGGTGAACTCGATGCCGCGGCCCTGCGCCCAGCCGGGGGCGACCTCGCCGTCGAGGGTGAGGACCGCCACCGGGTACGGCCTGCCGTCGCCGTAGGCCAGGGCCTGCCCGACGAGGGGGTGCTCCTTGAGGTAGTTCTCGATGTTGGCCGGTGAGATGTTCTCGCCGCCGGAGGTGATGATGAGCTCCTTCTTGCGGTCGACGATGCGGACGAAGCCGTCCTCGTCGATGGAGCCCACGTCGCCGGTGTGCAGCCAGCCGTCCTCGTCCAGCAGCTCGGCGGTCGCCTCGGGCCGGTTCAGGTAGCCGCCGGCGTTGGCGGGGCTGCGGGTGAGGATCTCCCCGTCCTCGGCTATGCGGACCTCGACGCCCGGGCCCGCCTGGCCGACCGTGCCGAGCTTGAAGCGGTCGGGGGCGTTGGCGGTGAACGCGCCCGTCGTCTCGGTCATGCCGTACACGTCGATCACGCGCATGCCGAGGCCGGCGAAGAAGCGCTGGACCTCCAGCGGCATCGGGGCGGCGGCGCTGGCCAGCCAGGCCGCGTTGTCGAGGCCGATCATCGAGCGGATGATCGACAGCAGCGCGGCGTCGGCCTGCTCGTAGGCGGCCTGGACCTCGGGCGAGGGGGTCCGCCCGTACTGGCTGGCCTCGACGTGGGCGAGACCGGCGGCCATGGCGGTGCGCACGTTCTCCTGCTGCTCCTCCGGCTGGGTGGCCAGCAGCGCCTGCAGGCGGGCCATCATCTTCTCCCAGACGCGCGGGACGCCGAAGAACAGCACCGGCTTGACCTGGCCGAGGGTGGCGCCGAGCTGGGCGAGGTCGGTGCAGAAGTGGGTGTGGGAGACCTTGAACAGCGGCAGGTAGAGGCTGAGCACCCGCTCGGCGATGTGGGCGTAGGTGAGGTAGGAGATCTGGGTGCCCCTGTCGGGCAGCGAGACCATCCGGCTGGTCGCCGCCACCTCGAAGAACACGTTGGCGTGGGTCAGCGGCACGCCCTTGGGGTTGCCGGTGGTGCCCGAGGTGTACAGGACCGTCAGGGTGTCGCCGGCGGTCACGGCCCGCCAGCGGTCCTCGATCGAGGCGGGGTCCTCGGCGAGCCGCGCGCGGCCCAGGGCCAGGAACTCCTCCCAGCCGAGGAAGCGGTCGCCGGACGGGGCACCCTCCAACATGACGATCTTGGAGATCCCGGGGAGCCCGTCCAGCACCGGCTCCCACCTGGCCAGGTCGGCGGGCCCGCCCAGCACGACGATCCTCGCGCCGACGTCGCCGGCGACGAAGGCCACCTGGTCCGGGGCGAAGGTGGCGTAGACCGAGCACGACACGCCGCCCGCGTGCACGGCGCCCAGGTCGGCCAGCACGTGCTCGCTGCGGTTGACCATCATCAGCGCGACGGCCTCGCCCGGCCGCAGCCCGAGGGCGACGAAGCCGGCGGCGATCTCCAGGACCCGCTGCCGGGCCTCGGCGTAGGTGAGGGTGGCCCAGCCCCCGTCGACCGGGTCGGAGTAGGCCGGAGCGTCGGGGTTGCGCTCCGCCGTCTCCGCCAACTGCTCGCAAACGGTACGGCCCGCGATCTCCCGCTCGATCGCCGCACGCTCTTCAAGGACACCGGTCATGACGCCTCCTGAAAGTGCTCACTTGCATGAGTGGCATGCATCGCACCACACGGCGTTGCCCCGGACAAGCCCCTGCGCCCGAGAAGAAGCGTCACAATGCACAACCTCCCTCACCCCCGGCCGGGACCTGTACGTAGAGTTAGAACCCGATCACATGATGACGCCGGGGGGCCACATGACATCGGGGACGGGCGCTCGCGAGAAGACTTTCTTCGGACATCCGCGGGGCCTGGCCACGCTGTTCGGCACCGAGATGTGGGAACGCTTCAGCTGGTACGGCCTCCGGGCCATCCTGGCCACCTTCATGGCCGCCTCCCCGGTCATGGGCGGCCTCGGCCTGACGCAGCAGACCGCCCAGGCGATCGTCGGCATCTACGGCGCGCTCATCTATCTGGTGGCCCTGCCCGGCGGCTGGGTCGCCGACCGCGTGCTCGGCGCCCGCAGGGCGGTGCTGTGGGGCGGCTTCGTCATCATGTGCGGCCACATCAGCATGGCCATCCCGGTCAGGACGGGCATCTTCGTCGCCCTGGGCCTGCTTCTCATCATCATCGGGACCGGGCTGCTGAAGCCCAACATCTCCGCGATGGTCGGCAAGCTCTACCCCGAGGACGACGACGCGCGCAGGGACGCGGGGTTCTCCATCTTCTACCTCGGCATCAACCTGGGCGCCTTCATCGCCCCCATCATCGTGGGCTGGCTCGCCGCCGACAACCGCTGGCATCTGGGCTTCGGCGCGGCGGCGGTCGGCATGGCGCTGGGCCTGGTCCAGTACGTGCTGGGCCGCCGCCACCTCAGGGGCGTGGGCGAGGAGCCCGGCCACCGGCTGACCCCGCGCGAGCACCGGCACTTCGTGCTGTCGGCCCTCGCCGCCGCCGCCGTGATCGCCGGCGCCCTGGCCGCCTGGGTGGCCTCGGGCACCTTCGACCTCGACACCTTCGCACTGGTGGTGACGGTGATCATCGTCGTCGTCCCGGTGGCCTACTTCGCCTACGTCCTGTTCGGCAGCCACAACCTGACCGACGACGAGCGCTCGCGGATGAAGGCCTACATCTGGCTGTTCATCGCCGCCGCCGTCTTCTGGATGATCTACGACCTGGCCCCGACGGTGCTGCTGTTCTTCGCCCAGGACAGGACCGACCTGTCGCTGTTCGGCGTCCGGATCACGTCCGCGACCACGCAGTCGTTCAACCCGCTGTTCATCATGATCTTCGTGCCGGTCTTCGCCGCGCTCTGGGTCAGGCTGGGCAACCGGGTGACCGCTCCGCAGAAGTTCGCCTTCGCGCTGTTCATGATCGCCCTGAGCTTCGTGGTCATGGCCCTGGCCGCCCGGCTGGCCGAGAGCGGGAGGATCTCGGTGTGGTGGCTGGTGCTGGTCTACCTCATCCAGGTCTTCGGCGAGCTGTCGCTGAGCCCGGTCGGCCTGTCGGTCACCACCAAGCTCGCCCCCCAGGCGTTCAAGGGCCAGATGCTCGGGGTGTGGTTCATCGCCGTCTCGGTGGGCGACGCCGTGGGCGGGCAGACGGGCCGCCTGAAGAACTACATGTCGGATCCCGCGTACTTCCTGACGCTCGCGGCGATCGCCGTCGTGGCGGGTCTGGCGCTGCTCGCGTCCGTCGGCAGGCTCCGGGCCATGATGCGCGAGCACCACGAGAACGCGGTGGGGGCGGGGCCACCGTCACACTGACGGAGAGCGCATAGAGCCGGTCATGGGATGATTCATCAGTGAACCAGGTGCTGGACCTTGTCGGAATCTTCGTCTTCGCCCTCTCCGGCGCCCTCGTCGGCGTCCGCAAACGGCTGGACGTGGTGGGCATGGCCGTACTCGCCGAGATGACGGCCCTGGGCGGCGGGATCCTGCGCGACCTGATCCTCAACGTACGGCCCGCCGCCTTCTCCAGCACCGGCTACGTGCTCGTGCCGATCGCCGCCACGGTGATCGTGTTCTTCTGGCATCCGCACGTGCAGCGGGTGATGCCCGCCGTGGACGTGCTCGACGCGGCGGGCCTGGGCCTGTTCTGCGCGGTCGGCACCGAGAAGGCGATGAACTTCGGCCTCAGCCCGCTGCACGGGGCGCTGCTCGGGGTCACCACGGCGGTCGGCGGCGGCATCCTGCGCGACATCCTCGCCGGCCAGATCCCGAACCTGCTCTACGACCGCCAGCTCTACGCGGTGCCCGCCATGCTCGGCTCGGCGGTCATGGCCGTGCTCTACACCGTCGACCTGCACGGCTGGCCGGCCACGCTGGCCGCCGCCGTGCTCGCCTTCGGCCTGCGGATCGCGGCCATGCGGCTGCGGCTGCGCGCGCCGCTGGCCAGAGGCGTCACCCCGGAGTAGGCCTCACAGGGCGGGAGTGAGCGGCTCGGCGGGACGGACGCCGTACGGCCCCCTGACCCTGGCCTCGGCGATGCGCTCCACCGCCTCGGTGAGGACCTGCGGCGGCTGGGTGAAGGGCAGGCGGAGCCGGCCCTCCAGCGTGCCGTCCACGCCGAACCAGGGGCCGGGCGCGAGCCGTACGCCGTGGCAGCTCGCCGCGTCGGCGAGCGCGGTGGCCGACGGGCCCGCCAGCCGCACCCAGAGCGAGCCCCCGCCCCCGGGCACGGTGAAGTCCCAGTCGGGCATCCGCTCCCGCACCGCCGCCACCAGGGCGGCCCTGGAGGCGCGGAGGGTGCGGCGGCGCTCGGCCCTGGTCTCCTCGATGTCCTCGAACAACCTCGCCACGGCGAGCTGCTCCAGGAGCGGGCTGGCGATGTCCACGCCCGCGCGGAGCACGGCCAGGCGGCGGACCATGGCGGCAGTGGTGCGGATCCAGCCGATGCGCAGCCCGCCCCACCACAGCTTGGACGCCGACCCGATGCTGATCACCCGCCCGTCGGTGTCGAAGGCGGCCAGCGGGGCCGCCTTGGGCACCTCGTCGATCGCCAGCTCGCTCCAGGTCTCGTCCACGATCAGCGTGGTGCCGTACCGCCTGGCGGCACCGACCAGGGCGGCCCGCATGGCGTCGTCCATCAGGTGCCCGGTCGGGTTCTGGAAGTCGGGGATCAGGTAGGCGAGGCGGGCGGCCGACTGGCGCATCGCACAGGTGAGCAGGTCCAGATGCCAGCCGTCGTCGGGGACGCCGACCGGGACGATCCGGCCACCGCGCATCCTCACCACGTCCATCGCGTGCGGGTAGGTGGGCGACTCCAGCAGGATCGCGTCGCCCGGCGGGAGCAACATCGCGGCCAGCAGGTGGAGCGCCTGCTGCGCCCCCGTGGTGACCAGGATCTGCTCGGGCCGGGTGGCCAGCCCCCTGGCCGTGTAGCGGGCCGCGATCGCCTCGCGCAGCGGCGCGATCCCGAGCGGGTCGTAGCCGATGCCGAACGCGTGGCGCTGGTAGTGTTCGGCGGCGTAGGCGACCGCCGGGGCGAGCGTCGAGGGCGCGAGCGGGGCGGCGGCGTGCAGCGGCAGCAGCCCGTCGTCGTTGGAGGCGATCCACGGGTTCTCCGCGCCCATCGAGGCCGGGTCGGGCAGCGCGGTCCAGCTCCCCGCCCCCTGCCTGCTCTCCAGGTATCCCTGCTCGCGGAGCCGGTCGTAGGCGGCGGTCACGGTGGTCCGGCTGACGCCCAGAGCCTCGGCGAGGTGCCGCTCGGCCGGGACGCGCATCCGCACGGGCAGCCGGCCGTCGAGGATCAGCAATCGCACGGCCCCGGCCAGCGCGCTGTAGTACGGCCTGGTGGCGGGGTCGATCGCCACGAGGCGGGCGAGCTGGAGCCCGCTCAGATACCGGTCCATACCAGCCACTATAAGGCCACTTTCCATGATTGGCCCTTTTGGTTCAGGCCAATGGCCTGGATGATTAAGGCCATTATGAGCGAAATTTCTCTCCCTACTCTTGGCTCCCTTCCCAGCCGGCTCACGCGCCTCTACGCGGGCCTGGCGCTCTACGGAGCCGGGATCGGCCTGCAGATCGAGTCGCACCTCGGCGGCAGCCCCTGGGACGTGTTCCACCAGGGCCTGTCCATCCACATGGGCCTGTCGATCGGCACCTGGATCATCCTGGTGGGAGCCCTGGTCATGCTGCTGTGGATCCCGCTCAGGCAGAAGCCCGGGATCGGCACCGTCAGCAACGTCGTCCTGCTCGGCGTGTTCGCCGACGCCGTCATGTGGCTCGCCCCGACCCCGGAGCCGCTGGCCGCGCGCTGGGCCTACCTGCTGCTCGGCGTCGTCGCCACCGGCGCGGCGACCGGCCTCTACATCGGCGCGGGCCTGGGCCCGGGTCCGCGCGACGGGCTGATGACCGGCCTCAACCGCCTCGGCATGTCCATCGGCACGGCCCGTACGATCATCGAGGTCACGGTGCTGGCCATCGGCTGGCTGCTCGGCGGGACCGTGGGGATCGGCACCGTGGTGTTCGCCCTGGCGATCGGGCCCCTGACCCAGTTCTTCATGCCGCGGATGCGCCCCAAGGGCTGAGCGGCGGCCGCCGGAGGCATTAGCGTCAAGAACATGCGGATCGAAGATTACGCTCTCATTGGAGACATGCAGTCAGCCGCCCTGGTCGGGCGGAACGGCGCCATCGACTGGCTCTGCCTGCCCAGGTTCGACTCGCCGGCGTGCTTCGCGGCGCTGCTCGGCGACAAGCAGAACGGGCAGTGGTGGCTCGGCCCGGCCGACAACGGGCGGGCCGCCGCCACCCGGCGCCACTACAAGGGCGAGTCCCTGGTGCTGGAGAGCGAGTGGGACACCCCGGACGGCACGGTCCGCGTGACCGACTTCATGCCCGCGCGGCAGGCCAACCCCGACCTGGTCAGGATCGTGGAGTGCGTGTCCGGCACGGTGGAGATGGCCACCGAGATCCGCATCCGCTTCGACTACGGCCGGATCGTGCCCTGGGTGCGCCGCACCGACGGCCTGCTCCAGGCCGTCGGCGGGCCCGACTCGGCGTGGCTGCACTCCCCCGTCCCCCTGCAGGGCGGCGACTACGCGCACAAGGCGAGGTTCCGGGTCTCCGCCGGTGAGCGCCTGGCGTTCGTGTTCACCTGGCACCCTTCTCACGAGTCCAGGCCGGTCGAGATCGACCCCTTCGAGCAGCTGGCCGAGACCGAGGCGCTGTGGGCCGAATGGGTGGAGCAGTGCACCTACCAGGGCCCGTGGCGCGAGGCCGTGGTCCGCTCCCTCATCACCCTCAAGGCGCTCACCTACGAGCCCACCGGGGGCATCGTCGCCGCCCCCACCACCTCCCTGCCCGAGGACCTCGGCGGGGTCCGCAACTGGGACTACCGCTTCTGCTGGCTGCGCGACGCCACCATGACGCTGGAGGCCCTCATCGGCGGCGGATACCTGGGCGAGGCCCGCGCCTGGAGGGCATGGCTGCTGCGGGCCATCGCGGGCCGGGCGCAGGACCTGCAGATCATGTACAGCGTGTCGGGCGAGCGCCGGCTGACGGAGCTGGAGCTCGACTGGCTGCCCGGCTACGAGGACTCCCGGCCGGTCCGGATCGGCAACGGCGCGGTCGACCAGCTCCAGCTGGACGTCTACGGGGAGGTGATGAACGCCCTCTACCTGTCGCGCGTGTCGGGCATGGAGCCGGACGATCGGGCCTGGACCATCCAGCGCGAGCTCATCGAATACGTGGAGCGGCACTGGGACGAGCCCGACGAGGGGCTGTGGGAGGTCCGCGGCCCGCGCCGCCACTTCACCCACTCCAAGGTGATGTGCTGGGTGGCCCTGGACCGGGCCGTCAAGCAGGTGGAGAACTTCGGCCGCACCGGCCCGGTGGAGCACTGGAAGGAGGTGCGCGACCAGATCCACGCCGAGATCTGCGACAAGGGCTTCGACCAGACGCGCCAGACCTTCACCCAGTCGTACGGCTCGCACGAGCTGGACGCCGCCCTGCTGCTGATCCCGATCGTCGGCTTCCTGCCGCCGGACGACCCGCGCGTGATCGGCACGGTGGAGGCGATCCAGCGTGAGCTGATGGTCGACGGCTTCGTGCTGCGCTATCCGGTGGCCTCCGACAACGACGTGGACGGCCTGCCCGGCGGCGAGGGCGCGTTCCTGGCGTGCAGCTTCTGGCTGGCCGAGGCCCTGTCGATGATCGGCCGCAAGGACGAGGCGGTCGAGCTGTTCGAGCACCTGCTGTCCCTGCGCAACGACGTCGGCCTGCTCGCCGAGGAGTACGACCCCCGCTACGGCCGCATGGTCGGCAACTTCCCGCAGGCCTTCAGCCACGTTCCGCTGATCCACACCGCCCGCGCGCTGAGCTGAGGCCGCGGCGCGGTCCCCGGGCGGACGCCCGGCGAGAATTCTCCGGTCCCGGTGCAACAATCCGTCGCGGCCACGACTCTCCCCTGACGAACACCATTCGAAAGGATCGAAAATGAGCGATTTCGACGTGACCTCCACGGACCTGATCGACTACGACGGCGACGGCAGCGCCGACGCCCAGCTGATCGACATCGACGGGGACGGCATCGCCGACGAGGAGCGCTACGACGTCGACGGCGACGGTGTCACCGACATCGTCTACCTCGACAACGACGGCGACGGCTACGTCGACGAGGCCCGGGTCGACGTCAACGGTGACGGGGTCTCCGACTACACCCAGACCCAGGGGCCCTTCCCGACCGCCTGATCACACGATCCGGCACGCGCCCGTGTGATCTCACCAGGGGGGAACCCGGACTCGGGTCACACGGGCCCGCCGACGAGGAAGACGATCGATGACAGACCGACGCGGGCTCCTGCCCCTGCTGCTCCTGGCCTGCCTGACGGTGACCGGCTGTGGCCCGGTGGCGGGTTCCGGCGAGGGGACGGCGGCCACGACGCCGTCGGCGCCCGTCCGGGCCGGCGGCTCGGCCGGAGACGGCGTCCGGCCCCCGCAGACCAGCAGTGACCAGGCCGCAACGGCCGGCGGGGGCCTCCCGCTGCCGCTGCCGCTGCCGCTGCCGCTGCTTCTCGCGCTGGCGTCGGGATCCGTCGTCGCGGCCGCCGCCGGGCTCCACCTCCGGCGGCGGAACCGGCCGCCCGCCCCGGCCACGTGGCAGGGCGGGCCCGCCCTGCCGGAGCCCTCGGGCTCCGTGATCCCGCGGGCGCCTGCCCCATCGCACGCACCGCCCACGCCACACCCGCCTCCCCCGGCCCCGCAGGCGCCGCCTGCCGTACCGCACGCGCCGCAAACGGTCCTGGGGACGCCGGCCACACCGCACGCGTCCTGCACCGTGTCGCACGCGCCGTCCGGGGCGCCTGAGACTTCCGGGGCGCCGCCGCGGCGGGCCGCCCCCGCCGCGTCCGGCCCGATGGCCGAGGCGCTGGCGGAGGTCGCCGGGAGCGGGATCAGCCAGGCGCTCGCCCAGCAGGTGGAGCGCCTCTTCGCCGAGGGCCCTCCGGGGCGTGAGGCCCTGGTGGAGGCCTGCATCGGCTGCCGGGACCAGATCGCCGAGCGGCATCCCCGGCTGGCCGGCACACTGCTGGACGGGCTGAACCGGGCCGGGGTCCGGGAGATCGTGGCCGACGGGCAGCGTTTCGACCCGCGCGCGCACGAGGCGTTCGGCACCGAGCCGACCGAGCGGCCGGAGCTGCACGACGTCGTCGCGGAGACCGTCAAGCGGGGGTATGCCGACGGCGACCGTGTGATCCGCGTACCGCAGGTCGTCGTCTACCGGCACGGGGCGCCCGGAGCCGGGACGGCGCCGTGAGGCGCTCAGCCGCCGGCGAGCCCGGCCTGAAGCCGCCGTCTGGCCCGGTGGATCCAGGCCCTCACCGTGTTGAGCGGCACCTCCAGCGAGGCCGCCACCTGCTCGTAGGTGAGGCCGCCCGCCCACAGCAGCAGCGCCTCCCGGTGGGAGGCAGGCAGCGTGGCCAGCGCCCGGCGCAGGTCGGCGAGCTGGGCGACGGTGTCCTCGAAGGGGGCCGCGAGCACCGACTCCTCGGCCATCTCGGCGAAGAGCACCCCGCCGGGAGAGCGGCGCCGGACCACCGCGTGGGCGGCGTTGCGCGCGATGACGAGGACCCACGACCGGAAGGACGCCCTGCCCTCGAAGGAGGCCAGTCCCTTCCACGCGGCGAGTTGCGTCTCCTGCAGCGCGTCGAGCGCGTCGGCGCGGTTTCCGGTCAGGTGGTAACAGACGCCGAAGGCCTGGCGCCGCGCGGTCGACCACAGCTCTGCGAAGGCCCGCTCGTCACCCGCCCGCGCTGCCGCGACGAGAAGACTCTCGTCCTCGGCGGTACTGCTCAGCGACGCGCTCGTCATCGGCCACACATCCTCCCGGGGTGGAAATCAGCCAATGACACCACGCCGCGCGATCATCCGGCATGAGGTGACTCGTCATGATATTGGACCGTGACAATTCGGACCTCGGGTCTTCTCGTGAGGAGTCAGACGGCCTGACTGAGCTGCGTCGACTCCTCTTCGGGACGATCCCGGAACCGACCGAGGAGGAGTACCGGAACATGCTCGACCAGACGTTCTCATCGGACGGCGGCGACCTCTCCCTGCTGCCCGGTCCGCCGCCCGGTCCGGGCCTCCCCGTCCACGGCCCGGACCCGCTCGTCCACCGCGAGGATCCGCTCTCCGGCGGTGCCGCGTGAGGGCCGGCCCGGCGGAGCTGCTGCGCCGCCTGTGCGACACCACCTCGGCCAGGCTGGCCGGCACGGAGCTGCGCGAGCGGGTCGGTCAGGTACGCGCCGGCCTCGACGCGCCGCTGCGGGTCGCGGTGGCGGGCGCGGTGAGCAGCGGCAAGTCCACCCTGGTGAACGCGTTGCTCGGGCTGCCCGTCGCACCCGTGGACGCGGGCGAGTGCACCTTCGTGGTCACCCAGTACGAGTACGGCGAGGACGACGGCCGCGTCACCGTCGAACTCCTGGACGGCGGCGTGGCCCACTCCCGGCTGCTGCCCGGCCACCGGCTCCCCGCCGACCTCGGCGTCGACGTGGCCCGCATCCGGCGTCTGCGCGTCACGCTGGACCTGCCGTCCCTGCGCACGGTCACCATCATCGACACCCCCGGCATGAACACGGTGACGGCCGCCAACGAGCGGGCCGCCAGGAGCATGCTGTTCGGCTCCGGCGAGGAGGACGACCGCGCACAGGCGATGATCTACGTGCTGCGTTATGTCCAGAAATTTGATGACAACGCCCTCGCCGAGTTCCGTGGCCTCACCGACGCGTGCGGCATGAGCTGCGTCAACACCCTCGCCGTGCTGGGCCAGGTCGACCGGCGCGGCGACGAGGACGATCCCTGGCCGACCGCGCGGCGGCTGGCGGCCAAGGGCTACCGGGACCTGCGCACCTCCGTCTTCGACGTGGTCCCGGTGATCGGCCTGCTGGCCGAGACCGCGCGCGCGTGCCCGCTGGACGCCGAGGAGGTCAAGGCCCTGTCGCGCCTGGCCGAGCTCGACGAGGACGACCTGGAGGACTACCTCCTGGACCTGAACGACTTCCGCACGGCGCCCGACCTCCCCGTGCCGGCCGGGATACGGCAGCGGCTGGTGGAGCGGCTGCACCGCTACGGCATCGCCACCGCGATCGGCGCGCTACGGCGGGGCGAGGCCCCCGACCCCGCCCGGCTCGCGGCCCACCTGCTGGAACGCTCGGGATACGCCTCGGCAGGACAGGCCGCGACCGGCTCCGTGGCGGCGGGCCTGGCCCACTTCGCCCGCCGCGCCGACCAGCTCAAGGCGCTCGACGCCCTGACCCGGCTCCGCCGGATCGCCCGCTCGCCCGCTATGGGCTCCGACCGCTCGACCCTGGACGCGCTGGCGGCCCAGCTCGACGAGAACCGGCCGATCGCCACCGCCCTGGGCGGCCTGCGGATCTTCGCCGCGGCCGAGGCCCTCGGCCGGGGGACGCTGGTGCTGAACGAGGAGATGACCGCCGAGCTCCTCCTCCTGGCCCGCCACGACGACCCCGCCGAGCAGCTCGGCCTGCCCGCCGGGGCCTCGCGGGAGGAGATCGCCGCCGCGGCCACGGCGGCGTCGATGCGCTGGCGCACCCTCGCCATGATGAGCGAGGGCCGCACCGGCGGGCACCGGGCCAGAGACGTGCTGACGGTCCTGGAGGACCTGGTCTCCACGGCCCTGGACGAGGGGCCCGGCCCGGACACTCCGGAGCGAGGCGGCCCGCTCCCCCCGATCCCCGTGGATCCCGCCTCGGTCGAGACCCTGCGCTCCTCCCCGATGGTCCCGGCCGACGACCGGCGCGCCATGGAGACCCTGCTCGCCGGCGCCGAGCTGGCGACCCAGCTCGGCGCGCCCCCCGGGACCCCGGGCGGCGAGCTCGCGGGCTACGCCGCCGCCCTGGGCGCCCGGTTCCGCGTCCTCGCCCACCGGCCGCTCTCCCTGCGGCAGCGGCGGGCGGCGGAGGCCCTCTGCGACGCCTGCGAGGACGTCTGGGAGCGGCACCACCGAGACGGCCCCTGAACGACAGCGCCACCGGCGCGTTCCCCCTTCCCCTCGCCGACAGGAAAGACGACACACCATGACGACCCCCGACCCGAACGGCCCTGTGGCCCGGCTGCTCCGCTACGCCAACGAGGTTCACGCGCTGGCCGGCCGGTGCGGCAGGGAGGACCTGGCGAAGGTGCTCGCCGCGTGCGCGGGCCGCTGGAAGGACGAGTGCACCGACATCGTGGTCGCCGGGGCGCAGAAGCGCGGCAAGAGCCGCCTGCTGAACACGCTGGTGGGCCACCCCGACCTGCTCCCGGTCGACGCCGACGTCGCCACCAACTGCTTCCTGTCCCTGCGCCGCGGACCCGCGCTGACCGCCGTCGTGCATCGCAGCACCGACAGCGGGCCGGTCCAGACCCCGATCACCGTCGAGTCGATCCCCGACTACGCCTCGATGCGCGGCGACGCCGGCAAGCGCCGTGACGTCGTCAGCGTGGACGTCACCCTCGACACTCCCCTGCTCGACGGCCTGCGGCTGCTCGACACCCCCGGGGTGGACAGCCTGACCGTGGGGCACCGGCAGGTCACCGTCGCCATGCTCCAGCGGGCCGACGCGCTGCTGTTCACGCTCAGCGCGCAGGACCAGCCGGTGCTCCGGCACGAGCTGGAGTTCCTCGCCGAGGCTGCCGAACGGGTTCAGGCGATCGTGTTCGTGCTGACCAAGGTCGAGGACTCGGCCAACTGGCAGAGCCTGCAGGAGGAGAACAAGGCCCGGCTGAGGACCTTCGTGACCCAGGCCGTCGCGGAGAACCCGGCCAGGGCGGCGACGCTGTGCCCGCTGCTGGAGGCGCCCTGGATCCCGGTGAGCTCCAAGCTCGCCGAGGCCGCCGAGGCCAGACGGCGGGAGGGCCGCCAGGAGCGCGCGGACACGCTGCGCGCGCGTAGCGGCATGGACGTGCTGGAACGGCACCTGCGCGGCTTCGCCGAGGGCAGGGACTCGGCCCGGGGCGCCACCGTGGTCGCCGCCGCACTGTCGGTGCTGGGCGCGCTGACGGCCGGGGCCGAGGACGACGTCGCCGCGGGCTCGGACGACGAGGGCGACGTGACCGCCCGGCTCGCCGAGGTGGAGGCCGAGCTGACGGGGCTCGCCGAGCTGGCCGGCCGCCGCAGGGCGGGCGCGGTGGCCAACACCTTCCTCGGGCGCGAGGTGGCGGGGATCGTGGCGGCGCGGGTGGCCGAGATCCGCCAGCCGTACGAGAACGCGATCGCCACGCTGAAGACCCAGGCCCAGCTCGACAAGTACATGGCGGAGCTGCCGGAGAGCGTCCAGCGCTCGCTGGAGGCCGTCTGGTCGCAGATCGTCTACGACGTGGAGAACCTGGCGAAGGGCACCCTGAACGCCTTCGCCCGCGATCTCGGCCTCGATCCGGTGGAGCTCGCCGCCGACGGCCGGGCCATGCCCAGCCTGACGCAGGTCCAGGTCAAGGGGGATCTGGCGGCCGACGACCCGGGCCATGTGGACCTGGTCCGGGACGTGCTGCCCGCCTCGTCGATGGGGCTGTCGTTCGGCGGCCTCGCCGCCGCCCTGCTCGGCCCGGTGGGCTTCATCCTGGTCGCCCCGGCCATCGGGGCGGCCATCTTCCTGGGACGGCGCTCCCTGGAGAAGGTGCAGCGCAGCCAGGCCGCGATCAGGGGGGCGCTCCGCGACCAGTTCGCGGTGGTCGCCCGGGAGATGACGCTCGACCTGGAGCGGATGGTGGCCACCTGGCGGGTCGGCGTCGAGCAGACGGCGGACGAGAGCCTCATGCGGCGGCGCAAGGAGCTGGAGGGCAGGCGCGCCGAGCTGAAGACCGCGTCCACCCGTTCGGCGGCCGACCGGCGCAAGGCGCGGCAGTCCGGTGAGGACCGGATCACCGCCATCGCCTCCCTCACCGCGCGCGGACACGAGCTGCGCAAGGAGCTCGCGGCCGCGGTGGCCGCCCTGGGCGCCGCCCCGGCCGGGACACCCGGGAGCTGACACGCCCTCCCCGGCGCCGCCTCCCGCCCGGGACCGGCGGCCACCGGAGCGGCAGGTGCGCCAGGGGCGCGAGCCGGTCGCGGCCCGCGGATGCACCAGGGGCGCGGCCCGGAGGCCGTCAGAGCGGCAGGTGCACCAGGGTCGCGGGCCGGTCGCGGGTGGTCCCGGCCGCGTCCGCGGGACGGTGCAGGCAGAGCAGCCCCGTGGGGACCCGGGCGACCGGCTCGAACATCCCCGGCGTGCGATGCACCTCCCGCGCCCCGCCCGGAGTGACGTGCAGCAGCCTGCTGCGGCCCGCGTCCTGCATGGTCATCCACATCGAGTCGCCGTCGGCGACCAGTCTCGGGCGCTCCCAGCGGTGGCGGGAGGTGAGATGGCCGGCCAGGGTCGCCGACTGCTTGCCCATCAGGAACTCCAGCGTGTGGGACCGCTGGTCGAAGATCCTGACCGACCAGCCCCGGGCGGGGCTCACCTGGTCGGCGCCGACCGCGTAGATCTGGCTCCCGGCGGGGAACCAGCGCAGGGCGCCTGCCGGGGGCCGCGGCA
The DNA here is from genome assembly GCF_002149035.1 of Streptosporangium minutum. Lineage (GTDB taxonomy): Bacteria > Actinomycetota > Actinomycetes > Streptosporangiales > Streptosporangiaceae > Streptosporangium > Streptosporangium minutum. Next base: position 16,587 of record NZ_NGFP01000098.1, read on the forward strand.
TGACCAGCTTGGTCTGCCCGTCCGCGGTGTCCGCCTCGAGCCCCGCCGAACTGGAGGTGAACCATCTGCCGTTGTGCAGGACCACCTGGTGGAGCCAGCTCCGCCCCGGCTCCCGCACCGTGGGGCGCACGGCACCGCCGGGATCGACCAGGCACAGCACCTGCCACGGCCTGAAGTCCTGGTGCCGGTTCTGGAATATCGGCTTGTTGCTGCTGAACTGCCCCAGGACCACCGTGCAGCCCGGCGCGCCCACGGAGGGCGACGGCTCGGTGCCGCTGGGCCCCTCCTGGTCGAGCAGGCGGCGCAGCCGGTTGTCCTCGTTCACGAACCACCGGGCATACGGGCCGAGGTCGCGGACCGGGGGCGCCTGGAAGAAGAACCCACCGCCCAGGTCGAGCTCGATCATCGCCAGGTGCCCGGTCTCCCCCCAGGGCAGGCCCACCGTGGTGTCGACCGCGACGGTCTGCCGGGGCTGGAAGAAGACCCACGCCGTACGGCCGTGGGCGATCACGGTGGGGTCGCCCCACATCTGCAGCGGATGGGTGGCTCGGATGGCCAGGTCGGGGCTGAGCGTGCGGACCAGCACCTGTGCCGGTCCGACCTGCTCCACCGCCACGACGCCCTCACGCGACGCCGCCCACTCCACCAGCCTGCCGAACCCGAGCTCGCGGTCGTGGCGGCCCTCGATCCCGTCGAGCCTGCGCAGGAGGTGACCGCTGTCGAAAGCCTGGTGGACGAAGACCCGGCCCGCCTCCGCACGCGCCTCCAGCACGCCGTCCAGCACCTTCTCGATCCCCTTGACCGTGGGACCGCCGACGGAGGCGCCCTCCCCGGTGGGAACGACCGCCTGACCTCCGGTAGGCCCGCCCGCCGTACCCGCCGGCGACCGATGCCCCGGCGGCCCCGACGCGCCGACCGGCACCCGATGGCCTCCGGACCGGCCGTCTCCGCCCGTGAAGGCCTGACGACCTCCGGCCGGGCCGACATGCGGACCGACGCGCGGACCGACATGCGGACCGGTGTGCGGGCCGGTGTGCGGGCCGGTGGTGGCCTGCGCCGGCCCGGCCGTCACCGGGCCGGTGCTCCCGGCGGGGTCGCGGTGCTCGACCTTGAGCTTCCAGGCGAGCTGCGCGGCACCGTAGGCGACGACGATCTTCGGGTCGTCGTAGGTCCGCACCCGGTCTCCGAGGCGCTCGCGCACGACCTTCTGGACCAGCGGCATCCGGCTGGCCCCACCGGTCATGAACACCGCGCCCAGATCCTCCTCCCGGATCCCGGAGCCACGGATCGTCTCGTCCAGGATGTCGACCGTCCTGACGATCTCCCCTCCGATGAGATCTTCCAGGTCGGTCCTGCTGATGTGCACGTCCTCGTTGATGCCGACCACGTAGTGGGAGGAGGTGTCGAACTTCGACAGCGACTCCTTCGCCTCCCTGGCCATCTTGAGCAGGTCTGCGGCGTAGCTCACGTAGCGCCGCTCCGGGCTCGTGGTCACCTGCTGCCACCATTCGGGGTCGAGGCGCTCGATCTGGGCGCCGAGGAAGGCGAACACCTGCTCGTCGAACCCCTCACCGCCGATCTCGTCGCTGCCGCCCGGCTCCCCCAGGACGCTGAAGTCGCCGCCGTCCACGCTGAGCACGGCGGCGTCGAAGGTGCCGCCGCCGAGGTCGTAGACGGCCAGGTGCGATCCGCCCGCCGCTCTCCCGGCGGAGGCGAAGTATCGGGCCGAGGCCACGGGCTCGTCGATGAGCACGATCCGCACGCCGCGCACGACCTTCCTGGCCGCCGCCAGGAGCACGGCCTTGCGGTCCTCGCCCCAGGCCACCGGGTGGGTCAGCGCGACGCAGTCGGGCGCCGCACCGTCGAACCGCCGCCGCCCCTCGGTCACGAACAGCTCAAGCAGAGCCGCCATGGCGTCGGTCACCTCCACCGGGACCCCGCCGAGCAGCATCCGGCCGCGGCCGACGTAGCGCTTGGGGTTGCGCTCGACGCGTTCGGGGCTGATCGCGATCCCCCGCTGGGCGACCCGGCCGGCCACCAGAGTTCCGTGCTCGTCGAGCATGACGGCGGAGGGAATGCGCCGTTCTCCCTCGACCTCCAGGATGTCGAAGCGTCCTTCGGCGGCTATCACCCCGGCGGAGAAGCTCGTCCCGAGATCGACACCGAGGCACCACTGCGCCATTTCCCCTCCTCGTAGATACGGACCCGATCATCTCGCATCCACGGACCACGGCGGGAGCGCGGGCGGGCACGCCGGGAACGGTCCAGGGACGCGCGAGGACCATCGGGGCGAGCGGCCACGCTCCTCCCGCCCGCGGTGGTCCGTCCCTACGGCCGGTAAGAGTCCGCTCCTCCGGCCCGTGAGAGTCCGTCCCTACGGCCCGCGGTGGTCCGTCACTCCGGCCCGCGGGAGTCCGGTGATCTTCCCGGTGCCCCGCGGCGTGCCGTCAGGCGTCGCCGGTCCCGCCCTCGGAGCGGACTGCCAGGGCGGCGAGGACGCGGGCGAACTCCGGCGGCGGAGCCACCACCAGCCGGGTCTGCCCTTCCTGGCTGACCAGGTCGGCCCGGATCAGGGTGAGGCGGCCGTCGTGCCACCAGTAGACCTGCGGGCTGAGCGCGCCGGCGCCCCGGTCGAACTCCCGCAGCGCCAGCAGCCGCAGCCGCTCGATCGCGCGGACCACACCGATGCCCTCGACCGCGTGGACGACCAGCGTGGCGGGGTCGGGCAGCACGACGAGCACGCCGTCGGCGGGAACGGTCAGGTAGTCGTCCAGGCGGCGCAGGTGGGCGGCGGCGCTCGCGGCAGGGCCGCTCAGCCGCCGGATCGCCACCCCGCCGAGGTCGGCCTCGGTGACCGAGAGCGGCTCGTCGACCTGGACGTTGCCGGCGGCCAGGTCCAGCGCCTGGGCGGCGGTGATCGGCCAGCAGCCGACCTCCTCCGGGCGGACCGGGCGTCCGGCGGCGCCGTGTCCGACGGTGAGCACCTCCACCAGGTCGGTGCTGAGGTGACGGCCGACCACCCGGGCCGTCCCCAGATCCTCGTCGAGCCGGATCCGGGTCCGCAGCAGCGGGCGGACCTGGGCCAGGTCACAGGCGTCGAACGGCTCGTCCACCGTCGCCAGGGCGTGGGACAGGTGCTCGGAGACGAGCATCGGCCAGTCCTCCCGCGAGCGCCGGCGCGCCTCCGCGTGCAGCCCGGTCAGCCGCACCACGATCCGGCGGGGGCCCGACAGCGTCAGCGTGCCTCCGTCGGGGGCGAAAGAGCAGGTGTATCCCAGAGATTCGGCGACCAGCGCGAGCAGGGAGTCGAGATCCACTTCTTCGACCGGACGCGACGGCCTCTCGGCCTGCCGGTCACGATGCCGGTCGGTCTGCCGGTCACGGTGCCGCCGGAACAGCCTCACGCATGCATCCCCTCTGCCGGTTTCCTCCTAGGTCCGCACCTAGACTGCCTCCACGGGGTCGATGATTGAGCCGGTCAGAGAGCACGATTCTGCATCAATAGCACCAAGTGCCCCTAGAAGCACACTGAACTGTGGTGATCCGTGCCCCACCGGCAATCCGGCGATCACCGGCACCCCGAGCGGTGCGAGCCGCTCCTCCAGCGTCGGATAGGGATCGCCGCAGCCCTCCCAGGAGCCCAGGACGAACCCGGCGGCGCCGTCCAGCGCCCCCGACCGCAGAAGCTGGGTGAGCATCCGGTCGATCCGGTAGGGGTGCTCGCCGACGTCCTCCAGCAGCACGATCCGCCCGCGCGCCCGCAGTCCGTACGGCGTGCCGCACAGCGCGGCCAGCAGGCTGAGATTGCCGCCCGTGACCGGGGCGACGACATCGCCCGGGACGATCACCCGATCGCCGGTGATCGGCGGCGCGCCGCCGAACAGGGCCGCGCTGAAGTGCCCGAAGGAGCGGGGCTCCGGCCCGCCGGGGTCGCTGATCGTGGTGCAGGCGGGCATGGGCCCGAACCAGGAGGCGATGCCCAGCTCGACGGCGAAGGCCCGGTGCAGCGCGGTGACGTCGCTGGAGCCCGCCAGCGTCTTGGGCCCGGCGGCCCGCAGCGCGTCCCAGTCGAGCAGGTCCAGGATCCGGGTGGCGCCGTAGCCGCCCCGGGCGCAGATCACCGCGGCCACGGCGGGATCGCACCAGGCCTCCTGCAGGTCCGCGGCCCGGTCGGCGTCGGATCCGGCCAGGTAGCGGTCCCGGTCGAGCGCGTGGGCCCCGATGACGACCTTCAGGCCGAGTCCTTCGAGGACGCGGGCGCCGCGCGCCAGCCGTACCGGATCGGGAGGCCCGCACGGAGCCACCAGCGCCACCACGTCGCCGGCGCGCAACGGAGGCGGGACGATCATGCCTTCTGGCCGGGCTGCGATGGACGTGGCCGGTTCGTTCACCTCCCAAACGGTGCCACACTGGGCTCACATATGCGACCTCCGACCCACATCCTCGTGGTCAACGGGATCAAGGTCCGCCAGCCGGTGTTCGTGCTCTCCGCCCCTCACTCCGGCGCGGATCTGCTTGCCCGTGCCCTGAAGCGTTCCCCCGGCTTCCACGTCACGATGGGGCGTCCCTCGGTGGCCCACGTCGTGTACGCCTTCGCCCGGCGCCCGTCCATCGCCGGCCGGGGCATGGGCGCCACCCGCGTGCTCCGCGACGCCCTGGCCGAGGCCTGGCAGATCGTCCCGGGCGCGTGCCTCGACTGCCCGGCGGCGTGCCGGGAGGCGGGAGGCGTGACCGGGGAGGGTCCGTGCGCGGAGCCGGGTACGGTCGCCCGGTTCGGCGACGCCAGCCCCGACCTGCTCTACAGCGCCTCGGTGCTGCTGCAGGCCTTCCCCGACGCCCGGTTCGTCCAGCTCATCAGGGACGGCCGCGACGTGGCTGCCGACATGCTGGCCGACCCGGCGGCCCTGTCGTGGTTCAAGCCGGTCATGCTGAGCGACGAGACGGAGTTCCCCAACCCGTTCCTCGGCGTCAACTCCGGAGAGCACCGCGACCGCTGGAAGGCGATGCCCACGGCCGGCAAGTGCGCGCTGCGCTGGCGCAGCGCGGTCCGGCTGTCGGCCACCCTCCGCCAGGAGCTCCCCCGCGAGCAGCTGCTGACCCTGCGCTACGAGGACCTGGTCTCCTCCCCCGCCGAGACGGTGGAGGGGCTCTCGGCCTTCCTGGAGACCCGGGTCTCCAAGGTCGCCCTGTACGGCGGGAGCGCGCCGAAGGTGGGCGCCTGGCGCACCCGGCTGCGGGGCCAGGACGCCGAGCTGGTGGAGAAGGTCGCGCGCGAGGAGCTCAGCCGCCTGGGCTACCAGTGACCGGCCGGGCTCACGGCTCCGAGCTGAACTGGGTGCGGTAGAGCTCGGCGTAGACCGCGCCCCTGGCGAGCAGCTCCTCGTGACGGCCCCGCTCCACGACGCGGCCGTCCTGGACCACCAGGATCTGGTCCGCCTCGCGGATCGTGGACAGCCGGTGGGCGATGACCAGCGAGGTCCGCCCGGCCAGCGCGATCTTGAGCGCCTGCTGGACCGCGACCTCGGACTCGGAGTCCAGGTGCGCGGTGGCCTCGTCGAGCACGACCACCCGGGGCGCCTTGAGCAGCAGCCTCGCCAGGGCAAGGCGCTGCTTCTCACCGCCGGACAGCCGGTAGCCCCGGTCGCCCACCACGGTCTGGAGCCCCTCGGGCAGTCCCTCGACCAGGTCGGCGATCTGCGCGGCGCGCAGCGCCTCCCAGATCTCCTCCTCGGTGGCCCCGGGCCTGGCATAGGCGAGGTTGGCGCCGATGGTGTCGTGGAAGAGGTGGGCGTCCTGCATGACCACGCCCACGGTGTCGCGGATGGAGTCGAGGGTGGCCTCGCGCACGTCCAGGCCGTTGATCCGGACCGCGCCCTCGTCGGCGTCGTAGAGCCGGGAGACCAGGCTCGTGATGGTCGTCTTGCCCGCGCCGGAGGGGCCGACCAGCGCGATCATCTCTCCTGGCCGGGCGGTGAAGGTGATCCCGCGCAGCACCTCCTGGCTGGGCCCGGTGTCGGGCCGGGCCACCGCCTCCAGGGAGGCCAGCGACACCTCCGAGGCCGCCGGATACCTGAACCGGACGTCGTCGAACTCGACGGAGGCCGGTCCGTCCGGGACGGCCCGGGCGTCGGGCCGCTCGGCGACCATCGGCTCGAGGTCGAGCACCTCGAAGACCCGGTCGAAGCTGACCAGCGCGGTCATCACGTCGACGTGCACGTTGGACAGGCTCGTCAGCGGGCCGTACAGGCGCATCAGGAGGGCGGCGAGGGCGACGAGGGTGCCGATCTCGAAGACGTCGCCGACGGCCAGCAGACCGCCCCCGCCGTACACCAGGGCGGTCGCCAGCGCCGCGACCAGGCCGAGCGCGACCCGGAACACCGTCCCGTACATCCCGACCGTGACGCCGACGTCCCTCACCCGTCCGGCCCTGCGCCCGAAGGCGGCGGCCTCCTCGTCCGGCCGGCCGTACAGCTTGGCCACCATCGCGCCGGCGACGTTGAAGCGCTCGGTCATCATGGAGCTCATCTCGGCGTCGAGCTCCATCTGCTCGCGGGTGAGCCCGGACATCTTCCGGCCGACCCACTTGGCGGGGAAGATGAAGATCGGCAGCAGCACGAGGGCGACGGCCGTGATCTGCCAGGACAGCACCAGCATGGCGCCGAGCACCAGCACCAGCATGACCACGTTGGACACGACCGAGGACAAGGTGCTGGTCAGCGCCCGCTGCGCGCCGATCACGTCGCTGTTCAGCCGGGAGACCAGGGCGCCGGTCTGCGTCCGCATGAAGAACGCCACGGGCATGCGCTGCACGTGGTCGAAGACCTCGGTGCGCAGGTTGTAGATCAGGCCCTCGCCGACCCGCGCCGAGAACCAGCGCTGGGCCAGGGTGAGCCCTGCATCGGCCACCGCCAGGACCGCGATGACCACCGCGAGGGTGACCACGACCCCGGGCCGCTTGGGGATGACCCCGTTGTCGATGATCGCCTTCATCAGCAGCGGGTTGGCGATCACGATGCCCGAGCCGATCACGACCAGCGCGAGGAAGGCCGAGATGTGCCGTGAGAACGGCCGCGCGTAGCGAGCGATGCGCCTGACCGTGCCCGGCGTCAGACGCTCCTTGGTCACGGAGCTGTCACGCCGCAGCGAGCGCATCGCCTGCGGGCCGAAGCCCCCACCCATCATCGCCATCTGGCCTCCTCTCCCGGTGCGAGCACCGGGAGAGGCACCTCCATTCCCCCGTCAGCTTCCGGCGAACAGCGACTTGATCCGTACGACCTGCTCACGCCGTTCGGCCGCGCACTGCTCCTCCAGCGTGCGCCCGGAGGCTCCCTGGAGCAGCCGCTTGGTCGCCGTCGCCGCGTCCCGGCCGGTGGCCAGCAGCGCGGCGGTCAGGTCGCGTACGGCCCCCTCCAGCTCCTGCGGCGCGACGACCAGCTCGGCCAGCCCGATCCTGGCCGCCTCCTCCGCTCCCACGGTACGGGCCGTGAGGCAGATCTCGACGGCGCGGGACAGCCCCACGAGATCGACCAGCGGCTTGGTGCCGGTCAGGTCGGGGACCAGCCCGAGTGCGGGCTCCTTCATGCAGAGTTTGGCGTCGTCGGCGAGAACTCGCAGGTCACAAGCGAGCGCAAGCTGGAACCCGGCACCGATCGCGTGCCCCTGAACGGCCGCGACGGAGACGATGTCGGGACGTCGCAGCCACAGGAAACCCTGCTGGGCCTGCGCTATCCGCTGCTCGAAGGTCGAGCTGTCGAGTGTCGCCGAAGCCGCGAACGAGCCCTGACCGGGAACCCCCTCGGGGGTGAACATCCGCAGGTCGATGCCTGCCGAGAAGGACGGCCCCTCACCTCTGATCACGACGATTCTCACCTGCTGCGGCAGGGTGTCACCGATCTGAGCCAGCGCCGACCAGGTCGCGAACGTCTGAGCGTTCCTCTTCTCCGGCCGGTCCAGCGTGATCGTCGCGATCTCGCCGTCCACCTCGAAGCGCAGACCGACCTCCTCGAGGGAGATCTTCTCCGCACTCCCCCCGAACGCCACTTCCGCCATCACCCGTTCTCCCACCTGTCGTCTGCCGTCTCGCCCGAGCCTATCGGCACTCTAGAATGAGGTTCTACAGGCTCGAGCGGGACGTCTCAGCATGGGGACGAGCGGCTGCGGACGCGCGTTCCGAGGCGGGGTCAGCGCTTTGACTTACCTCGGGTGGCGCCGCCGCGCCCGCGCAGAGTCACACCGGACTCGCTCAGGATGCGGTGGATGAAGCCGTACGACCGGCCGGTCGAAGCGGCCAGCGCCCGGATGCTCTCACCGGCGCTGTAGCGCTTCTTTAGATCGGCGGCCAGTTTGTCGCGATCGGCCCCGGTTACCCGGGTGCCTTTCTTAAGAGTCTCGGCCACGAGTACCTCCTGTAGTGCCAGACTTCCGCAGCGTTACTCACGCCATGATCAGTCATTTCAGCGAGATCGGCTACCTACTCCATGGGAAAAGATCCGTACCCGCTCAAATTAAGATCAGGCAAGTGCCACAAGATCGGAAAATTCGTCGCTCCAAGCGTCTTCAACTCCGTCAGGCAGCAAGATCACCCTATCTGGTTGTAGAGCCTCGACAGCACCCTCATCGTGCGTGACGAGCACAATCGCCCCAGAATAGGACCTTAGTGCCGAAAGAACCTGCTCTCGACTCGCCGGATCGAGGTTGTTGGTGGGCTCGTCGAGGAGCAGGACGTTGGCCGCCGACAGCACCAGGGTGGCCAGGGCCAGCCGGGTCTTCTCGCCTCCGGAGAGCACTCCGGCGGGTTTCTCCACGTCGTCGCCGGTGAACAGGAACGAGCCCAGGACCTTGCGGAGCTCGACGTCGGCGAGCATCCCCCCGGCCGAGCGCATGTTCTCCAGAACGGTCCTGTCCGGGTCGATCGTCTCGTGCTCCTGGGCGTAGTAGCCCAGTTTCAGGCCGTGGCCGGGCTTGACGGCGCCGGTGTCGGGCTGCTCGATGCCGCCCAGGATGCGCAGCAGGGTGGTCTTGCCCGCACCGTTCAGGCCCAGGATGACGACCCTGGTCCCCTTGTCCACGGCCGCGTCCACGTCGGTGAAGACCTCCAGCGAGCCGTAGGACTTCGACAGCCCCTGCGCGGCGATCGGGGTCCGCCCGCACGGCGCGGGCTCGGGGAAGCGCAGCTTGGCGACCTTGTCGCTGCGCCGCTCGACCTCCAGGCCGGAGAGCAGGCGCTCGGCGCGGCGCTGCATGTCCTGCGCCGCCTTGGCCTTGGTGGCCTTGGCCCGCATCTTGTCGGCCTGCGACATCAGCACGGAGGCCTGCTTCTCGGCGTTGGCGCGCTCGCGCCTCCTGCGCTTCTCGTCGGTCTCCCGCTGGGCCAGGTAGGTCTTCCAGCCGACGTTGTAGGTGTCGATCGTCGCGCGGTTGGCGTCCAGGTGCAGGACCCTGTTTACCGTCGCTTCAAGAAGCCCGACATCGTGGCTAATAATGATCAAGCCGCCCTGATGCGATCGTAAAAAATCACGAAGCCACCCGATTGAGTCTGCATCGAGGTGGTTTGTCGGCTCGTCAAGAAGGAGAGTCTCCGCTCCGCTGAAGAGGATCCGGGCCAGCTCCACCCGCCTGCGCTGCCCTCCCGACAGGGTCTCCAGCGGCTGGCCCAGCACCCGGTCGGGCAGCCCGAGGCTGGAGGCGATCGAGGCCGCCTCCGACTCGGCGGCATATCCGCCCAGCACGTGCAGCCGGTCCTCCAGACGCCCGTAGGCGCGCACCGCGCGGTCCCTCCTGCGCTCGTCCTCGGAGGCCATACCGAGCTCGGCCTCACGCAGCTCGCGCAGCACGTCGTCCAGCCCGCGCGCGGACAGGATCCGGTCGCGGGCCAGCACCTGCAGGTCGCCGGTGCGCGGGTCCTGCGGGAGATAGCCGACGGCGCCGGTGGTGGAGACGGTGCCCGCGGCGGGAGCCCCCTCACCCGCGAGCACCCTGGTCAGGGTGGTCTTGCCCGCCCCGTTACGGCCGACGAGCCCGATCTTGTCACCGGGATTCACCCGGAACGACGCGCCCTCGATGAGCAGCCGGGCCCCGGCGCGCAGTTCGATGTCAGAAGCTACGATCATGGTTGGAGAACACTCCCAGACTGGAAATAAACCGGCTCACCTCGCTGTGGCCGAACCCGCCGCGCCCTGTCTCCTCCGGCTCTCGGTTCGGCTGTCTCGCCTCATCAGGGCGGCGTCAATCGGAAGTGCGCATACCGATCAGTGTACGGCGCACACATGGCCGCTTCTGCATGATTATTCGGGGTCGATCACCTTGATGCGGACCGCTCTGAACTGAGCGGGGGTGTCCCGGAGCACGACCAGCCGGGGATCGGGGACCGTCAGGAAGGGCGCGGTCTCCAGCGCGAAGATCGCGGCGAGCCTGCGGTCGGGCCGCAAGGCGTCCACCGCGCGCCGGTCGCCGCCCAGGATCACCGCCTCCAGCTCGGCCACGTGCGGGCCGAGGATCCGCAGCGCGACCTCGGCCGCCGCGTCGTGCGCCTGGCCGGCCTGGTTCTCCCTGCGCCGGGCGAAGCGCTGCTGGGACCAGCCGCCCGCCGCGCTGCGGCCGTGGACCTGCCGCGACCCCACCTTGGAGGAGACGAGCTCGTCGCCCTGGAAGATCCCGGCCGCGTGACCGCCGAGCCGTACCAGCAGCACGCCGATCCGGCGCTCCGTGCGCGCGTGGGTGATCAGGCGCGCCAGCGGCCCGCCGCCGGCGGAGGTCAGCGGAGGGAACGGCACCTGGCATTCGGCCACCGCGCCGTCGGCGCCCCGCAGCCGCACGACCCCCTCGGCGGCCGTCACGTCCGGCGGGCCGTGCCGCTCGACGAAGCCGTCCAACCAGCGGCCGAGGCGCTCGGGGCCGACCGAGACCCAGCGCCCCCCTCCTTTGGCAGGTCGTGACGTCATGGGACGGGACACTACCGCTCGGGTCTCCCCCGGCCACGGGCCCTGCGACCGCCGGCTCCAACGAACAGCGAAATATCGGTGAACATCACCGAACGTGGCTTATGTGATTGCTGAGAGTGGTCCATCCTCTGTACGTGGCGAGTCGAACGCACCTCCTCCCGGCCTCCGCGGCGGCCAACGTGGAAATCACGCCGATCGTCGATCTCGACACGGGGGGCGTCATCGCCCTCCAGGCGGTCGGCGACCACCACGGCAACGTCGCCTCCCTCGCCGGGACGCTCCTCGGCGCGGCCCGCAGCGAGATCCTGCTCCCGCTGGTGCTCGGCCTGCCGGCGGAGGCGGTGATCGGCGGTTCGGCCGCGCTGGCGCCGCTCCACGAGGCACTGCGCGTGTCCGGGCGCCGGCCCCGCGAAGTGATCCTCATGCTCCGGGGCGGCTTCTCCCAGGCCGAACGCCGGTCCCTGATCACCGGCCTGGACGGGCTGCGCGCCATCGGCTACCTGATCGCGGTGGGCGACCTGGGAGCCGGCCACATCCCGATGGACCTGCTCACCGACGCGGCGCCGTACCTGGCGGTGCTCTCCCCCGAGCTCATGGCGCGCGTCGCCCGCGACCCGCGCCGCGCGGTGCTCGCCGAGGGGCTGGCCAGGCTCGCCCGCGAGGTGGGCGCGCACGTTCTGGCCCCGGGCGTGACCGAGGAGGCGCAGCTCTCCGCGGTCCGCGGCTGGGGTGTACGGCTGGCGCAGGGCCCGCTGCTGGTCCCGGGCCCGTCCGGCCGGGTCCACGTGCCGCTGCCGGTCCTCGCGCAGGAGCCGGTGCAGGCCCTGCTCGGCCCCCGCGTCCAGGAGTTCCTGCTGCCCGCGGTGACACTCCCCTGCGAGGCCACCGCGGAGGACGCGGTCGGGGCCTTCGGCAGCGAGCCCTCGATCACCAGCGTGATCCTGGTGGACGAGTACCAGCGCCCGAAGGGCAGCCTCGACCGCAGCCGCTTCCTGCTGTCCATCGCCGGCCGGTTCGGCCACGCCCTGCACGGCAAGAAGCCCGCCGGGCGCCTGGCGGACTCCGCCCGCACGGTCCCCAAGACCACTCCGGCCATCGCCGCCATGCAGGTCGCCGGCCGCGACGCCGAACGCGTCTACGACGATCTGGTCGTCGTGGACGAGGTCGGCCGCTGCATGGGGATCGTCCGGGTCTCCGACCTGATCCGCCAGGTGGCCGCGGCCCGTTAGGACCCCACGCCGGCTGGACGCTCCCGCCCCGCCGTCCGTCCTGCTCCGCCGCCTGGCCTCGCCTGGGCTCCCGTCCATGCCCGCTCCCCACGGCCTCCCACCGGCCGGGTCCGGTGGCGAGCCGCCGCACGGGAGGCTCGCCACCGGAAGTTCCCGGCCCCTGGCCTTTACATTGTAGATTTATCGGTGAGCGCCTCGGCCCACCTGGCGGTGTCGGTGACCTGCACGAGCTTGACGATCAGACCGTCCCTCAGGTGCAGGTCGTGGGCGAAGGCCGCCTCGTGGGCGCGGCCGGTGGCCCGCGCCGTTCCGCGGTAGTGACCGAGCACCACCACCCGGTCGGGCCCCGACCAGACCTGCTCCTCGGGCTGCGGGCCGGTGTCGAGGTGCCGGAAGACGGTCCCCCAGCAGTCGCGGAGCATCGCCTCCGGCCCCCGGTGCGTGCCTCCGACGCCCAGCGGCATGCCCGCGCTCACCACCCCGGTGAAGTCCGGGTGCAGCGAGGCGAGGATCTCCCCCGGATCACTCGCGGCGAACCCCTTGTAGAGCCGCTCGACGGCGTTCATGATGCCTCCGACAGTTTTAGAGAGTAATCTCTATAACTATGCGGGCACCCCGTCCCGACGGCAAGCCCGCAGGACGACCCCTACTCCCGAAATGCCCTTATGCTAGAACTTAGGGTTACCTAATATGAGTTGATCGGGAGTGGCATATGGCAGATGACAGGCCCGCACGGAAGACGACTCGTGGCGAGGTGAAGCGGGTGGAGTGGCTCACCCCGCACATGATCCGGGTGGTGCTGGGCGGCGACGGGCTCGCGGGGTTCGGCGCGGGCGAGTTCACCGACCACTACGTGAAGCTCCTGTTCGCCCCGCACGGGGTGACCTATCCGGAACCGTTCGACCTCGCGGCGATCCAGCGCGACCTGCCCCGCGAGCAGTGCCCCACCACCCGCACCTACACCGTCCGCGCGTGGGACCCGGAGGCGGTCGAGCTGACCCTCGACTTCGTCTACCACGGCGACAGCGGCCTCGCCGGCCCCTGGGCCGCCCGCGCGCGGCCCGGCGACGAGATCCACTTCTTCGGCCCCGGCGGCGCCTACGCGCCCGACCCGCAGGCCGGCTGGCACCTCCTGGTGGGCGACGAGAGCGCGCTGCCCGCCATCGCCGCCTCTCTGGAGCGCCTGCCCGCCGGCGCCCTGGCCCACGTGTTCGTGGAGGTGGCCGGCCCCGAGGAGGAGCAGCCGCTGGACACCTCCGCCGACGCCAAGATCGTCTGGCTGCACCGGGGCGGCGCGCCCATCGGCGAGGCGCTGGTCGCCGCCGTACGCGAGCTCGACTTCCCCGCGGGCAACCCGCACGCCTTCGTCCACGGTGAGGCCGGCTTCGTCAAGGAGCTCCGCCGCCACCTGCGGACCGAGCGCGGCATCCCGCTGCCGCAACTGTCCATCTCCGGCTACTGGCGCCTGGGCCGCGACGACGAGGCCTGGCGGTCCTCCAAGAAGGAGTGGAACCGGCAGATCGAGGAGGAGGAGGAGGCCGCGGCGCTGTCATCCTGAGCCCCGGCGAGGGCCGTCCCGGGTCAGAGCCAGCCCTGGGTCTGGGCGCGCTGGACGGCCTCGATGCGGTTGCGGGCGTGGGTCTTCTGGATGGCCGAGGACAGGTAGTTGCGGACCGTCCCCTCCGACAGGTGCAGGCGCCGGGCGATGTCGCCGACGGTGGAGCCGTCGACCGCGGCGGCCAGGACATCGCGCTCACGGGGGGACAGCGGGTTGGGGCCCGCGCTGAGCGCGGCGGCGGCCAGGCCGGGGTCGATGACCCGCTCCCCGGCTCGGACCCGGCGGATCGCCGCGGCGAGCTCGCGGGCGGGACTGTCCTTGACCAGGAAGGCCGCCGCGCCCGCCTCCATCGCCCGTCGCAGGTAGCCGGGGCGGCCGAAGGTGGTCAGGATCATGATGTGGCAGCCGGGCAGGACCTCGCGGATCCGCGCCCCGGCGGTGATGCCGTCGCCGCCGGGCATCTCGATGTCGAGCAGCGCGACGTCCGGCCGGGTCCTGAGCGCCACGTCGAGCGCCTCCGGCCCGGAGGCGGCCTCCCCCACCACCTCGATGTCGGGCTCCAGGCCCAGCAGCGAGGCGAGCGCCCCGCGGACCATCGCCTGGTCCTCGGCCAGCAGGACTCGGATCACGCCCCCGGCCCCCCGGCCCCCGGGACGGCGATCCGGAGGGCGAAGCCGCTCTCCCGCGGCCCGGCGGAC
>NZ_NGFP01000099.1 GCF_002149035.1 Streptosporangium minutum
ACCCCCGTGCGGGGAGAGCAGCCGCCCCCGTCTGCGAACGGTGCCGGTCCTATGCCCTGACACCTGACGCGCCGACCAGGAACGGGTGAACGATGACCGACGTCACCACCGGAAAGCACCWCCTGGAGCTCTCCGTCTTCCCGACCTCGCCCTACTACGCCCGCGTGCACGTCCAGCGCGTGCTGGAGGGCTGGCGGCGGGGCGACCTGATCGAGACGGCCCAGCTCGTCGTCTCCGAGCTGGTGTCCAACGCGATCAAGGCGCACGTCTCGTCTCCCGTCGTCACGGAGGCGGCGGCGCACGCGAGTCCGGACCACATCTGGATGGACCTGTACCCGGTCGAGGCGGCGGTCGTGCTGCGCGTCTGGGACGCCTGCCGTACCCCGCCCGTCCTCAGAACTCCCGACCTGGATGACGAGGGCGGACGCGGCCTCTGCCTCGTCGACCTGCTCGCGAGGAACTGGGGCTACTACCGGCCGGCGACGGGCGGAAAGATCGTGTGGTGCACCCTGGCGGCCCCACCAGTGGTTCCTGAGGAGCGGGCCGGGTGATCACCGCCTTGGACGACCCGATCTGGGGGTCCGATAGGCACGTCTCTGATCGCCTGAGCAGTGAGCCGGCCGCCTGATGGTCGCGCTGGGGCTGATGCTGCGATCGACTGACAATGTCATAGCTCACTGTAATCATTGCTTCACCGAGCGGTGTCGTTCTCGTGACGGCAGGCCGCAGACGATCACCCCTGGAAGCGACTGACGGGAGTACGGTGGCATTGGGACGGATCTGGGGAGGCGCGGTGATGAGTAGACCTCTCCAATCGCCCAATCCCCTGGCGGGCGCCGTGCTCGCGGTGCTGAAGGTGGCCCGCGAGACGCACATCGAGATCACCAAGGCAAAGCTGGGGCAGCTTCTCTATCTCGCCGACCTGGATGCCATCGAGTCGGGGCGCACGCAGTTCAGCGGGGCCACCTGGCGCTGGGACGACTACGGCCCCTACGACCACGCGCTCGTCCGCGCCGAGGAGTGGGTGATGGAGAGCGAGCTGGTGGAGCGCCGCGACACGCGAAGCGCGGAGGATGGCTCGCATGCGCTCTCCCTGACCGTCGACATCGAGGATCCGCTCAACGTGGCCGACATGGAGTGCGTGCGAAACGTGGTCCGTCTGTACGGAGGCAGGAGCGCGACCGGCCTGAAGGATCTCTCCTATGAGACCGCTCCGATGGTCGAGGCCCGGGCGGGTGGCGAGCGGGGAGCGCTGCTCGATCTCAACCGGGCGCGCCGCCGCGAACAGGTGGCGGCGCTTCGGGAGCGGTTCCGATCGCGGCGTGAAGCCAGGCCTCCACAGCAGGATGACCCAGGAGTCGGTGACGCGCTCGTAGCGGAGTTCCTGGAGGCCAGAGACGGTCTGCGACGAGCCAACGCGAAGATCCTGGATGATCGGTGAAGGGATCCATCCGCAAGGGTGGCGTCTATCTGGTGTCCGACCGGTCGCTGACGATGCCCCCCAATGACCAGCGCAACTTCCACCCGAAACGGCCAGTGATCGTTCTCAGCGGTGACGCGAAGAACGAGCAGGCCGCCTGGCCTCTGGTATACGTCGTCCCCACGTCGACCGCCACCACGTTCAAGACCGAATACTGCGTCAAGCTCGCCCAGGGAGTCGGCAACCTGCCGAGCAAGTGCTGGATACGCACGGTCTGCGCTCAGCCCTTCCTCAAGGAAGAGCTCGGCGACTACCTGGGGCAGCTGCCGGCTCAAGTCGTCTTGTTGATCGAGGAAAACCTGTTCGCCTACATGGGGCTCACCGACTGAGGGTGTAACGGTCATATCCAAGGGGCCGACCCACGACCCGAGCGTGAACGCTGCCAAGACACTGTTGGCGTATCGGGTCCGGCCTATGATCACGGCTATGCGTCCAGAACCACAGGAGGGACTGAGCGGTTTCGTCTAGTACCGCAGGGAGAGTCCCGGCGGTGCTGGAGGTCACCATGTCCCGTACCGCACACCACACCCGATCCCCGAAACTGCACGTCGCTCCCCGCCGGGATCGCGTGGTATCCGACCCCTGGCGGATCGTCACCGTCATCGATCTTCGCTACTCCGCGTCTGAGCTCAGAGCGGCTGGGGCCGCAGGGCGACGCCCTTCCCCGCAGAGGGTCCGGCGTCGCGTTGAGTTCCACTCCTACCTGGGCGCGTACGGCCGGGGCCGGACCGTGGCGGAAGACTCCAACCTCGACGAGCGCCGAGAGCGCCGGCGCCTGCGAGAAAAGCTGCTGGAAATCCGGCGACGAGCTAATACGCTGCCCACCGGCGGCACCTGCGAAGTGGACGACGACTTCGACGTCCATCCGTTCCGCCATCGTCACGGCGTGCTTTGGCAGGCATGGTGAAGGCCGCACTTTTGGCCACGCCAAGGTTGTAGGCCAGGAACGTCGGCGGCATTATGTTCTTCAGGCGCCTTTTCCCATTTCACCCCTACACAGTAGGAAGTAGCTTTGCCAGGAAATTCTGCGTCGCGGGATCGACTGAGTAAATGACGGTGCCAACCATGCCGCGGGTGAGCAGCACTTTGTAAGTGTTGCGTATCAACCGGCTGACTTGTTGATCAGTGATTCCACGAGTAAGAGAGGGATCTTTGCTGGCTGATCGAACGGTCGTTAGCTTGCCCCCACGGTAGACCAAGTCAGGGCCGATGATGACGCCGTTCCAGTCGTACTCGAAGCCCTGAGCGTTGTAAACGAAGCCCACCTGTTCGAAGCCGCCTTCCTGTGTCGCCCACAGAGCGCTGGCTGGGGCCTCACCCACTGCCCGATTTCCCTTGACGCTCCAAGGGAAGGACCAGTCGCCGATCTGGACGTCGCGGACGAGAGTGCCGTCCACGCGAGGGTCGCTCCAGGGCCAGCAGAGGCCAGCTGTTATGCGCGCCGAGTACCCCTCTTTCTGCTTGGCGCGCAAGAGGGTTTCGAGCCTGTGCGGTGATTCAGCTAGGGACACCGTAAACAGGTCATCGCCTTTCCACGCTTCAGGGGGGCCATCGTGAAGGCCGAGGAACCGCAGCACCCACTCGTCGTAAGCGCCGCTGCCGCCCGCACGGAACTGTCCGTCAAGCAAAATCTCATGGACGCGGAGTCCGCGCGCCGCCGCGTGGTCTCTGATTTCGGCCACGGTGCCCATCTCGCCGGGCCGTACTACCTGGTGCTCGTCCAACAAGAAAACAGGAACCCGTGCGGCGTCGATCAGCTCGTCGATTTGGGGACGATTATCGCGGAGGCGGGCAGGGGTGTAGCGGTTCTGCGAGGTCCTGCGGATCCGGTGAGCTTCGTCGCAGATGAGCACGTCGAGACTGTTCGGTTCAGCCTGCATGAAGCTGTTGAAGTATTTGAAGAGGTTCTTCACCCCGGCGGAACCCTTGCCCGCGACTCGGCGCATTGTCTCGGTGAGCGCGTGGGAGCCTGTGGCATGTATGACATTGCGTCGCTGTCGGGAAAGCTCACCCAGCAGGGCCAACGCAATGGCACTCTTGCCGCTTCCCGGACCACCCGTGACGATCACGACCGTCTTGAAATCTGACCTGAGTGCCTTAGTTACCGCCTTCAGGACAATTTCATAGGCAAGTCGCTGTTCTGCTAGAAGGACAAACTGCTCGCGGTTTCTGATCTCTTCTGTGGCGAGCTTGATGAGCTGCTTGGAGGGACGGACAGTGCTGTTCAGCAGCCGGTCAGCTGCATCCGTACCCGACTGAGGGGCGAACTGCTCTCGGAGGTAGTCGAGGAAGGCGCCGCGCCGAGACTTACTGAACAGACGAAATTTCCTGTCTTGAGCAATGCGGTACAGATCTTCGATATCCGAATCGCTGGCGTTGTACAGATAGGCGAGACCGTGAACCGCGTCGCGGTGATGCTGCAACGTGCTGACGAAGTCGACCAGATAGTCGCAATAGCCGTCGACTTGAAGCACCGGGTGTAATACGGGGTTTCTGCTTGCAGTCAAGGGCAGCGCGAGGTCTGGATCACCTTCGTATAGTTTAGCCTGGCTCCATGGCTTGAGCTCAACGATGACATAAGTATCCTCACCGGTGCGCCGGTCAACTCCTGCGAGAACGACGTCAGCCCGCATGCTGGTGAGCGGTAGCTGAAATTCAATCAGCATCTCCACATCACCGAGCCCTGCCTCAACCAGGTCCTGGGCGAGAGTCGGCAGGCCGCTGTTCCATGATCTGATGGCACTTGCCGACGGTTGCGCGCTTTGGACAGCCTTTAGATTGGTCGCCACGAGATCACCGACAGCGAGATGATCTGCTGAAGCCAGCGCAGCAAGCTCCTGCGCTGGACGGCGGACCACGGCAGAACCGTGGTTGGACATACTGAACGCTCCTACGGTCGGGGGCCGGCTTCGGTGGACACCCGATACACGGCTGCCAGAGACAGCCCCCTTCCGGCTGAAGATGAGGCTACACGCCAGGGATGACCCAGAGGAGAGATCGCACCTACAAGGTGAGCTGGCCGGACGATGTATGGGGCGCCGTTTCGTGGCATGCGGTGGCTGTCGGCCTTCATCGACACTACGGGGCCAGCTCCTCTACCCACTCAAGGAATCCGACGAGTTGGTTGGTCTCTGCTTTTGGAAGACCGTGGAGGCGATAGTGCGCGAACTGGTTTCGAATGTTTCGGACGAGATTGAGTTCTCCTGTGAAAACCTCTTGATCGATGTACCAGCCCAGCTTGGCCCAGCAGTCATCACGGCGTAGGGCCTTCTCGATGTCGCCTAGGCTCAATTCATGCGCGGTCTGGACACGAGGCTTACCGGTCGCCGTTTGCAGCTCTTCAGCCGAAGGGCAGACGAGGGTGAGAACTCTGCGAAGGCGAAGCTCGATCTCCCCGATCAGGAGGTAAGGGCCACTTAGTTCCTGCCGAGCCCTGTGGGCATCGGACAGCGTGACGATGCCGCTGATCAAGTCGTCCCTGTCGCGAACGAGGACGAAGCGATGGGAGCTGTTGTGAGGAAACACCTTCCTCACTTCTTCGTCCATCGTCGCCACCTTGACCGACCGTATAACGGAGGCCAAGGTCAGCAGGCGGCCCGTCATGTCCAACGACAGGACGGCCTCCTGGGTGATGGCCCCGGCGGGGGTTGAGGGGCCGGTCAGTACAGGGATTTGCCGGTACTTGTGCCGCGCGAAGAGGGTTTTGGCGCGCTTGAGCGTATCGCTTGGAGCGACGCTGACGAGCCTCTGCAGGCGAGAGGTGGGGAGATGCTCGATGCGCAGCACAATGCCGCCATCGCTGCTCATGGGCAGCACAGGTCACTCCTACGGGGTTGGGGGCTGGCCTTGAACCGCTTACGCGGCGGAAGCCCGACGTGCCGTACGTGTTAGGGGACACCGTAGCGATCACCTAGGACATTTGCGAGTGGTATCCACGCCTCGGCAAGACCGTGTAATGCCTGACCAGCGGAGAGAGATTGGCGATGATGCGGGACAGGGGTTCGGTTCACGACGTGTGCGAGGGGTGAAGCGATGGCGTACGACCCGAAGCTGGCTGCGGCGCTGTCGGGCGCCACGCTCCGTCAGCTCGCGCACTGGCGCAAGGCCAGCGTGAGCCGTGGCGCGGTGCTGATACCCGAGATCTCCAGCACGCGGCCCGTCCTCTACTCCTTCCGTGACGTGGTGGCGCTGAGAACCTGCGTCAAGCTCCGTAACGACACCTCGCTGCAGAAGATCAGGCGGGCGCTCGACACGCTCCGCGACGATCTGAAAGAGCGGGACCACCTCTCGTCGTACACATTGGTCACCGATGGCGGCAGCATCTATCTGGCCGCGCCCGACCAGGCGGTCGATCTGGTGCGGAAGAAGGCCAACGTGGTCATCCACGAGATGGTGGACGTCCTGCAGCCCTTCTACCGCGACGGCAGGCACATCCCGCCGTTACTGCAACCTCGCACGCACGTGGCGGTGGATCCGGCGATCCGTGGTGGGGTTCCCGTGATCGAAGGCACCCGCATCCCCTACGACGAGGTCGCCGCGCTGCTCCGGGATGGAGTGCTGCCGGAGCGGATCTCCGACTACTACCCGAGTGTCACCGCTACGGCGGCCCTGGATGCCGCTGATTTCGCTGACTACGTTGACAGCTACGATCCCCTCAGGGAACAGCGTGAGGTGGCTGCTGGATGAGACTGTGTCCAGACCACTCCACAAGGCCCTCATCCCCTTGTCTGGTGACCTTGCGCGGAATCGACCCGACCTCGGCCCGCCGCCTGCGCGTCGTCGACCCGGCTGCCGCTCCGCCCAAGTACTGGCCGGATCTGACGTAGTCCTTTCACACGGGGCTCTGCTGCTACCGAGGACTGAAGACCGGCCGCCGCAGTGCTATCGAATCCCTGACCGACGCTGTAATGACCTGGCCGGATTGGCCGATCTTCTAGCTATGGCATCGCGGATGGAACTCACCCGGCAGATCCTGTTCATGGCTACCCAGGTCCTGGCTGAGCATCCCGACGGCCTACCTGTTTCCGAGATGTGGCCTCTGATCAAGAAGCGGCTGCCAGGCGTGGACGAGCAGTGGAACGCCGGTGGGGCGGAGAGCAACACGCCGGAGCTCGCTCTCCAGTGGAAGAGCGGTGGCCTGGTCAAATCCGGCTGGGTCACCAAGGCACATCGTCGCTGGTATCTGACCCCGCTGGGCCGTATCGCTCTCAAGCGCCATTCCGATGTTTCGTCTTTCACCGCAGGGTCCCACGCCGGCTACCACTACTGGGAGCAGAACAAGGCGGGGTTCGAGGCGGCCAAGCGGCTGGCGGAAGCCGTACCGGAGGGGAGCTGGGTCGCGGCCGGAGACCTCGCCTCGCAGACCGGCCTTGAGGCCGCGAAGCTGGTGGGGTGGCTTCAAGGTGAGCGGCCCGAGGGCTGGCATCGGGTGCTGGATGCCGACGGTGGTCTTCCCGATGACGCGCATGCCGACGAGCGGCTGCGGAAGGAGTGGCAGGGGCTGCTCACCGAGGACGGGCTGGAGGCCCTGCTCGGCATGGTGCCGCAGGACCGGCGGATCTCCGCTGCCGATCTGCACCAACTGGTGATCGACGATCCGGTGATCGATGACGAGCCGGAGCGTCCGCGGCGGGCCTGGCTGGTGCGCGGGTCCAATGTGCACGGGGTCAACCTGGTGGGTGACTGGCTGGCCGAGGGTTACTGCTCGCTCCCCGCCTCCAAGCTCCGTGAGCTGCCGCCCGGTGCGGCGCAGGAGACGATCCAGGCGGCCGTGGACGTGGACTACGCGCACGGCTCCTACAACGACCGGCTGAAGAAGACGGCCGAGTTCCACGCGTTCCTGTCGCGGATGCGCGAGGGCGACCTGGTGCTCAGCAACGACGGGGGAAAGGTCTACCTGGGCCACCTCAAGGGCGGCCCGGCGTTCCGGGCCAGTGTGAGCAACCGGGCCAATCTGCAGCGGCCGGTCAGATGGTTGAACCCGAAGGCTCCGCTCGACTTCGCCGACGACCTGCCGGACGAGATCGCGGCCAAGCTGGCCACCCAGCACGACGTGCTCGACCTGACGGAGTTCGTCGAGGAACTGGAACGGCTGATCGAGCCGGGCCCTTCGAGGCCGCCGGTCACGCGGGAGATGGTGCTGCCGGACGCCGGTGCCGAGCTGGCCGACGAGTTGCTCGTCGACCAGGACTGGCTGCAGGAATGCGTGGAGCTGCTCCGCGACCGCCCTCAGATGATCTTCTATGGGCCGCCGGGGACCGGCAAGACCTACATCGCGCAGCATCTCGCGCAGTTCCTGGCGGGTGGGAAGCCGGAGAACGTCAAGCTCGTGCAGTTCCACCCGGCCTACTCCTACGAGGACTTCTTCGAGGGCTTCCGGCCGGTGCAGACCGCCGACGGGCAGGGCGTGACCTTCAAGCCGCTCCCCGGCCCGCTGCTGCGGCTGGTGGACGCCGCGCGGCAGCATCCCGAGGAGCCGCACGTTCTGATCATCGACGAGATCAACCGCGGCAACCTCGCCAAGATCTTCGGCGAGCTGTACTTCCTGCTGGAGTACCGGGACAAGGCCGTCGACCTGCTGTACTCCTCGGCGGAGGGCACCGGCCAGGCGTTCACCCTGCCCAAGAACCTGATCATCCTGGGCACGATGAACACCGCCGACCGGTCGATCGCGCTGGTGGACGCGGCCATGCGGCGCCGCTTCGCGTTCGTGGAGCTGCATCCGGAGGAGACGCCGACCCGGGAGGTACTGGGGCGATGGCTCGCGGGCAGGGAGTTGCCGGCCGACGCGGCTCACCTGCTGGCGGAGCTCAACGCCCGGATCGAGGACCGCGACTTCAAGATCGGCCCCTCGTATCTGATGCGGGCGGGGATCTACCAGGACGCGAAGGGGTTCGAACGGGTCTGGCGGACCCAGATCCTCCCGCTTCTGGAGGAGCACCACTACGGCGACGGGGTCGAGGTCTCCAAGCGATACGGCCTGCCCCAGCTGCGGCAACGGCTGGGGCTCGATCAGGAACCCACCCCGTGATCAGGCTGACGGAGGGTGGCCAACCGGTCGAACACGAGCTGACGGCCGAGCAGGCGGTGGCTCTGGTGGCGGCGAAGGCCGTACGGGTGAGTCCGGGGACGCGAGCCGGGCTCTGGAAGGTCCGTGACAACGGATACGTGGGCGCGGCGGTCATCGGCGGGGTCGAGGTGCGGATCACGCCGAAGACGCCGGTGGATCGGGTGTTCTTCCTCCTCGGATACGCGCGCCGGCCGCGCGGCTGGCGGCAGGGGGAGGTGGATGCGGGGGACCATCCCGAACTGCTTCCGGCGCTCGCACACGCCTACGCGCTGGCCGCTGATCGAGCTCTCCGGCAGGGAGTGCTGCAGGGCTACCTGGAGATGGAGGAAGCCCTGCCGGTCGTCCGAGGCCGGATTCGGGAGGCCGACCAGATCCGCCGCCGGTACGGCCTGCCCCTCCCGGTCGAGGTCCGCTACGACGACTACACCGTCGACATCGCCGAGAACCGGCTGCTCCTGGCCGCGTCGTCGCGGTTGCTGCGTCTGCCAGGCGTTGCCGTACAGACCCGCAGGACGCTGCGGCACGTCATCGCCAGACTGGCGGGGGTCACCGCCCTGGTGCCGGGGCGGCCGTTGCCGGTGTGGCGCCCCAGCCGGATCAACACGCGCTATCACACCGCGCTCGGGCTGGCTGAGCTTGTTCTCCGCGGAGCCTCCTACGAACTCGACGACGGTACGGCTGTCCGTGTGAACGGCCTGCTGGTGGAGATGTGGCGGGTCTTCGAGGACTTCGTGACCGTTGCCCTGACGGAGGCGCTCCGGCCGTACGGCGGGCGCAGTGAGCTGCAGGACAAACGCCACCATCTGGATCATGGGCGGCGGGTGCTGCTCAATCCTGACCTGGTGCGCTATGTCATCGACTCGGGTGGGGCGGAGATCCCCGCGGCGGTGGTGGACAGCAAGTACAAGATCTCAACCGGTCCTGAAGGTCACAGCGCCGACCTCTACCAGATGCTGGCCTACTGCACGGTGCTCGGACTCGATCACGGCCATCTGGTGTACGCAGAGGGAGGCGCGGAGCCGTACCGGCATGTGGTGCGCGGTGCGGGGATCGAGATCATGCAGCACGCGATCGACCTGACCCTGCCTCCGGCCGACCTGCTTGACGCCATCGAACGGCTTGCGGAATCAATCGTTCGAACCGATGACGACCATGAGCTGATGGCTTCTTATTCGTGATTAATTCCATTTGTCGCTTTTGTGGGCGTCGCGCGGCATATGAAGCACTTGAGCGCCCGGGAGGGCATTCCTGGCGCCTCTCGGGCTGGTAAATAAGGGCATTGCTTAATCGCTTTTCGGGTTTCTGTTTACGTAGAGCGACCGATTGTGTAAGGATCGTTGATCTTTCATGGTTGTAACGTTCCGGAGGGGATCGGCGTGAAGGCCAACGAGACGACGCTGCGGGGGCTCATCGGTGGTGAGCAGCAGTTGCTGGTGCCGCTGTACCAGCGGCCCTACTCATGGGAGCGTGAGCAGCTCGCCACGCTGTGGAACGACATCGAGCTGCAGGCCGACCGGATCGAGCAGGGGAAGGACAACAGTCATTTCCTCGGCTCGGTCGTGCTGGCGCCCGGCCCGGAGAACTCGCCCGGCAGGTCGCAGTGGTTGGTGGTCGACGGCCAGCAACGGCTGACCACGCTGATGGTGGCCCTGTGCGCTCTCCGCGATCACCAGGTCGCCGAGGATCCGCTGCACCGCGACCGGATCAACGAGACCCATCTGATCAACAAATTCAGTCCCGGTGATCTGAGATACCGCCTGCTGCCGACCCAGGTGGACCGTCAGGCGTTCAAGGACTGCGTCGAAGGACAGCCGTTCGGCGACACCGACAGCCGGATCGCGGGCGCCTACCAGTTCTTCCGCGCCAAGCTGGTGGCGGTCGACGATCCGGCGGACCCCCACGACATCGCCCGCATCGAAAGCATCGTCCTCAACCGGCTGAACCTCGTGCAGATCGTCGTGGAGGACGACGACAATGCCTTCCGGATCTTCGAGTCCATCAACAACACCGGAATGAGACTCAGCCAGGTCGACCTGATCCGCAACTACGTCTTCATGCATCTGCCGACCAGGGGGCAGTACGTCTACGACGTTCACTGGCTGCCGATGCAGAAGCTGCTCGGCCCCAAGGGAATGGATCAGCTGATGTATCTGGCCCTGATCCTCGATCGGGGCGACGAGGCGCAGTACAACGACACCTACCGCGGTCATCAGGAGCTGCTGCGGGCCGTGACCATGGACAACAGGAACGTCGAGGACCGGGTCGAGAACTACGTCAAGGACCTTGCTCGCCGCGCTCGATACCTTCACCAAATCCTTGAACCCAGCGGCAAAACGGAGATCGACGCGCGCCTGCGCTTCCTCAACGAGTGGAAGGGAAACACCGCCTACCCGGTCATCATGCGCCTGCTGGAGCTTCGCGACAGCGGCGACGCCACTGATGACGAGATCGTGGAGGCGCAACGCTATATCGAGAGCTTCCTGGTCCGCCGTCTCATCGGGGGAGTCGCCACCGGCAGCCTCAACAAGATCTTCATGCGGATGACCCGGGAACTGACCGATGAGAAGCCGGCCGACACTCTACGGGCCGGGCTCTCGCCGGCTCGGCTGTACTGGTCGTCCGATGAACGGTTCCGCGAGGACATCCGGAGCCGGGCGTTCTATTGGCAGGGCCGGACTGCGCAGCAGAAACTCGTGCTCCGCCGGTTGGAGGAGTCATACGGGGCGAAGGAAGCGGTTGAGCTCTCGGACAAGAAGATCACCATTGAGCATGTGCTTCCGCAGAGTCCGACCGCCGACTGGCTGGATCAGCTCGCGCCCGAGGGGGACGCCGGTCGCCTCCACAAGGAGCTGGTGCACAGTCTGGGCAACCTCACGCTCAGCGGCTATAACTCCGAGCTCGGCAACATGTCGTTCGCCAAGAAGCGAGACTTCCTCAGCCGCAGCGGTCTGGTCATGAACCAGGAGATCGCCAAACGTGAGCGGTGGGGGAAGACTGAGATCTACTCCCGCGCCGACGAACTCGCCTCACGAGCGATCGAAATCTGGCCGAGTCCGATGGACGTCGGCCCGGTCGGTCCGTCCCGGGACTGGACGCAGCTTCACGCCGCCCTCGCGGCACTACCTGCGGGCACCTGGACGACCTATGGAGATCTGGCCGAGTTGATCGGTTCGCACGCCGTGCCGGTCGGCGCTCACCTTTCCACGTCACAGGTATTCAACGCCCATCGGGTGCTGACCGTGACGGGGCAGGTTTCCAAGGGGTTCCGGTGGCTGGACGAAGAAGACGACCGCGATATTCATCAGGTTCTCCGCGCCGAGGGCATCAAACTCGACGACGCCGACCGTGCCGACCCCGGCCAGCGGATCTCGGCACGGGAGCTGGCCGAGTTGCTGGATCTTCCCGGCGCGCTGAACCTCAGCGAGGTGGAACTTGCGGCCGACGACGATCACGCCGACGTCGGCGAACACGAGAAGCGCTTCTTCCAGCAGTTGGGCGACGCACGTGGACCGCAGGCGGCCGGTGCTGTCTCCCGGCTGCTGGACTGGTGGCGCGGCCGTGGCGGTGAGGTGCAGTTCGGTCGGTCGGCGGGTGCCTCCTGCGCGCCCTTCGTCAAGCATGGCGGTGAGACCCTGGCCATGGTCCGCTTCTATGCCACGACGGTGGAGGTGCCGTTCGGGACGCTCAAGAAGCGCGCCCCGTTCAACGATCCCATTCTCCGTGACGAGCTGCGCAGGCGGTTCAACGAGGCCCCAGGCGTGGAACTGCCCTCGGCCAAGCTGGAGCTCTATCCCTCCTTCGAGATCGATCTGATGGTGGACGAAGCCGTCTGGGACGTGGCAGTCGCCTGCCTCGACTGGTGCGCCGCCCAGATGAAAACCGATGGCGGCCCATCGACGACCTGAGAGGTAAGGCTGTCGATCCCGAACGGCGTCGTGGTTGTCCGATCGGCCGCCCCAGCCGTCATCCGTACCGCAGGATCGGATCATGCATGACGACGAGATCACCCAGGTGACGACGGCCTCACCGGTGAGCGCCGAGCCGGTCGTGGTCCTGCGGGGCCGGAGGCGGCGCTGGGTGAGCGTGCTCGCCTGGCTGGTGGTGTCGCCGTTTGCGGTGTGGGCGGCGCTCCGGCTGATTCCCGCCGACGTGCACTTCCGGTGGGTACAGCTCGTGGCGTTCACGCCCTATGTGGCCCTCGCCTCGGCCGTCGCCCCGCTCGTCGCGCTGGCGTCGAGGCGGTGGGCCGCGCTGGCCGCGGGCCTGGTGGTGGCGGCGACGCTGGCCGCGTGCGTCGTCCCGCGTGCGCTGCCGGACGGCGGCCGGACACCCTCGGGTCCGGCATTACGGATCCTCTCCTCCAACCTGGAGGTCGGGGCGGTCCCTCCGTCGGCTCTCGTCGATCTCGTACGGAGGCTCCGCCCTGATGTCCTCGCCCTCCAGGAGCTGACGCCATCGGCCGCCGAGGGGCTCCGGCAGGCGGGGCTGGCGACGCTCCTGCCGTACAAGGCGGAACTGGCGCTGGAGGGGCCGCGTGGGTCAGGCGTCTACGCCCGGTACGCGATCACGCCGGGGCAGGCCATCGAGTACGGCTTCGGCCAGATGGTGGCCACCGTGGAGGTGCCGGGGGCGGGACCCGTCGGCATCGTGTCCGTGCATCCCTGCGCCCCGAGTGACGAGATGGGGTACCCGTGCTGGGCGGACGGCCTGGCGGCGCTGCCCCGGCCAGGCGGTGCCGTACAGGTGCTGGCCGGGGACTTCAACGCCACCCTCGACCACGCCCGGATCCGCGACCTGCTGGGCGCGGGCTACCGGGACGCCGCCGACGCGACGGGCGACGGCCTCACGACCACGTGGCCGTTCCGGCCGCGGGAGTTCAACGGCTTCGGCATCCCCACCGTGACGATCGACCACATCCTGGCCGACCGGCGCGTGGGCGTCCGCTCATTCGGCGTGCACCGGCTTCCGGAGACCGACCACCGCGCCGTCTATGCCGAACTGGTCCTTCCGCGTCGCTGACCTTCAGCGAGTCCGCGCCGCCTTTATCTAGCCTTTTATCCCAAGCGCTTTTATACGAGCCGACCGCCCATGTGTCGGCCCCGTTCGCCGATGGCATGAGACGCGGGAAGGTCGAGCAGGTCCGTCAGGTGGCGGACAGGCGGCTGAATCGGGTCTCGAAGCCCTTGCCCACGGGGACGGCGCACATCGCCCCGGCGAGGGCGGCCACCTCCTGCGGGAAGTAGGCCGGCCGCAGCATGTGCACCGGTTCCGCGCCATCTGGCTGGGGAGGCTCGTACACCACGTCCGCGGGCGCAATCCGGCCTTGCCGGGTGCGGGGATGCGGCCACCGCATGACCCTCTTCGGCGGGTTCGGGTGGCACGAGTGAGATCACTCCGTTCCGGCCCGCGCGACATCGTTCGGGACTGTTCGGGACAGCCGAAGACCTTGGTTGTGCACGCCATGATCCTCTTTAATGAGGATTTGTCCGTGTCCGCAGGTCTCTGTGAATTCCTCGGGCGGCGAACCCATCCATTCCTGCGTCAGGAGTCGGGATCAGGTCCGGGAATCGCGCCCGAGGAACCTGTCCGTATAAATTCGGGAGAAAGTAGGGCCTTTCGATGAGCGGCTCTGTCGCACATCCTCGCATGGGAATTGACGCCGTGATTCATCCGCCTATTCGATTCTCGGTCATCGCTATTCTGTCCAGGCACAGAAACTTCGAGTTCGGAAAAATGTGCGATGCAGTCGGCATCAGCGCGGCCGTTTTGTCGAAGCACATGACATCGCTGGAGGCCGCCGGATACATTCAAGTCCAGAAGGGATACGTGGGCAGGCGTCCGCGCACCTGGCTCTCCATAACGGCGCCGGGGGCGGACGCGTTTGAACGGCACACGGCCGCGCTGCTGGCGATCTCGCGAGGTCCGTCCTAAAAGGCAGGTCCTAAAAGGCAGGCTGTCCTAAGAGGTCCGTCCTGAAAGGCGGGGACAGCCGGGATCGGTTGATCCCGGCTGTCCACGTGGCGTGTCCGGGTCCTCGGGTGGCCGCTGGTCGGGACCGGTGGGGGGCGGGTGTCGGTGCGGCATCGTGCGGCTGCGGCGCTTGCCGCGCGGATGGCCGGGGCGACAATGACGAGCACGGCGTGGCGCGGGACCGCCTCATGAGACCGGGCATCGACCTGATGCGCGTCGTCCCAGCTCACAGAGCGAATGGCGGCTGCCGTACTAGGCGTCTCCCGTCCACCCGCCCGCTGTTCCCCAAGGACTGATCGCCGGGTCGGACACGGGGAAACCGCAGGCGAACGCCAAGAGCGGGCTCCGGGTGCCGCCCGGTCGGAAATCGGATAGCGGCATGCCCCAGGGAACCAGCCCGCCGAATATCGACCCGGCGAGCCCGCGCCCGCCCGCGGCCAGCCACATGCTGTGCGCGGCCACTCCTGCCTGATGCATGGTCAGCCTGTGGGCATGGGCGCCGGCTGCCGCGATGGCGGGAAGGTCGCATGTGACCACGGTTACGAGGGCCGCGTCGGCGAACTCATCCTGCAGCAGCCACTCGCGGGCGGGGGGAAGCTCCAGAAGGAAGGTGATCCGCGTGCCGGCGGAGTGCACGTCGTAGAGTCCGGGCCGCAGTCCTTCCACCCTGTAGGCGGCGGCCAGGATCTGGACGTGCGGCACCGTTGCCGCCGTGTCGAGAGCCGCCCGCGCCAAGGGCGGAGCCTGGAGGACGCCGGCCATCGTCGCCTGGTCGATGCCGACCGGCCGGTAGAAGCGGGTGGCCTGGCGCAGGGCCAGTACGGTCATCGGGTCGACCGTGGGCGTGCTCGCCGGGGGAAGGAGATGCCCGGGGGCTCTCTCGGCAGGTGGGTTCCATTCCTGTGCCCGGCTGGTCCTGCCTGCGAGATGTGACCGCGTGATGAGGTCTTTCACGATCTCCTGCGGCCGGTAACCGGGAGTCCGACTAGTCATGGGCGGCGCTCTCTTGTCCGGGGCCGGTGCTCGTACGGCGGAGCGTGAGCACAGTGGTGATGGGCGTTTGCCGAACATCGAGGTCAAGGAGGTCAGTCAGCTGGGCGTCGTCCCACTCCGCGAGTGCCGTGACCGTCCATCCGAGATGCGCGGCCTGGAACCCCAGCTGCCAGGTGGCGACGCCGGAGTCCAGGTTGATGATCCGATATCCGAAGCTCTGGTACTTCTCCACGAGCTTCAAGCAGTCACCGACCAGGACCAGTACGGCGTCCGCCTGAGTCCCGGAACCCGGGACGGCGTCGGCGAGGCGCTTCACGGGCACCGCGATCCGGCTCCGCAGCAGGAGGTTGGCCACCGAGTCGTACACGTGCACCACCGGTTCCAGACCCGCCCGGTTGGATTCCAGGGGGATCAGGTAGGCCGTCTGGGAACCCAGGTTGCCACCGGTGGGAGCCCAGCGGCGACGGGCGGTCGCCCGCGATGTCGTCGCGGGGATGATCTCGCGGATGCCGAAGGAGAACTCCAGCAGGGCCTTCAGCTCCGAGCCGGCCTCGCCGACGGCGTCGACCGGCTGCCAGTCACGCGGGCGGTCGAAGAACTGGAGTTCGATGTTCGAGGTGCTGTAGTGGCCCTGGTGCGCGTTGGCCGGGATATAGCGGCGAGGCGGCTGTGTGACCTCCTGTTCGAAGGCGACCACGATCAGGTCGTCCTTCTCGATCGGTTCGGTGCCCGGCAGGCAGGACGCGCAGCCGGGAAGCTGGACGAAGGTTTCGACCTCGGCCGTCCAGGCGTCGAAGTCGATGACGGTGACGGCCGACTCGTCGTAGAGCGACTGCACTCCTGTCGCCAGGCGGCACACCTCATTGCCCAACATCCCTGCCAGCAGGTCTTCCTGCCAGTCGAGGATCGTCGCAGCCTCGTCCGATCGCTCCAGCGGACGCTGCGCGCGGTAGCACGACAGGCAGCCGGACCAGCCGTCCTCGAAGAGTGGGCTGATCAGGGCGCCCGAGCCGGTCAGGGAGACGAGGAACCAGCGTCCACCGCTTGCCCGTACCGAGGCGTCGAAGGCGGTTATCCGGTCCAGGTCCAGCGTGCCGTCGTCGATCACGACGGCGATGGGAGCGGCCGGCAGAGGGACGGGGCCGAGGGGTATCTCCTCCTCCCGCGTCGATGTCACGCCGCACTCGCCGAGCGCCCGTACCAGCGTCGATCGCAGTGTGGAGGGGGGACCCGCGACCACGACCGGCTGTCGCGCCAGCTTCAGGGCCGCGTGGACGCCGGAGGGGTTGTCCCGGGTGGAGTCCACATTCCTGCTCAGATAGCTCAGCACGTGTGAGGGCACGGGAGTGTGCTCCAGCGCGCGCGTCTCCTCGGGGGGCGGACCCGACTCCAGCATGCCGCAGGAGTAGAGCAGCGAAAGAGCCGTCCTGACGATGTCCGCGGAGGAAAGGCCGAGCGACTCGGCTATCTCCGCCGCGGAGCGCCGGCCGTCCAGGAGGGGAAGCAGCCGCCGTACGAATTCGACGTGCCGGCCGCTGAAGAGCTGGGGCTTGGCGATGCCCTCGACGAGGAGTTCGCCCGTGCGTACCTCCGCGATCACGAGTCCGTCCACGACCTTGAGGTGGTCCGGGAGCGACAGTTGCGGGTCGCGGGCGATGGCGGCGGCGATACGTCGCGAGTCCATGGTGCTTTCGGTGTTCACATGTCCTTCTTCGATCCGGTGCTCGCGACGGTGAGATGGTCGGTGAGACCGCGCCACGAGCGGTCCCGTCGCGAGATCGACTCCGAGAGGGGGTAGCAGCGGAGGCACCCGTGCACCCCCACCGTCCGCCCCTGTATGAACTGGGATTTCGCCACGTTCACGGCGCGGTAGGCGCCGTGGGCCCCGGAGTCGCCGCTGTGCAGCGTCGCCAGTCCCCACTGCGCCAGCCCGGCGGCCGTCAGCACATGGGAGGGAAGGTGGCCACCGGGCCCCACGGGGTCCCTCGCATAGAAGGCGTGCAGGTCGGACAGGGCGCTGCCGATGGTCGAATGCTGTATGGACCGGCGTTCGAAGCACTCGGCACACGCCCCGGTCCCTCCGGGAAGGGACAGGGGGCCGACTCTGAGCCAGCGTGTCTCATGCACCACGGGGACGAAGGACGCACCCCACTTCCCGACCAGATCGCCGACCTCCGCCACCAGCTTCGAGTCGTGTCGCGAGGTTATGAGAACGTAGGCGTCGGCTCGGGGCAGAAGGCTGGTCACCACGCCGTGCCCCTGGGCGAAGAGAGTCGGCTCGTCGTCCACCCCCCGCCGCTGGAGCACCGTGGCCACGTCGGCCGCAAACGGCCCGATGGCGATGACATGCGTCATGTTCATCTCTTTCTCCGGACTGGTCAGGCGAAGGGTTGCGGCCACGGGTTGAGGTCGGGCTCCGCGTGCACCGGCAGGCCCATGCGCTCGGGGGCCGTGTAGAGCCTGGTGGTGCCCAGAAAACGCGCACGGTAGGCGAAGCTCAGCGGGACGAGTTCGGGGACGATGACCCGCACCACACGCAGACCCGTCGCCCGGGCCTCGTCGGAGGTGATGTCCACGGCGTAGACCGTGCACCCGGCATCCTGAAGCTTGCGCACCACCCACGACAGGCGCTCGGCGGGGGAGTCCGGAATCGCGGGGATCATGTCGGAGAGCCGGCGCCGGTGCGGGGAGTCCAGGAGAAAATCGAACACATGTTCACGCTCCGCCGCCGCCATGTGAACCGCGCCGTCGAACACGTCGATGTAGTCGTCCAGCGGCTTGTCGTCCGGCTTCTGGTACTGCATGGCCAGCCGCCCGGAGGACGACTCGCGCATCACCTTGGCCACGGCCCGCCGGGGATCGAGCTCCGTGGCGCACATCACGTAGGTGCGTACCTTCGTCGCCTGCGGATCTATGTCCACGCTGTAGACCGTCGGAATGCCCAGGTCGGTTGTCGCGTCGAAGAAAACGGTCTTCAAACCGGACCGGGAGGAGACCTCCAGCGCCTGGTCCAGGACCGGATCGGAGACGTCGATCTCGATCTTCGGCAGCGCCAGCCGCTGCAGCCAGGTGAGCGCGATGCTGTCCCGCTCGACACACTCGAGCACGGCGCCCAGCAGGGCGCTGTCGTAGTCGAAATGCGCCGCCGTGCCCGTCGAGATGGGCAGCCAGAACCGCTCACCGCGGCTCATGACGGGGATGTGCAGGTAGACCATGACCGCCGGCAGCCATCGGGGTTCCCCGCTGGCGAGGTCCACACCGCGTATCCAGCGCATCGGCGCGTCCGGGTCGGGGGCCACGAGCGGGCACGCGGGGGCGGCCAGCTCGGACTCGGAACACCGCGGCACCCGGTTCAGGTCCAGTGCCTCGTCGCCGAGAGAGCGCGCGCTGGCCCACAGGAACTGCTCCGGGTCCCACAGGCAGCTGGAGTAGCGTTCGATCGCCTCGACCGTGGCGGTCAGCCTGGCGGTTTCCTCGGCGAGCCCGCTGCCCGCGCCGTCGAGGGCGGCCCACGACATGCGCTGGGGCGCATCCGCTGTGCCGGGCAGGAGCGACCCGGGATTGCCCAGGGCCGCGGTACACACCGGGAAGCGCTGCCGTCCGGTGGTCATCGGGGTCCGGGTGACGAGGTTGATCAGGGCGCCCCGGCCGTCGATGAGCGGATCCAGCCGTCGCAGCGCGGCCTCAATGGTGGGCGGCGGCGGGCCGGCCATCGGATCGGTGCTCACTCGCATCGGCATCCTCCTTCGGTGTTCCACCCAGCAGGGCGGCGAGTACGGCTTCGTCACCCGGCGTGATCCCCAGCCGGTTGTTGTGCAGGTGCAGTAGGTGGAACACCCACTGCCAGGTGGTGAGAGGCACGCCGCCGGCGATCGCCTCGGAGGCGGTCGTCCGGATCGCGCCGCCGTACCTCTCGGCGTCCTGTACGAGGTGCGGCGGGAGGGCGTCTCCGGCGGTGCCGATGGCGGGCTCCAGGCGGGCGGCCGACGAGGCCGCAGCCGTCCGGCCGGCGGGTGCGAACGGTCCGTCCCCGCCCGTCCAGTACCAGAGGTACTTGGACCAGAACTGCTCCTCCGCGCCGGGTAGGCAGTGCCGGAGGGCGTTCCTCATCGTCAGCGCCGCGAGGGCCTGGCGCTGGAGGTGGTCGAGGCCCTCGCTGACCGCTCGCAACGCGATCTCACTGGAGAGCATGAAATTGCCCTCGGCCACCCGGACACCTTCGACGCCTCCGTACCGGCGCAACTCGGGCTCGTAGAGCCGGACGTCGACGGCCTCCCAGTAGTTCGTGGGAGGTGTCCCCGGCACGGACACGGCCGGGGTGCCCGGATCGGTCTGAACCTTGCGAAGGAAGTCGGGGAAGCGGCTGACGAGGTCGGTGTAGACATCGTCCAGGAGCCCGGCCGGACCCTGAACGCGCAGCCTGACGTGCGGGCCGCCGACGTCGAAGAACCGGAGGAAGAACCAGCGGTCCCGCTCGGTCCCGGTCTCGATCAGGCCGTGTGTCCCTGCCACGAGCTCCTGGATCACGCTGTCCAGCCGATCGAAGGCGCCGGGATATATCGCGCAGTAGAGCCAGGAATGCATGATCAGCACCCGTCCCAGCTCATGTGGGCGACGTACTCCGTCGTGCGCGGATGTCCGTCGATCACGGGCGAGTCCTCCCCGGGCCGGGGGAGGGCTTCCTCCATGATGAGGATCTCCTTCGCCGAGAGCGAGTCCAGGAGGCCCGAGACCGAGAGGGGCACGGCGCTGGACAGCCAGAGCGGCTTGCGGGACTTGGCGAACAGGTCGGGCTCCGCGGTTCCCCGGCGGACGAAGAGCTCATCCGCGAGCCCGTGGGCACGGGCCCAGTCGCGATAGGCCGCGAAGGTCAGGGCCGGGGTGGGAGCCTTCACCTCGGCCAGCAGTTCTTCCGCGCTCACCATCCAGTGCGCTCTACGGGTGATCACGGCGCCGGCGCGTTCGCGAGGTCTGTGCACGACTCCGGTGGGCCGCTCAAGACGGAGCAACAGCGAGGCGGTTCCCGACGCTTCGGGAGCCGAGCAGTACCACGGGCTGGCGATGGTGGACAGCACGTTGGCAGGCCCGTTCAGTATGCGGCGGGGAACGAGACCGGAGTAGAAGGGAACGACGGGGCCGTGCTCGTCCTCCACGACCAAGGTTCCCGAGTGCTCGTCCAGCCGGATCCGCAACCGGTCCAGCGCCGTCGACTCTCCCGCCGGGACCAGCCCGCCGCCCATGTCGAGCGCGCGGGCACGGCCCGCGCACCGCGCTTGGACGGGGTTCCAGTCCGAGGCCACGGTGAGTTCCAGAGGCCGTGAACCCTCCGGCGCCAGATGGTTGAGCCACGCCTGGAGCGGATCTTCGAGGAGCCGGGGGGCCAGCAGTTTGCGGAAGCGGGCGGTCACGCCTCCGGCGCCGTCCATGAGCTGGTTCAGGACGACCACCTGTTCCCGATCTTCCAGGGTGGCGAGCTGGAACAGGATCGCGAAGGCGGGCCGGAGCATCGAGGGCCCCGGGCCGATGTCGAGGGCCGGACCGTCGGACAGCCGGACGTCGATGTTGCGCCGCAGATGAGGGCCGGGGGTGGTCATGTAGAGGGAGAGGAACGCCGGCAGCGAGAGAGAGTCATGGACGGGCGCGATGTGCCGTCGCCAGAACTCAAGTGTGCTCGCGTACTGCGGCAGGACGGTCATGTAGGCCGACAGCCGTCGGCCGTAGCCGGAGAGGGCGTCCTCGACCCACTCCGGCAACGCGGGCAGGGGGTTGTTCCTGACAACGTCCTCCCGCACGGCCAGGTCGGGGACCCGTGGCGCCGTGGCGGTGGCCGTGGCCTCGTCGAGTTCCACGGCCTGGCGCGTGATCCGCGAGGCGAGAGCCGCTCGCAGCCGGGGCGCGGCTTCGGACATCTGAAGCATGCCTTCTCGCATGTCACGGAGCGCATCGGCCACTTCCGTCCCCATGGCGTCCGTCACTCCGGGCGACTCGGCCAGCACGGTCATCGAGTGGTGGGCGTCGTAGTCGTCCGGAGCCCACGCCGACTCCAGACGGAGAAGTCCCGAGTCGGTCAGCCGGGCCACCCGGGACCAGGACGCCCCCGAGTCGTCCCTGCGAAGTGCGGCGAGTACGTGTTCACCGGACATGCCATGAGGCACCGTCCGTACCTGTCCACGGTGGACGGTCATGTCCGTCAGAAGATCCTCGCGCCAGAAGAAGCTGTTGGTCCGCGTGTGGGAGTACGTGGCACGCAGCATGTGGGTGCTGTCAAGCTGCCGGGCGGGGTGGAGACGCAGGTGGCGGCCGGCGGACTCGTGCGCGCAGAAACGCTGGAGGAGCCGAAGATAGAGAGCCTGAGGCAGGGTCGCGACCGCCTGGTAGGAACCGCCTTCGGCGCTGCCTCCGGGGCCTTCGCCGCCGATCGAGCACACCGCCACGGGGCTGAACCAGCCGAGGGGGCTGGTCTTGACCGTCGCCCGCACGAAGTAGTTGAAGAGCGTGCGTACCAGCTTCCGCCTCGTTCTGACCCCCGCACGGGCCGGGTCTCCCCGCAGGACGGTGGCCGTGACCTCCGGCGAGGCAAGGGAGAGAGCCTTGATCATCTCATCCGTGCCGGCCTGCTCGATCAGCTCGGCTTCGGCCTCGGCGAGTTCCGCTTCGAAGATCTCCGTGTAGGCCGTCATGGCCGCCTCGGACCGCTCCAGGAGCGCCAGCCATCGTGTCAGCGCCTGCCGCGCGTCCGGAGCGAGCCGGGTCGCTATCCGATCCCGCGCATCCTTGGAGATCCGCGGGACGCGGCCGTTGTGCACATCCCTCCGGAGGCTCACCGCGGCACGGCGCTCCTCGGCGGGCAAGGTGGGCACGAGTCCGTACAGCGCGTCGGCCAGCGGGTCCGTGAGCGTTTCCAACCGGCGCCCGCACTCACGCATCTCATCGAGCGCGGCCGTCGTGCGGCCCGCCCGGAGTCTGTGCGGCCCTGTTGCCGCGTATCCGGAGAAGCGCACGAGGACGAAGGGCGCGATGGTCGCAGATTCCCGGAATCTCATTCTTATCCCCCCACCGATGCGACGAAACGAGCGACGAGCAAGGCCACGACAGCCAGGTAGGCGAGTGCCAGCAGGCCGTATCCGAGATACAGCAGGCGGAGCCGGCGGCTGGCGAACTCGTGGTGATGCGAGGAGGGAAGACGGAGAACAAGGGTGAGCAGGTACTGGATCGCCCTGCGACGGAACGAGTGATGCCCGGTCGCCGCCTCGATCGCGTGCAACCCGTCACTTGGCAACAAAGGGTTGACGTCGTTCGCGAGGGTCATCAGAAGGGTGTACGCGACCGCCGCGGCGAGCGCGCGGAGCGTGGGGTCGTCCGTGGCGAAGGCCAGCGTTCCCGCTATGCCGGCGTTCAGCGCGTCGACGACGATCCCCGACGTGGTGATGACGACCAACGGTGTACGGCGGTTGAGCCGGTAGGCGTGTGAACGATCGACATAGGGTCTGGGCAGAATCCAGAACCAGAAGGCGATCCCGGCCTCGGGAACCGTCACACCGTAATATCGGCAAGCCAGCCAGTGGCTGGCCTCGTGCAACATCAGGTGGAGCAGAAGGACGAGCGGGATCGCGATCGAGGCGCTCCCGAGGGCCCTGACGTCGAGCAGCCGGGTCGCCGCCAGTGCGGCCACGCCGGCCGCCAGTAGGACGACCGCGCATACGAAGGCTCCTGCGGCGATTCGCGTCAGGCTCCGGGGCGTCGCGGGCTTGCCGGAGGCCGCCGGCGGAGAAGGGTCACGCACCAGGACGAGCCGCCGCATGGGTATCTCCGCCAAGACCCGGGCGGCTCCGCCGCGCAGGCCTTTCGCCGGGGGCGGGACGTCCAGCAGCCCCATCTCGCGGATCTCCGACAGGAATCTCGTGACCGTGTGCGCCGCCGCGGATTCCTGGACCTGGAACAGGCCGGAAATCTTCTGAACCAGATAGCCGGGGGTGACGCCTTCCTTTAAATGCGGGACAAACATCCGCGAGCTGCGGCCGAGCTGAAAATATCGCCCGGTGTCCTTTCGGTACAGCAGCACACCGGGATTGTTTTCGGAAACAATCTCCACGGACGGGGCGA
This sequence comes from Streptosporangium minutum, assembly GCF_002149035.1. Taxonomy (GTDB): domain Bacteria; phylum Actinomycetota; class Actinomycetes; order Streptosporangiales; family Streptosporangiaceae; genus Streptosporangium; species Streptosporangium minutum. Next base: position 23,616 of record NZ_NGFP01000099.1, read on the forward strand.
AGGCGACCGGGAGGTCCCAGGCCAGCTGCGCGTCATCCACCAAACCGGATGCGGCATCGGGGCGCGGCATCGGACTGGGACCTCCCCTTTTCCTAGTCTCTCAGGCTCAGCCGGTGGCGGATGAGCCGGCGGTGGAGACGGTGCTCGCGCTGCTGCACGTGCCGGTGGAGAAAGTGAAGCCGGTGCTCAGGCTGGAGCCGAACGAGCGACCGGCGTCCATCTCGTCGCCGGACAGCTCACGAGCGAAGAGCTCGAAATCCGTGGCGAAATCCGGTGCGAGACCATGATCCTGCATGGTTAACCCCTTCTTCTTGCTTGCCATTTCTTTGGGCAATTCGACTATTGCATGCGCCGATTGATCGAGTGAAGTTGAATTCGATGTGACGTGGATCACATGTACAATAAAAAGAAAATAGTTTCCTCTCGGCAACTAAATGAATCGATGAAATTGATTCATTGGATTCATTTCACGGACGCCGGGGCTCTCCTGAGAAGGGGCAGGCCCCTGCCAGGGGTGATGCCGGGATGACGAGGCCGGTTTCTGTCGGGTCCGGCTGGTACTGATGATCACCACAACGATTTCGATGACTTGTGGAGCTGCGCGATGGCAACGGTCACCTTCCGGGACGAGACCGCGACGGGAAAGCCGATAGAGGAGTTCTCGCTCCCCGACCTGCCCGAAAGCATTTCGGCGCGGGAGCTTGTCCGGCTCCGCGTCCGCGAGGAGGTCGCCCGCTACAACGCGGCTCCCGCTCCCCGGTTCAACGGCCTGGTCCGGCCGGTGGACGCCGAGGTGGAGCTGAACGGCTACCGGATGGGCGCGGGACGGCGGATCGACTGGGAGAAGCAGGCGGACGCCGCCGAGCGGGCGTTCCGGCGCAACGGGTTCCTGCTGCTCGCCGGGGAGCGTCAGATCGAGGATCTGTCCGAGCTGATCGATCTGACCGTCGACCCGGTCGTGTCGTTCATCAAGCTCGTCCCGCTGGTCGGGGGCTGAGCATGGGCGTCATCGACGATTTCCCGCACGCTCACGACCATGTCATCCGTCAGATGGACGCATCGGCCCGCGCTGTCTTCGCTGGGTTCGACGCGGCCTTCGCCGCGGGGCAGGAGCTCCCCGGAGAGAAGGCCGACTTGCGGATGTTCGGCCGCTGGGCGCAGTTGCGGCTCAGCCTGGGAATGGAGGGGGGTCACGACTACGACGAGCGGGTGCTGCGTGTGACCCGGTCCGTCGCCGAAGCCGACATCCCGTGGACGGCCGGGGACGTCAGATTCCTCTGGTCGGCCGCCCATTCACTGATGACCTGGCTGCACACCAACTATCCGGAGCTGTACCGGATCCCGCTCGCCGCGATCCGCAGAATGGGGTACGCGGACCGCCGCCGCATCCTGGAGTGGACGCCGGGCTGGTTCCGTCAATACCACCGGCCGGTCTGGGACGCGCTCCACCACCAGTTGGAGGACGTGCTGACCGAACCCGCCGAGAACGGCCCGGCAGGCGTGGTGCGGAACGTGATCTGGGACTGCGACGGCATCGCCCGCCTGCTGGCCGAGGAGTATGGCCCGCGCCTGGCCGCTCCCGAGATCCTGCCGCTGCTGCGCCACTGGAACACCGCCAGGTCCTCCAAGCCCAGCGGGAAATGGCTCAAGACCGCCCGGACGCTCCTGACCTCCGAGGCCGCCGGCCTGGTCCGCGAGATCCTCGCCTTGGTCGCGGCCCATCGGGAGAAGAGGGTCGATCGCCGCTCCGACGAGGGCTACGAATGGACGGAGACCGTCTTCCTGCACGAACGCACCGCTGTACCGGTGCGCGGCATGGTGTGGACGTGCGAGCTGATCGACGAGCCATGGGTGACCCAGCTCCTCGGCGACCTCGCCCTGACCTGTGGGACGGGGATCGGCGGGGCGGGAGCCAACTGCCGCAGCGAGATGCTCGCCAACGCCGCCGTGAACGTCCTGGCCCGCCGCGGCGGGCTGGACACCGTCGCGTCACTGGCCAGGGTCCAGGTCAAGGTCCGCAAGAAGTCCGTGCTGGCCAACGTGGCGCGCACCCTGGACGCGGTGGCCGAGCAGGCGGGGCTGACCCGCGAGCAGCTGCTGGACCGCACCGTGCCGGCCTTCGGACTCGGCCCGGACGGGGTGCGGGAGGAGAAGATCGGTGACTGTCTCGTACGGCTCTGCGCCGACGGTCCCGCGCTCCGCTACGTCAACGCCGCAGGGAAGACCATCAAGTCGGTGCCACAGGCGATCCGCCAGGACCCCGCGCTGGCCGTGCTCAAGACCACGTTGAAGGAGCTCAAGCAGGCGCTTCCGGCCGAGCGGTTCCGGCTGGAGCGGGCGCTGATCGAGGAACGGACCTGGCATTGGCGGCAGGTGACGGAGTTCTTCCTCGACCACCCGGTTACCGGCCTGTACGCCCGGAATCTGATCTGGCAGATCCTTCAGGGCCAGGCCGGGCTCCCCGTCAGAACCGACTCCGGCTGGGAACTCACCGATCCGCAGGGCCGCAGGGTCCAGCCGGACCCCGACGCCCCGATCCGGCTGTGGCACCCGATCCGGGAGACGGCCGAGGACGTCCGGACCTGGCGCGACCACCTGCTGGAGCACGGGATCCGCCAGCCGTACAAGCAGGCGTTCCGCGAGGTCTACCTGCTGACCCCGGCAGAGGAGCACACCCGCACCTTCTCCAACCGGTTCGCCGGGCACGTGCTCCGGTACGGCCAGGCCAAGACGCTGCTGAACCAGCGCGGCTGGACCGGCCTGTCCATCGGCCACTGGGACTACGAGTGCGGCGGTGACCAGGGCGAGGCGGTCAGGGAGCTGTCCGGCTGGCGGGTCCGCTGGGGCATGCACGTGGTCAGCGACCCGGCGGCCGACGGGTGGGAGACCGCTTCCCTCTGCGCCACCGAGCAGATCACCTTCTACCGGGACGGGCAGGAGGAGCTCTCCGGCCACGACTGGGCGGGCAACCGCACCGCGCTGGAGGGGGTGCCGCTGACGGAGGTGCCGCCGCTGGTGCTGTCGGAGGTGCTCCGCGACGCCGACCTGGCCGTCGGGGTCACCTCGGTCGGCCTGGACCAGCAGGCCGCGGGCGGGCACGAGGACTACTGGCACTCCTACGGGTTCGGCGAGCTCACCGAGACCGCCAGGACCCGGCGCGACGCGCTCGCCCGGCTCCTGCCCCGGTTGAGGATCGCCGAGCGGGCGGAGCTGACCGACCGGTTCCTGCGGGTGCGCGGAGACCGGCGGACCTACCGGATCCACCTGGGGTCGGGCAACATCCTGATGGAGCCCAACGACGCCTACCTGTGCATCGTCCCCGGGCGCGACCGCGCCGCCGCGTCCGTCTTCCTGCCCTTCGAGGAGGACGGCGGCATGCTGTCGGTCATCCTGTCCAAGGCGTTCCTGCTCGCCGACGACACGGCCATCACCGATCCGTCGATCACCCGCCAGCTCGACGCCTGAGGGCGCCGTGGCGGATCGTTGATCGACTCCCGGGAAACGGCCCGTTAGGGTGGGGCGCTTTGCCGGCTTGATCCTTTTCTCGTCACCCAGACCTGATCATTCTTCTCACCCCCCAGGGAAGTCCACGTGCGCCCCCATCGTCCCGGCCGCTACCGCTTCGGATGGCCCGCCGCGCTTTTCGCAGGTGGCTATCTCGTCGCGGTCGTCGTGTCCGGCGTCATCGCGGTGGTGCGCGGCGACGGCGAGGTCGTCTGGTGGCTCGTGGTCCGCCGGTGGCGGCCCTTGGAACCGGGGTGGTACGCGCTGGTCCTGGTCCTGGCGGGAGGGGTGCAGGGCTGGGCCCTGTGGCAGATTCTCCGGGGGCGGGTGGTCGGCCAGGACACCGCTCCGGACAGGCACGTCCGCCGGCTGCGGAGGGTGCTCTACGCCTACCTGGCCGTCCAGCTGATCTTCTACGTGCTCTTCTTACTCCCGTCGCCCTGGTGGGTGGACGTCGCTCGGGATATCGGGCGACTCGCCCTCGTGGTGCTGTTCCACCGGGTGCTGGACGGCACCCCCCGGGCGCTGAGGTTCATCGCGTTCGCGGCCGGGACGCTCGGCGTGGTGGGCTCGATCGGCGAGGAGGTGTTCGACGAGCTCGACATCCGTGCCGTCGAGCAGATCTTCGACCTTGTCGGGCTGGACGGGTTGCTCTGGTCGCTCTGGATGGCGCTGATCCTCGTGGCCCAGGCGCGGGACGGCCGGTGGGGCAGGGGTGCCGTGTGGTCGGGGGCCGCGAGCGTGGTGCTGGCGTCTCTCGTCATGCCGCTGGCACTCGGTGGCTTCGACAGCTTCAGCGCCCCCGCTTTCACCGTGATCCTCGGCGTCTCCGGTGCGCGCGCCATCCTCATGCTGGTGTGGCTGGCGCGGTCCGCCCACGATCTCGCGGGAGCCGTACCGCGCCGGGAGAGGCCGGTCCCGGCCAGGGTCCCGCTCGGACGGTGGCCGCTGCCGGTCGCCGCGGTCGTGCTGCCGCTGCTGCCCGCGCTCGCCCACCTCGCCCACGGTCTGCCGTTCTGGATCGGCCCGAGGGGGGCGGTCGAGTCGGCGTTCCGCACGCGTTTCACCGGCTCGGGTCTGCTGCTCTGGCTGAGCTTCGACCTCCTCGTCGGGGTGGGGGGCCTCGCCGTCCTGGTCCTGGTCGCGGTGGTGCGCAGGACGCGCCGCCTGGTGCGGGCGACGGCGTGCTCCTTGGTCATCGCCGCCGCGGTCGGGGCTGTCACCGCAGTCACGACCCGGGCCGCCCCGGACCACACCGCCGCCGAGTCGTTGGGCGGCGACATGGTGTTCGACTACGAGGGCGCGCAGATCTATCCCGACTGGATGTTCGCCCCCGACGTGGAGACCGGCGAGATCTTCTTCGGCATCTCACCGCTGTGGCACAGCGCCGCCTTCACCGTCTCCGCGATCATCCTGATGTCCCTGTACGGCAGGCGCCCGGCCCGGCGCTCGCCGTACCGGGTGGCTGTGGCGGTCGCGGTGTCGGTCGTGGCGCTCTCCCTCCTCCCGGTGGCGGACCACGCGCGCGGCCCGTTCACCTCGCGGAGCGACTGCGAGCGGGCCCGGTCCACAGCCGGGGAGTACGGGCAGCACGTCGAGTCTCGCCCGATGACCGGGGAGACGGCCTTCGTGTGCGAGGCGCGCGGGTCCGACGGGCCGCCGTTCGGGCAGGGCACACCCGACCTGGCGCTGGTGGCGTACGGGCACCGGCTGTGCGGCGTCTACACGCGGAACGACCCACGGGAGATCGCCCGCGTCCGCGAGGCCAGTGGCGTCGACGTGCGCGGGCTGACCTACCCTCTCGACGAGATCTGCCCGCGCGCCGCCGCGATCGTCAAGGCGAGGATCGACGCGGAGGACCGCGAGATCGCGGAGCGGGAGGCGGAGGAGCAGCGCAAGTGCGATGCGGCGCCTCGCCACCGCCCCCTGATCAGGCCGGAGTCGGCATCGGTGCGCAGGGAACCGCTGTGGACCGACCACGGCGTCCTGGAGGCGTACGAGGAGGACGGTTACAACGACCCCTTCGAGGACGGCCTGTACGAGCTTCTGGAGAAGAACGGGCTGGTGGCCGCGCTCCCCGGCCATCTGATGATCAGCATCTATGCCGATCCCAGGGTCTGCGTCACGACCGAGACCTACCGGCGTCGCCCGCCCGTGGAGACCAAGGGGTGGCACCACGTCGTCGAGGTCGGCTATCAAAGCCCGACCGGCGAGATCAAGCTCAGAGACGCGATGGGCGGTCCCGAACTCCCCGACCTCGCCGTCCGGGGCAAGGGCCACTACCGGATCCGCGTCCACTACGCCTGGCTCCCGTGGAAGGGCGAGAAGCGCGCTGGGCAGCGGCTGCTGATCATGGCGTATCCGGGACGCGGGGACGAGGTCGTCGTCCACCGCGAGCGGACCGACCCGTGACCGTCATCCGCAGCGGCTGGGGCGCCGAGTACTTCGGCATGAGCCCGCCGTACGTGCCGGGGGCGGGTCAGTCTCCGGGGTACTTCGTGAGCCAGTCGCCGGTGGGCTCATGGCCGCCGGTGGACCAGGCCGCGAAGTCGTCGGCGAGTTCGGTGATGGCGTCACGGCCTTCGAGATGGACGAGCCAGTCGCCGGGGAGTGAGGCCTCGCCGTGGAGGGCGCCCAGGAGGTTGCCGCAGACGGCGCCGGTGGAGTCGCTGTCACCGGAGTGGTTGACCGCGAGCAGCAATGCCTGCCGGATATCGCCGGGCTCAGGGTTGACCAGGGCGCAGTAGACCGCGATCGCGAGCGCCTCCTCGGCGATCCACGCCCCGCCGAGCGACTCGACCCTCTCCGGGCTCGGGGCGCCTTCCGCCGCGAGGGACACGGCGGCGCGCAGCGCTCCGGTGGTCTCCTCGTGGGAGGGATAGGCAGCCAGCAGGTCCATCGCCCTCCGTACGGCCTGCGCGAGCGGCGCGCTGTCCGTCGCGGAGTCGTCCGTGGCGAGGTCGTTCATCAGGAAGTGGACGATGGCGGCGAAGGCGCCCGCGGCGAGGTAGCCGGTGGGGTGACCGTGGGTGACCTGGGCGCACTCGGCGGCCAGCTCGAACGCGTGCCGGGCACTCCGTGCGCGGAATCCGAAGGGGGCCGAGCGCATGACCGTTCCGCAGCCCTTGGAGCCGGGGTTGACCGGTCCCGGCTCACCGAACGGCGCGGGAGCGGCGGCCTGTCCGTGGCGCAGGCCTGACAGGCAGGCGTTGCCGGGGGCCCGCCGGGAGTAGAGCCATCTCTGCTCGCGGAGCCGGCCGGTGCGGACCCCGCCGTCCGCGGGCGGCGGGGAGGAGTGCTGCTGGGTGTCCAGCCAGCGCAGGTAGGCCCGCCGTACGGCGGTGACGTTCTCCCCGCGGATCAGCCCCTCCAGGGTGAACAGCGTCATCTGGGTGTCATCGGTGATCAGACCGACCTTGCCGCGCCAGTCGGGGGCCGGCTCGGTCAGGCCCGCGGAGCCGTACTGCCTGCGGATCCCGCCGAGCGATTCGAACTCGACGGGGGCGCCGAGCGCGTCGCCGAGCGCGCCGCCCAGGAGGCAACCTCTCACGCGGCTGCGGTACTCCGGCAGGTCATCGATGGGACGGCGCACGATCAACTCCTTGGGTCTCCCCCGGCTGCCAACGGGCGACGGGAAGCTCCAGTGGCGGCCTCAGGAGGTATGACGAGAGGGCTGCGGTCCAGGCTAATACGGCGGCTTCTGGTGCGTATGCGGTGTTTCTCCGCCGCCAGCGCGGATCCCGCCGCGAGCAGGAGAACCCGGAGCATGGGCCGCCGCCCGGCGGAGGCCTCCCGAACAGGACGGACGGATTTCGTCGATCCGGCAGCGGACTGCTCCGGGTCGGGGGTAGGGGAGGGGCTCCGGCG